>JAJDVS010000065.1 GCA_022825945.1 Pseudomonadales bacterium
GCAATCTCGCCTGCCTGTCCAACGCCGCCATCTCCATCATCCGAATGCGCGGGCGGTTCCAGCATCAACCACAGGCCCAGCGGCATTACGCCGCCCGCCAGGGCGAAGCCCTGCGGGAAGTCGTCGGCGCCGCCTGATCCCGCACCGAAACGCCGAAACCACCCGAACGCCGCGCAACGACCGGACCCGGCCGCCAAAAGACCGGATCCGGCGTAACCAGACCAACGCGGGGAACCATCCACAGGGCGGAAACCGCCCCGTTCACGGGGAATCGCCACCCGGAACGGACGCGATCCATCCAATCAAAAGGCAACGCCAACGACCTATGCGACTATAGGATGGCCCTGCAGCCTGGAAAACGAATGGATTCCAGATCACAATCCGTCATGGGCGCGGTCCGGCAAAAAGCAACGCTTTTTGAGACTCGAACGACCCGACAGTGATGCCGGGGCTGGAAACTGGAACCTCAAGGCCGGGGTTGCCCGAAGCCAACAGGGTCGCGCCAGGGATGGCATGCACAACCTGCCTGAAGACTGGCGCCTGGACGCAAGATTTCCCAATGGAGAAATGAAAATGACTGACGTAAGCCTGGTTGCCGTAATCGTCGCCACGGTGCTGAGCTTCATGCTCGGCGGCATCTGGTATTCATCCAGGGCATTCGGCGCCAGATGGGCCGAAGGCGTTGGCATTGACCTGGAATCCGAGGATGCCGGCAAACACGCGGTCAAGGCGCTTTCGGTGCAGTTCGTCAGCACCTTGCTGCTGGCCTGGGTGCTCGGCGCGATGGTGGACGCCGGAGAATGGCTGATGATCGCCGCGACCGTGGGCGTGGCGTCCATCATTCTGATCTCGGCGGGGCTGTTTCACCGCAACAGTCACTTTGCCGCGGTCATCGAAGGCGTTTTCGTGGTCGTGATGGCCGCGGTCATGGTGGTGGTGCACCTGGTGCTGTAGCAATCGGTTACCTTCTCGTGAAGTGGGCCGCATGGATATGCACGAGCTCCCGCGTGGCCGCGCCGGGGTCGGGCGCGTCGAAGATGCCACCGACCACCGCGAGCATGTCCGCTCCGGCGATAAACGTGGATTCCGCGTTGTGCCGGTTGATGCCGCCAATGGCCACCACAGGCACTTTGAGCATTGCCCGGGCGGCCAGCAGGATACTTGGACTTGCCGGTGCCGCCGCGGGTTTGCTGCTTGAGGGAAAGATGCTGCCGAATGCGGCATAGCTTGCGCCCGCTTGTTCGGCCTCCTCGGCCAGCGTCAGCGAATCATGGCAGGTGGCTCCGATAATGGCGTCCGGGCCAAGTTCCAGGCGAGCATCGTCGATGTTCGCGTCATCGATTCCAAGATGCACACCATCGGCTCCAATGGCGGCGCATAGGGCGACATCGTCGTTGATAATCAATGGCGTTGCGTACTCCCGGCAGATCTCGAGCAGCGCCTTTGCCTGCTTCCGGGCCTTGTTCCGATCGCCGTGCTTGGCGCGGAATTGCAGCATGGCGGCGCCTCCCTCAATCACATCGTGTATCACTGACTCGTAATCGGAGCGGGCGAGGACGGCATCATTGGTGATCGGGTAAATGCCGGCAAGATTGATTTTCATGCTTCCGCCCCCGAATTCTGCAAACCGCACCGGTCAGGAAGATGCTGTCCCTTGCCCGCCCGCCAGGCCCGGCTGAGCGAACGCCAGACAAATTCCTGGGCCTGCCGCAATGCGCTTTCAAGTTCGCAGCCCAGGGCGAGATAACCGGCGATGGCGCTGGCCAGGGTGCAGCCCGAGCCATGGTATTCATGTTCCAGCCTTCGCCAGCGGAATTCCGTTACTTCATGAGCGGATTCGCCGCCGGCGCGGAACCAGCGATTGACGACTTCCTCGCCGGATTCGTGTCCGCCGGTCCACAGCACGTTGCGGCAGCCCTCGCGCAACAACTCGCCCGCCGCGGCTTCCGGAGAGTCCGCGGCCGCCAGTTGCGTCAATTCCCCCGAGTTCGGAGCCACGATCGTAGCCAGCGGCAGCAGCGATTCGCGCAAGACCGCGAACACTTCGGGGCCCAGAAACGCGTAACCGCCGCCGGCGGCGCCAACCGGGTCCACGACCACCGGGATGTCGGGGTGTTCGAGCAACAGTTTGCTCGCGGCATGCACCGCGCCGCTGCTGCCTAGCAGACCCAGCTTGAAACAGCGCACCGGCATGTCGGCCAACACGGCGCGGGCCTGTTCCGCCGCCAAGTCGGCGGCCACGGGGACCATCCGGCTCGCATTGACTGTATCCTGGACGGTCAATACCGTGGCCACCGGGGCGCAATGGCAACCGAGGCTGTGCAGGGTTTCTATATCGGCCTGCAAACCGGCGCCGCCGCTCGGGTCGAGGCCGGAGAAACACAGCACCACGGGCTTGCCGGTCCGCATGGGGATCACAGCACCGGCTTGACGACGATCAGAATGGTGATCGCGATCAGCAGCAGCACCGGCAATTCATTGAAAATCCGGAAAAACACATGGCCACGCCGGTTGCGTCCTTCCCCCAGGGCTTGCAGGTAATGCCAGCACAGGCCATGGTAGGCGAGCAACAGCGCCACCAGGGCCAGCTTGAGCCGCATCCACCACCAGGCCAAATAATAGTCGGGGTTGCCGAACAGCAGCCAGAAGCCGAACAGCAGGGTGGCGACCGCCGAAGGCGTCATGATGCCCCAGAACAGCTTGCGCTCCATGATGACGAATCGGTCCCGGCTGATGGGGTCCCCGCTGAGGCTGTGGTAGACGAAGAGCCGCGGCAGATAGAACAGGCCGGCAAACCAGCACACCATGGCGATGATGTGAAAGGATTTCAGCCACAGCATGGAATTTTCTCGCCGGACATCGAACGTGTAAGATACCCGCCTTTCAAGGCGGCGGAGGCAGTCTAGCATGATCACCGCGGGCATAGTGGGCGCCACCGGCTACACCGGCGTGGAGTTGTTGCGCCTGCTGGCGGGGCACCGCCGGGTTGAAGTCGGCCTGGTCACTTCGCGGGAGCTCGCGGGGACCTCCGTCGCCAGCCATTTTCCCAATCTGCGCGGACACTTCGACCTCGATTTCAGCCCCCCGGATGCGGCGGCGCTGGCCGGTTGCGATGTCGTTTTCTTCGCCACGCCACATGCCGTTGCCATGAAATCCGCCGCCCGGGCACTCGCTGGCGGCGCCAGGGTGATCGACCTGTCGGCGGATTTTCGTATCCGCGACATAGGCTGCTGGGAGCAATGGTACGGAACGGCTCACGCATGCCCGGAACTCGTGGCTGAGGCGGTGTACGGACTTCCCGAAGTCAATCGGGAGCGTATTCGCCATGCGCGCCTGATCGCGGTTCCCGGCTGTTACCCCACCGCCATCCAGCTTGCCCTGCTGCCATTGCTGGAAAAGGGCCTGGTGGATGAATCCCGCCTCATTGCCGACGCCAAGTCCGGCGTCAGCGGGGCGGGCCGCAAGGCTGCGGCGGCCTATCTGCTCTGTGAAGCCTCGGAATCCATCAGTGCCTATGGCCTTGCCGGGCACAGGCATCATCCGGAAATCATCCAGGGCCTGGAGCAGGCGAACGGCGGTCGGCCCGTGGGGCTGACCTTTGTGCCGCATCTGACGCCCATGATTCGCGGAATTCTCGCCACCTGCTATGCGCCGGTGCGGGAGCCTGACGCCTGCGGCAGTGAATTGCTGCAACAGGTTTTCGAGGAGCGCTACCGGGACGAACCGTTCGTTCAGGTCCTTCCCCAGGGGGAGTTTCCCGCCACCCGGGAGGTGCGCGGCTCCAATGTCTGCGAGCTGGCGGTGACTTGGCTCGAAGCCCGGTCCATGGCGGTGGTGCTCGCCGCGGAGGACAATCTGGTAAAGGGAGCGGCGGGTCAGGCGATACAATGTATGAACATCATGTTCGGATGGAACGAATCCGAGGGCCTGGCGGGAATCGGCCTGCTGCCCTGAGTTCAGAAAGGAACTGGAATCTGATTGGGTAAGCCAAGTGAGAAAGATCTTGAACAAGAAATCCGGAAACGCCGCTACAAGCAGTATCCCCAGGTCGGGAAGCCCCGCACTGGTGTCGACATCCACCACGATCACCGGCGATGTCCATTTTGACGGCGAGCTTGTGGTGGAAGGCGTGGTCGTCGGCAATATCACGGCGGAAGCAGGCTCGGAAGCGCAATTGCGGATTGCCGAAGGCGGCCAGGTGGAAGGCGATATCGATGTGCCGCTGGCGGTCATCGATGGCTGTGTGACCGGCAATATCCGGGCCGGCAAGCATATTGAACTTGCCGCCCGGGGAGTGGTCAACGGCAATGTGTCCTATCACCTTATCGAGATGGTCATGGGGTCCGCGGTGAACGGCGCCCTGGCGCGAATGAGCCAGAAAGAATCGGAGGACGGCTCGCAGCAGGAGCGGGAAATCGCCCTGGTGCAGTCCGAGAATTTTCAGCTCGAAAACGCCGGATAGGCTCCTGGGCGCTGGATAACCGCTCCGGCCTGACCAGAGTGGGGCCCCTGCGCTACAATATGCGCCTGTACCGTATCTCGGGCCCGCGCCTTGCGGGCCTGCCGTTTCGGAGAAACCATGTCCGTAGTGCAGTCCCAGGATCCGATAGTCATGCAATTCACCGATCAGGCGGCGGACAAGGTACACCGCCTGATCGCCGAAGAAGGCAATGACAATCTGAAACTGCGCGTCTTCGTCACCGGCGGCGGCTGCTCCGGATTCCAGTACGGGTTCACCTTTGACGAGGAAGTGGCCGAAGACGATACCGTGGTCCACAACAAGGGTGCGAGCCTGCTCATTGATCCCCTGAGTTTCCAGTATCTGGTGGGAGCGCGGGTCGACTATGTGGAAGGGCTGGAAGGGTCGCGCTTTATCGTCGACAACCCCATGGCCGCCACCACCTGCGGCTGCGGGGCTTCGTTTTCCATCTGAGAGCGGATTTGCAGCCGTGAATTGCTGCGGCGCGGGTTAGTCGGCGCTGACTCCGGCATTGCTTCTGAGCAGTTCCTCGCTACGCGCATTGAATTGGGCAAGCAGCGTTTGCGTGTGATCGCGGAAACGATCCATCTCTTCGCCGTCAATGCCCGGGGCGGGAGGCATCAGGTCGAGTACCCGGGCCGGGTCCCGGTGTACGCCATTCTTGAGTACTTCATAGTGCAAATGCGGCCCGGTGGCGCTGCCGGTGGCGCCGACATAACCGATGACATCGCCCTGTTTGACCCGGACGCCGGGCCCGACGCCTTCGGCGAATCGGGACAGGTGGGCGTAGCGCGTCTCAAGCCCGCCCTCATGGGCGATGATCACGATATTGCCGTAGGAGCCGAAACGGGAAGCTCTTGAGATATTGCCGTCACTGGTGGCCCGCACCGGCGTGCCTGTCGGGGCGGCGTAGTCGGTTCCCTTGTGGGCCCGGATGGTATTGAGGATGGGATGCATGCGGCGCGGATTGAAATTCGAACTGATGCGGAATACATCGAGTGGATTGCGCATCAGGGCGGTTCGCATGTTGTTGCCGTCAGGGCTGTAGAAGCCGACCCAGCCATCGCTGGTTTCGTAGCGCACGGCAAGATGCTCTTCGCCCCGATTGACGAAGCGCGCCACGAGTATGTCGCCCTCGCCGACGAGTTCATCCTGCAGATATTTCTCCTCGTACAGGATGGTGAATTGATCTCCGGGCTGGGTGTCGAGCATGAAATCGATCTTGCCGCCGAAGATATCCGCCATGCGCATGCTCTGGGTGGGTGAAACCTGTTCGCGCCGGGCGGCGGCGAACAAGCTGCTGTACACCGTGCCGCCCTTGATTTCGGTTTCGATTCGCGGCGAAAGCTCGATCTGTTCCACATGGAAGGCGTCGCCTTCCCGGTCGAAGGCGAGCACGTCAAGCGGCGAGCGCCACAGTCGGAATTCATCGAGCCGACCGGAATCATCGAGTTTGAAGCCAAGCTGATCGCCCACTCTCATGTGGTTGAGCGACCGGGCTTCCTCTCCGCTTTGCAACAGCCGCGCGAGGTCGGCCGAGTCAAGCTGATACTCGGCAAACAGCTCGCTCAGGGTATCGCCTTCGCGGACTTCCACATATTGCCAATCCGTGGATAGCGGGGGCAGCGGCTGGGGTTCTGCCCGGGCAATGGACTCCACTGATGGAAGTTCCGCAGGTTCTCTTGCAATGGGCGAGTTGAAATCTTCGGATATGGGGATTTCCGGCAATGCCCGCCGCTTGGCGACAAGGAGTTCGGTGGACAATTCCAGCGGGCCGCCGCTGATTTCGGGGGTCGTGAAGGTCCGGATTTCGGATTCCGCGGGAGTTTGCAGCACGAACATGTAAAACAGGCACATGGCGCTGATCGGCATCAGCGCCATGATGGGTTGCCTGGCATCCTGGCGCCGACGGCGTTGCGTGGATGGAATACTGATAGCTCTCGCTCCATCGAAGTTCGCAGCAAAACGCCGGAGGTTACACCTTTTTGGCAGCGCTTGCATCATCCGATGCTGCCAATCAGCAATTCTCATTATGGCGCTTCACTCCTCCTGTCATTCTGCGCGGAGCGAAGCGAAGTCGCAGAATCTCTTCCAGTGGCCACGAAATGAGATCCTGCGACTGCGCGCAGGATGACCAAAGAGAGCGCGCTCAGTTACATAATGAGAATTACTGGCTGCCAATCTGGTGGCCGATTGTTGTAGTATCGGCAACTTTCTCCGGTGGGCCATGTGGTTCTCCGGTATTTTTGACCTGACCGGTCTCCGATAAGTTCCCGTTAATTTTATGGGCGCAGCCATGGCGCAGTCATCCATCATTGCCGACCTTGCCGGGAGAAACCTGGTGGCCCAGCTCGCCGGCGGCGATGAACTGAAACAGCATCTGGCCACGGGGCACCGTACGCTGTACTGCGGATTCGACCCCACCGCCGACAGCCTGCACATCGGCAATCTGCTGCCCCTGCTCGCCCTGCGCCGGTTCCAGCTTGCCGGCCATCGTCCGCTTGCCCTGGTCGGCGGCGCCACCGGATTGATCGGCGATCCAAGCTTCAAGGACGCCGAGCGCAAGCTCAATCCCGTGGCCACCATCGGCGACTGGGCCGAGCGCATCAAGCCGCAGCTCGCCCGCTTTCTCGATTTTGACTGCGGCGAGGGTGCGGCGCTGCTCGTGAATAACCTGGACTGGACCCGGGACTACGATGTGCTCAGCTTCCTGCGCGACGTGGGCAAGCATTTTTCGGTAAACGGCATGATCCGGAAAGAGTCGGTGCGCCAGCGTATCGAGCGCGAGGGAGAAGGAATCTCCTACACCGAATTCAGTTACATGATCCTGCAATCATTCGATTTTTCCGAACTGTTCCGGCGCCATGGCTGTACGCTGCAGGTGGGGGGCAGCGACCAGTGGGGCAATATCACCGGCGGCATCGACTTGACCCGGCGGCTGCACGGGCAGCAGGTCTTTGGGGTGACTTTTCCCCTGATCACCCGGGCCGACGGCGCCAAGTTCGGCAAGACCGAATCCGGCACGGTCTGGCTCGACCCCGCCAGGACTTCGCCCTACGCCTTCTACCAGTTCTGGCGCAATGCCGCCGATGCCGATGCTTACAATTTCCTGCGCTACTTCACCTTCCTGTCGCCGGCGGAAATCAGCGAAATCGAACGCAGCGACGCCGCCTCGCAATCGCGCCCGGAAGCCCAGGACATACTGGCCCGGGAAGTCACCGGACTCGTCCACGGTCGGGAAGGCCTCGCGGCGGCGCGGCGGATCGGCACGGCGCTGTTTTCGGGCGAGCTCACGGGCCTGCGGGAAGAAGACCTGCGGCAACTCGAACAGGATGGCCTGCCCTGCACGAATATTGCGGAGGACGCCCCGCTACTCGATGTGCTCGTGTCCTGCGGCCTCGCCCGCTCGCGCCGCATCGCCCGGGACCTGGTGCAAAGCGGCGCGGTAACAGCCAACAATGTGGTTCAGCAAGCCGGCGACGAGCCGCTGGACCGGCAAATCGCGCTGCACCGGAAATTCTTCATCATCCGCCGCGGCAAGAAAAACCACCATCTCGCCAAACTCGCCTGATCCTGTGTCGATGCGGGGCGGGCGGCGGTGTTCCGCCTCCCCGTCATTCTGCGCCTCCCCCTGCGTCATTCTGCGCGAAGTCGCAGAATCTCATGCAGCGGCCCCTCGGGGAGATTCTGCGACTTCGCTTCGCTCCGCGCAGAATGACGGGGGAGGGGGCTTCGCTCCGCGCAGAATGGCGGGGCGCTTCGCTCCACTGACAATGGCGGGAGAGGGGAATGGTGGGATTATCCCGCAGGCTCATAGATGAGATGCGACCGGATTCGCTCTACCCACTGCGCTTCGTCCGCCCGGGCCAGACTGTCAAGATCGCCGGGTTTGGACGATGGCTCATCCACCCATTCGCGAAGCGCCGGGCCGCCATTGATGACATCAATGGGCAGCTTCCCGGTTTCATACTCATAAGGAAAATCGCGCCAGATCGGGTATTCCGGATACAACAGGCGAATGGCCTTGAAGGCGAGGGCCATCAGCCTCCAGGGTTTGAACGCGAGGTGATCGTAATCCCTTCCCTCGGGATGAATCTGGACGCCGTGACACAATGCGCCTTCATGCTTGTGAAAGGTGGGTTCGAACCAGCATTCGCGCAGGCGGCATCCCTGCAGCCATTTCGGGGCCAGATCCCGCATCTTGTCGAGAATCGCCCGGGCATTGACGTCCGGCGCCCCGAAGAGTTCCAGCGGGCGCGTGGTGCCCCGGCCTTCCGACAGGGTGGCGCCTTCGAGCATGACGGCGCCGGCATAAGCCCGCGCCATGGAAAGGGTCGGGGCATTGGGGCTCGGATTCACCCAGGGCCGCTCCAGAAGCGGCCAGCCAAAGCCCGGCGCCGCCGCGGGATTCCAGCCTTCCATGGCAATCACGCGATAGTCCACATCCAGGCCGTAATGGTCGATAAACCAGTGGCCCATTTCGCCCAGGGTCAGGCCATGCCGCATGGGCATTGGCCCGGCGCCGACAAAACTCTCCCATCCCGGACGCAGCAGCAGCCCTTCCACCGGGCGGCCCGCCGGATTCGGGCGATCCAGCACCCACACGGATTTGCCGTGTTCCGCCGCCGCTTCCAGAACATAAAGCAGCGTTGTGGCAAAGGTATAGATCCGGCAACCCAGATCCTGCAGATCCAGCAGGATCACATCAAAACTGCCCATCATTTCACTGGTGGGGCGGCGAACTTCCCCATACAGGCTGAAGACCGGAATGCCGTGAACGGGATCGACAAAATCCGGCGACTCGATCATGTTGTCCTGCTTGTCGCCCCGCAGCCCGTGCTGCGGCCCGAATGCCGAACTGATCCGCAAATCGCCGCACACCGCCAGGGCGTCCAGCGAATGGTCGAGATCGGCGGTAACCGAAGCGGGATGCGCCACCAGCGCCACCTGCCGGCCGCGAAGCGGCGCACGCAATTTCTTTTCCGCCAGGAGTCGGTCAATTCCAAATTTCATCGTCCGAAGCATACACCAGGAGCCTGCGGCGCAGGCTGGAGTAACGCTGTTTGCTTATTGGTTTAATACCACTACAATACAGCTTGGCCGCACAATCGGCGAATTGCAAGGGTCTTGAGCAACACATGCCTACGGAAAATGTGAGCGAGCGATTTACGGAGATTGATCGCTGGTCAACGCTGGACGCGGTCAGCGCCATGTTCGAGGCCCAGTTTTCGGCGATCGCGGCGATTGGCCCGGAGCTGGCGGGGATAGCCGAGGCTGCGGAAGAGTCGGCCAACCGCCTGCTCGCGGGAGGCAGACTGATGTACGCAGGCGCCGGCACTTCGGGCAGGATTGCCGTTCAGGACGGCGTCGAACTCGGGCCCACATTCGGCTGGCCTGCGGAGCAGGTGGCTTATGCCCTGGCCGGGGGCGAAAGCGCGCTGCTGAAAAGCGTGGAACTCGCCGAGGACGATACGGGCGCCGCGGCCCGGGACCTCAATTCGCTGGGGGTCGGCGAGAACGATGTGCTCATCGGCGTGTCGGCGAGCGGAAGCACGCCGTATACCCTCGCCGCGGTGGAAACCGCCAACGACGCGGGGGCCCTGACCATTGGAATAGCCAATAACCGCCCGTCCCGGCTGCTTGACCAGGCCCGCATCGGCATCTGCGCCGAAACCGGGAGCGAAGTCATCGCCGGTTCCACGCGCATGAAGGCCGGAACCTCGCAAAAAATCATCCTGAACCTGCTTTCCACGGCGGCCATGATTCGCTGCGGACGTGTATATCAGGGCCTGATGGTCGATATGACAGTTAGCAACCGGAAGCTGCAAGCCCGGGCCGGGGCAATGATCGGGAGACTTGCGGGCGTTGACAAGGCCGCGGCGGAGAATGCCCTCAAGGCCGCTGAAGGCAATATCAAGCTCGCTGTGCTTTGCGCTTTGGGCCTCGACGCCAGGAAAGCCGTGGAACTGCTGGCGCGGCACGGCGGGGCGTTGCGCGAGGCGGTCACTGAATTGCACGACAATCCTGCCGGTAAAGGAGTCAAGCCATGATCGATTTGCCCTCCCGAAAAGACAGCAATACGCCGCTGTACCTGCAAATCGCCAAAAGCCTCCGCCGCCAGATCGACGACGGCAAATTCGCCACGGGAGAGGCGCTTCCCTCGGAGCGGGACCTGTGTGAAATGACCGGCGCGTCCCGGGTGACCATCCGCAAGGCCGTCGATCAGCTCATTGGCGAAGGACTGCTGCTGCGCAGGCAGGGATCGGGTACATTCGTCTCCGAGCGCATCGAAATGCCGGCAACCTATCTCGGCGGATTCACCGACGACGCCCTCGCCCGGGGCCAGGAGCCCGGCTCCATCTGGCTGGTGCGGAGTTACGCCCATCCCACCCGGGAAGAGGCGGCGACGCTCAAGATTTCCATCGCGTCCAGCGTCGCCCGGCTCGGTCGCGTTCGCCTGTCGGGCGGCGAGCCCCTGGCCATTGAACACGCGATTATCCCGGAGCCGCTTCTGCCGCCGATCGGGGAAATCGGGGACTCCCTCTACAAGGCGCTGGAATCGAAGGGGAATCGGCCAAAGCTCGGCCGGCAAAAGGTTCGCGCTTCCCTTGCCTCGCCCACCGAAGCGGGACTGCTGTCCATTCAGGAAAACAGCGAAGTATTGCGTATCGAGCGGGTAACCTGGCTGGATGACGGCACCATGATTGAATTCACCCGTTCCGCCTATCGCGGCGACAGGTACGAATTCGTCACGGATATCCGCTGACGGCGCCACCGGGCCATTATTCGTATTATACTGGTCTATACCAATCGCGAGTGAATGGCGCAACCATGAACGCCAGTACAAGAATGTTCCGGGAAGCGGGCGAGATTTCCGCAAGCACCAGGCGGCAGCAAAGCGGCAATGCGGCGCCGGTTCGGGAAATCGCCGGAAAGCTGCGCAGAAAAGCGCCAAAGTTCATTGTGACCTGCGCCCGGGGGAGTTCGGATCACGCGGCGACCTACGCCAAGTATCTGTTTGAAACCCGGATCGGCCTTGCCGTCTGCTCGTTCGCGCCTTCGGTGGCCTCGCTGTATGCGGCCAGGACCGATATGGGCGAAGCGCTCTTTCTCGTGATTTCCCAGTCCGGCAGAAGCCCGGACCTGTTGAGCGCGGCCCGGGCCGCCAGAAAATCCGGCGCCTATGTGGTGGCGGTGGTGAACGATGAGGAAAGCCCGCTCGCCGCTATTGCGGAGAATGTGCTGCCGCTTGGCGTGGGCCCGGAACGCAGCGTTGCCGCCACCAAGTCCTGCATTGGCGCCATGACGGCCTTGTATCACCTGTGCGCCGCGTGGAGTGGAGACGAAACCATGGTCGATGCCCTGGCCAGGCTCCCGCAAACCCTTGCCGAGGCCTGGGCCATCGATTGGCCACAGGCACTGGCGTCCATGCGCGATGCCCGGCAGGCATTGATCCTGAGCCGGGGCATCGGGCTTGCCAGCGCCCAGGAAGCGGCCCTGAAGCTCAAGGAAACCTGCATGATCCAGGCGGAAGGCATCAGCGCGGCGGAAGTGCGGCACGGCCCCATGACGATCGTGGACCAGGGATTTCCGGTAATCGCCATCGCCACTTTCGACGTCTCCCAGGAAAGCATCGAGAGCATTTCCCGGGATTTTCTCGATTGCGGCGCCTGTGTGCTTGTCGCCGGCGAGCCCGTATCGGGCGCCTTGTGCCTGCCAACGCCGAGGGCGCCCGATTCCAGTTTGCAGCCGCTGGTGTTCCTGCAAGTCTTCTATAAATTCGCCAATGCCCTGTCCCGGGAACGCGGACTCGACCCGGATCGCCCGAGAAATCTCCGCAAAGTGACCAAGACTCTTTAGGTATTCTCTGAAAAACTCCATCCGTGGAGTTTTTCATTATCGCAAAACAAAAGCGTGGTTTTGTTTTGCTCGCGAAAGCTCTGACTTGATCAGAGCTTTCTTGGAAAAGGTTTTACAGGATGGCGGCATGAAAGCTTGCGTACTTGCCAATGGGCGGATCGTCACGCCCGGGGGGATCATTGACCGGGGCGCGGTTGCAGTCCGCGATGGCATGATTGATGGGGTGGGGCAGACGGTTTCTTCCCAAAGCCCGCATGACGAGATCATCGACCTGGAAAACGATTTCCTGCTGCCGGGATTCGTCGACGTGCAGGTCAATGGCGGCGGCGGTTTGCTATTCAATGACGATCCATGCTCCGGGACAGCCATCGAGATGGCAAGGGCGCATCGCGCTTTCGGAACCACCAGCCTGTTGCCCACACTGATCAGCGACGATCTCGACAAGGTCGAACAGGCCATCGGCGCCATCGATGGGGAAGTGCGCAAAAAAACGCCCGGCATCGCCGGCGTGCATATCGAGGGACCCTTCCTGAACGTCGAGAAACGGGGCATTCACGACGAACGCAAGCTGCGCGAACTGTCGGATGAAGCGGTCGCGATCCTGACTTCGGCCGAACACGCTCAGGTCGTGGTTACACTGGCGCCGGAGCGCGTTCGACTCGAGCAGATAACAGACCTCGTGGAAAGCGGGGTCAAGGTCTGTATCGGACACACAAACGCGAGCTTCGACGAAACCCGCCATGCGCTCGCGGTCGGCGCTTCCGGCTTCACCCACCTTTTCAACGCCATGTGTCCCATGCAAACCCGGAGCCCGGGGGTGATTCCCGCGGCCCTGGAATCCGGCGCCTACTGCGGAATCATCGTGGACGGCAAGCATGTGCATCCCGCGATGCTGCGTCTGGCCTTGCGGGCGAAGCGGGACCGCAGGCTCATGCTCGTTACCGACGCCATGCCGGTGGTGGGCTCCGCTATCGAACATTTCCGGCTCAACGGTCGCCGCATTGCAGTCAGGGACGGCGTATGCCTTGCCGAGGACGGAACACTTGCCGGCGCCGCGCTATCGATGATCGAAGCCCTGCGGAACGCCATGTCGATGCTGGGAATCGGGATTGTGGAAGCATCGAAAATGGCAAGCATGATGCCCGCTTCCTTTCTGGGTATCACCAACCGAACCGGATCCATCGAAGCCGGATTGCGTGCCGACCTGCTTCGTGTCACACCGGAATGGAAGATTCGTCAGGTCTGGGTCGGCGGGGCGGAATACCCCGGCGCCGTCGGGAAGTCCTGAATCCTCACAGGTCGACATCGGTGGCCGGCCCGTTGCGGGCGAGTATCAGCGCCCCATCAAGCGAGTCGCCCCGGGCCTTGGTGAGTTTTGCCGCGGTTCGCTCCCGCAGCCAGGGTTGCAATCGCCGGGACAATCCGCCGGCGAGGGCGCATCTCGGGGCGCCTTTCTCCAGAATCGTTTCGATGAATCGCTCCACGTGTTTCACCGCGTCTTCCACGATGGAGCGCGCGATTTCATCGTTCTTTTCGGCGTAGTCCATGATCATGGGGGCGAAAGCCGCGTAGTCCCCGGGGGTGGCTTCATCCATCCACTTGATCGCCCGCCCGGTATCGTGGTCGAACTTTGCCGTCACCGCCGCGCTCAGGGGCGTGGGCCTGGTCCTGCCGTCGAGGGCGCGAAGCGCGTGCCGCATGGCGCTCAGGCCCAGCGCCGCGCCGCTGCCCTCGTCGGAAATGGGGAAGCCGTAGCCGCCGATGGTAATGCCGACCTTGCCCAGCTTGATGTAGGCGACGCTGCCGGTGCCGAGCACCAGGGTGGCGCCGTCCTCGCCAAGATGGGCGCCGAGATTCGCAATCACGGCGTCGGATTCCAGGTGCAGCGAGCGGAAGGGAAATGCGAGCCGGGAAAAGGCCTGCAGCATGCCCGGGCGGGAGATGCCGGCGATTCCCATGCCGGCTTCCATCCGGGACAGGTCGCTTTCCTTGAGCCCGGCGGCGGCGGCGGCGTCGAGGGTAACCGACATCAGCACCTCGCGGAGATTTTCCAGGCCGATGCGGGCGTTCGCCGGGCCGGCTTTTGCCTCGCCGATCACGGTTCCGTCAGCCCGGGTCAGGCGCGCCCTCGAATGGCTGCCGCCAGCGTCAATGCCAAGAAAGTATCGCATGTTTCAATTCATTCCCTTTGCTGCCGCAAGCCCCTGGTCTCCCCGGCCGCGCAGACCATTATCGAGATGCCAACGCCGATCAGCAACTGCCAGGGAAAGGCCAGTGATTTCATGGCAGCCGGCAGACCCAGGGAATCGACGATATAGCCTTGTTGCACAAGAATGACAAGAAATCCCGTGGCCAGGGCGGCGATTACCGAACGGGACGACCCCCGGTTGCTGAAAACCGCGGTAAAGAAAACCGCAATCAGCCCGGCATAGGAGAAGGACATCACCGCAAGGGCGAACTCCAGCAGGGCCATGTCGGTGTAGCGCTGCCAGTAAAAGCACAGGACCGCCATCGCCGAGAGGAGAAAGGCCACAAGCAGCATGCCCAGGCGCCCGGCGACGACATAATGTTCCGGCCTCTCGCTGGCAACGGCTTCCTTCCAGGGGCGGTAAAAGTCGCTGATCAAAACCGATGACATGGCGTTCAATCCGGAATTCATGGTGGAAATGGCGGCGGCGATGATGCCCGCCGCGGCGAGCCCGCGCACCCCTGTGGGCATTTCGGACAGGATATACGACATGAATACGGTAATGCTTTCTCCATTGAATTCCGGCATCAGCCCGCCGCTGTTCGCCTGGGCCATCAGTTCGGGGCGCTCGTAGAGAAGGTGCAGCAGATGGCCAATGGTTACAAAGACAAAGACCACCGGAATCGCCGCCAGGGAGGAGATCACCAGGGCGCGGCCGCTGGCGGCGGCGTCCCGGCAGGTGAGCAGTCGCTGGGTGGTGTCCTGATCGAATCCGAAATTGCCCACATTGAGGAGGAATACGCCGCTGAGAATCGCCCAGAAGGTGAATGGCCTCGAGAAATCCAGCGAAAAATCAAACAGCACCAGCTTGTTCGCGCCGTCGGGAGTTTCCCGCAGCGCCGCCAACGCTTCCGCCGGCGTCAGCGATAACTGCGACCAGATACTGAACAGGGCGATCAGCGCCGCGCCGAAATACACCACGAACTGCCCCAGGTCGCTCCAGATCACCGAGCGAACGCCTCCGGCCAGGGTGATTCCCAGGGAAATCAGCGCAATCGCCAGAATCGCCAGCACCACGCTTTGCGGCTCGATATTGAAGAACAGCATCATGGCCACGGCGATCGCCGCGATATACAGGCGCGCCCCGCTGGCGAATACCCGGCCCACCAGATACATCGCCCCGGCCGCGCGTTTGGCGTTATCGCCGAAGCGGATCGCGAGAAGTTCGTAGACCGTGGTCACATTCAGGGCGTAGAAACGCCGCAGCAGAAAACGCGCCACGAACAGGGCCGCGAGCGCGGCGCCGAGGGAAGACCCGAGGTAGGTGTAATCGCCGCGGAAGCCATAATCGGGCCCGCCGAGAAACGTCGCGGCGGACTGGGTGGTGGCAATCACCGAAAACATGACCACCCAGGCGGACATCCGGTTTCCGCCGAGAAAATACTCGTTCATGGAATGGGTCGACCTGCGCGACAGCACGACCCCGGCGCCAAGCACCGCAGCGACATAGAGCGCAATGATCGACCAGTCGATCGCTGTCAACGGCGCAGGCATGTCAGTCCGGTTTCTTCGCTCGGTACCTGGTGAACACTGCGCCGCCGCTTCGTTGCGCCGCTCCTGTCGGCTGCGGATATGCCGTCAAAAACTTGCCCGCAGCGATACTCCGAAAGCCCTGCCGACCGGATCGTATTCACTGAGCGTACCGAAGAAATTGCCACCGGCTTGCGGGATCGGTGGCTTGCTGTCGAAAACATTCTTCACTCCCGCGGTTATGCGCACGACATCGCTGGCATCATAGCTTCCCGTCAGGTCAAAGTACTCATGCGACCCAATCGTGTCTGCGGAATTGCCGGCATTCCTGACGCCACCGATGCGGCGCCATGTGACTTGCGCCGCGAATGCGCCGCGGGTCCAGTTCAGATTGGCGCGGTGCTTGTAGTCGGGCTGCAGAAAACTTGCGAAGTCTCCGCTGCAGGAACCTCCGAATGTACCTTGACAGTCTGTTGCCGGCACCGTGGCGTTGGCTTGTCTACTCTGATCGACAATGATCGCGGCTTCCCAGGTAACATCGAATTCTTCCCCGGCGTCGCCCAGGATGTCCAGCGGAAGGGCGAGACGCACATCGTAGCCCTCCTGTTTCAGGCTCGCAAGATTGAAGTCATTGACCAGTGCCTGTCTGATCAGGCCCGTCGCCGGGTCGCGCAGCACCGCCCCACAGAGCGGATTGCCGGCCACGGGGTTGTCGATGTAGCAATTCGTCAACGCCGCTATCGGTTGGATCTGGCTGACCGCGTCCTTGATTTCGATACTGGCGTAATCCACGACAAGGCTGGCGCCTGGATAGAATTCCGGCGTGAAGACAAAACCGACAGTCGTCGTTTCGCCCTTCTCGGTGTCTATGTTCGGATTGCCGCCGAAACTGTAGGCCGCCCGGCTGGTATCGAATGGCGTTCCCGGCGCGGCCGCCCCCAGGGCCGCGCACTGCGATGCGTCGCCACGACCGTCCAGACATGGGTCGCCATCGAAGCGGCCGCCCAGCCGCGGAATGAAACTGTTGCTGTCGGGATCAAACAGGGACAATGGCAACTGCACTTCCGGCCCCGCGAATTCACCCAGGTTCGGTGATCGGACCGTTGTCTGACGCTGGCTGCGGATCCTGATCTGATCGTTGATTATCCAGGTCAAGCCAATCTTGTCGGCGTCTCCCTCGCCGGTATGGGAAAAATCGAAGCGCCGGTATGCGCCTTCAAGGTTGAGTTGCTGAATCAGGGGGAGATCGGACAGCACCGGCACGAGCAATTCTCCGAAGACCTCGTTGGTATCGAAGCCGGCATCGATGGCGCTGACCCCGCCAAGGCCGAAAGCAAGACCGTTGGCAAGCGCGGTCCCTGGGGTTTGACGGCCGGTTTCTTCACGATACTCATAGCCACCGGCGAATCCTACCGGGCCCGCCGGCAACTCGAACAGATCTGCGGTATCCCCCGAGATTACCAACGCCCCCACGAACTGATCGCGCATCCGGTCCGAGTGTACGATCCGCGTGCCGAAATTGCCCAGGTCGGCATCGGGACCGAATATGTCGACCGTGTCCGCGATGGCCGCGAAGCGGCTTGTCCCGGTTGCGCTGTTGCGAATCGCGTTGCCGAAAACGACCGCATTTTCTTCCGCGCGGCCATATTGCGCATACAGGTCCCACGCTATGCCATCCGTGAAATCTCCACGGAAACCAGCCACCACCTGGAACGTGTCGCGTCCGGTTTCGGTTCTTTGCAGGCCGAGCCCCAGATTTCGTTCGACGTTGACAAGGGCGATGTCGTTGACAAAGGTAAGAAGTCCCGATGCTTGCTGCGGAATAAACGGATTGGCGCGGGAAATCAATACGGTTTCGTTGACGCTGACAGGCGTCTGTCCCGTTGAACCGGCCCCGGTGAGATCGATATCCGTGAAAAAAGCACGCCCGTACAACTCGATATCGGGGAGCAACTCGTATTTGAACAGGAGGCTGGCGTGCAGCCTCGTCAGCGGCTGGATCAGAAATCGGTCCGGGGTCACATCGACTGTCTGACGCACAGTGGCAAAACCGCCATTGTTGTCGAAGGCAAAAAAGTTGCCTGACGCCACATCGGTGAAATTTCCGCCTTCGGACGGAATTGCCGTGACCGTGCCGGATGTGAAATCGCGCTGCCCCGCCAGCAGTTCAAACCGCTCGGTGTATCCGAGATAGCCGACCAGATGGCCACGCCCGTCATTGAGGTCCGAGCCGCCGATCAGTTCCAGGTTTACACTTTCCGCTCCCCCATCGGGAACTTCGCCGGTTGCCGTCAATTGAAATCCATCAAACTCGTCATCGAGAATGAAGTTGACGACACCGGACACCGCGTCGGCGCCGTAAATCGCCGCTGCGCCACCGGTCAGCACTTCAACCCGTCTGATCAGTCCAGCCGGCAGGCTGTTCGTATCCACGGCATTCCTGAAACTGAACGGAACCGCCCGCGTGCCATTGATCAGCACCAGGGTGCGATTCTGGCCGAGCCCCCGCAAATCAATCGTCGAAGAGCCGAGGGAATCGCCCACGGATGCGCCGGTCGCATTGGCGCCGCCGCCAGCCTGTGGCAATCGCTGGAAAACATCTTCGATCATGATCGAACGATCAATGGCGATCTGCTCCGAAACGACCGTCGTTACCGGAGTTGAAGAGGTCAGCTCCGCTCGTTCGATTCTGGAGCCTGTAACAACAATGAGGTCCGGTACCGTCTGTTCGTCCGCCGATTGGGAAAATGCCGCCCCAGCCCCCGCAATCGCGAAAGCGATCGCCGGAACGCGGACAAGAGAGAATTTCACTACATCGATACAGATCACCAGGCGCCTCCTGTCAAATTCCAGTGCATGCAAGCAAATATATTACCAATTTAATATCAATGCAATGCGCTGTTATGACCGATGCTGGCATCCGGTGCCCCATCGCTTGACGAAAAGGTATTGCACTTATATCTTAATGGTAATATATTTCGGTGACAGTAGCGGGATGTGTCTGCTGACCCCGGGGGCGCTACGCCGGGGAGAGGACAGTCCAAACACATCCAGGTGCACAAGTCACACCGTATCGACAGGGGGTGAGCAAGATGAAAGGTGAAATCATGGCTTTGCGAAAAATCCTTTGCCTGGCGCTGGTCTCCGGCCTGGGCATCCCCGCCATTGCCCAAGCGCAGGAGTCTGGGGGGGAGGATGAGCGAATCGAACTTATCGAAGTAATCGGCTATCGCGATTCGCTGAGAAAGAACCTCAGCATCAAGCGCGAGTCCGACACCATCGTGGACGCGGTGTCGGCCGAAGACATCGGCCAGTTCCCGGATATCAATGTCGCCGACGCCCTGCAGCGCATTACCGGCGTACAGGTGGAAAAGGACGAGCGGGATGGCGAAGGCGCCCGGGTGAGCATTCGCGGCACGGCGCCCCACCTGAACCTGGCGCTCCTGAACAATCAGCAGATCGCATCGGCAACCGCGAGCAACCGCCGCACCGAGCTCCGCGACCGCAGCTTCAACTATTATCTGTTGCCCACCGAGATTGTGGACACCCTGGAAGTCTACAAATCGCCGGAAGCCAATATCGACGAAGGCTCTGTGGGCGGCACGGTCATCGTCAGGACCCGCAGGCCGCTCGACGCCGACGCCAACTCCGGCGCCGTTTCCGCCAGATATTTCAATTTCGACAACGCCGGCGAGAACAAGCCGCATGTTTCCGGCCTGTACAGTTGGAAGAACGACGCCGAGACTTTCGGTTTCAATCTTGCCTATGTGCACCGGGACAGCGCCACGCTGATGGACTCCAAACGGAACACCGCCGGCTATTTCCGACCGACGGACTATGACTCCGACGGTGTCAACGAGCGTATCCCCGTTCGCATCGGCGCCAACCGCTACACCGCCGACTACAGCCTCGACACGCCATTCGTCACCCTGCAGTTCGCGCCCAGCGACGATCTCGACGTGACCTTCACGGCATTGAATTCAGTGACCGAACGCGAGTCCCAGGGAATCTACTCCTTCGGATTCTCCAGCCTTGCCGCCGCCCTTTCCCTGGCCGATATCCGCGCCAACAACCTCGTTGCCATCAGCGACGGCACCGTGGTTTCGGGTGATATTCCGGCGTGCTGCACCGCCTTCAACAGCCGCTCCAACCTCCAGGGCGCCACCTACGACACGGGTTTCTACCGGGACGAGGTGGAAACCACGGCCTTTGACATGGAAGCGACGCTCGAGCGCGACGCCTACCGGGTCACGGTGCAAGCCGGCCACAGTTACGCCGACGGCCTGGCCATCGACAAGGCGGCCCAGTTCGCCGCGCTGTCGGGCATCGCCTTCGACCTGACTTCCGGCGTGATGGAATCCACGCTGGATGCGGGTCTCGGCCCCGATGACTACGAGTTTTTCTACTCCCACATCAACACCATCCGCAACGACTCCGATTCGACTTTCCTGCAGGCCGACACGGAAATCACCGTCAACAGCGATTTCTTCTCCAGCATCGAAGCGGGGGTCAAGTACCGCGAGTACGGCAAGGCCGCGAGCCGGGTCAAACGGGATTTCGTGGAGGAAGGCACATTGGCCCAGTTCGCCGGCGCCGGAATCACCGAGTTCAAGGTCGGCGCCGTGCCGACGCAATTGTGGGGCTTTGACGTCGAAGCGTTTCAGCGCTGGCAAAACGGCATACCCGAGGTGGCGGGCACCGGGAACAGTTCGTGGAACGATCCCAATGACCGCTTCCAGGTGGAAGAGGAAGTGACCGCCGCCTATGTCAAGGGCAATTTCGAGACGGAAAACTTCCGCGGCAACCTCGGCCTGCGCGCGGTTGGTACGAGCACGACTTCCAGGGCCCGGCAATACGGCGGGGCCAACTTCAGCGCGGAACGCCGCGGCGCGGTGCAGGATGTGGCCATCGAAAACGACTATACCGACATCCTGCCCAGCCTCAACCTTAACTATGTGGGCTTTGACGATGTCATCCTGCGTTTCGCCGCGGCCAAGGTGCTGGCGCGGCCGAACTACGTCAGCATCGCTCCTTTCGAGACCCTCAACTGCGGCAGCAGGGGCTGCACCGGCTTCGAAGGCAACCCGGAGCTCGAGCCGTTTCGCTCCAATCAGTACGACCTGTCCGCGGAATGGTACATCGACGATTCTTCGCTGCTGGCGTTCGTGCTGTTCCACAAGGACATCGATTCCTACATCGATATCGAATCCTTCACCGCAACCCGGGACTATCGGACTCTCGACGACAGCGGCGCCAATGTCATTGAAGCCAGGGAATTCGCCCTGGAACGCCCGGTCAACGGCGAAGGCATCAGCATCCAGGGCTTTGAAATCAACTACCAGCAGGACCTGGGATTCGGCTTCGGCGTGACCGCCAACTACACCTATGCCGACGCCGACCTGAACCAGAGCGAGGCGCAAAGGGAAGCCGGCCAGGAGCCCGTGCTGTTCGGGCATTCCGAGGACACCTGGAACGCAACGGCCTACTATGAGCAAAATGGCCTGGCGGCCCGCCTGTCCTATACGTTC
This sequence comes from Pseudomonadales bacterium, assembly GCA_022825945.1. Lineage (GTDB taxonomy): Bacteria > Pseudomonadota > Gammaproteobacteria > Pseudomonadales > Pseudohongiellaceae > UBA9145. Next base: position 21,587 of record JAJDVS010000065.1, read on the forward strand.
CGTTCCGAGTATCCGTCCAACCATCTTCACGGAGCGAACATCCAGACATCGACGCAGCAGGCCGGAACCGCCGACCTCGGGCTCGGCTTCGGCGTGAGCCGGGGCCTGATCGGCTACAAGGGCGACTTTGGCCAGCTCGATTTCAACGCCAGCTACAATGTGACCGACGATGTGGAACTGCTGTTCCAGGTGATTAACCTGGCCGATGAGGAAATCCTGTGGTACGCGAGCAGGGAAAACCATACGCCGGATACTGGCCGTCCCATCGGGGTATACAACCACGGTCGCCGCTATGCGCTCGGGGTGAACATGAGGTTCTAGGAGCCTGCGGCTCAGGCTTCTGGGAAGATATCGACAACCAACCATCGAACAAGGGGAACCAATTTCCCATGCACAAGATGCTGCCATCCCTGTTTGTGTTGCTGATTTTGCCGCTGGCGGCCCAAGCCGATGATTACGCCAGCCGCTCCGAGGCGCTGGAGTTTGCGCGGGAATTCGCGGGGGAAAGCGATTTCGATGAGGGGGAACTGCTGTCGCTCCTCGGGCGGGCTGAGTACCGGCAAAGCGTCATTGACGCCATCAGCCGCCCGGCGGAGAGGCAACTTGTGTGGGCGGAGTACCAGGACATATTCCTGACGGAGGAACGGACTTCCTCCGGCGTCAGGTTCATGGCGGAGCATCGGGAAGCGCTGGACGAGGCTTACCGGGTCCATGGCGTGCCGCCGGAGATTGTCACCGCCATCATCGGCGTGGAAACCATGTACGGCAGAATCAGCGGCAGTTACCGCGTGCTCGATGCCCTGGCCACCCTGACCTTCGACTATCCGCCAAGAGCCGATTTTTTCCGCGGCCAGCTCAAGGAGTTCATCCGGCTGGTCGAGCAGGAGGGGGGCGAAATCACCGGCTATCTCGGTTCCTATGCCGGCGCCATGGGGCTCGGGCAGTTCATTCCGAGCAGCTACCTGAATTACGCCGTGGATTTTGACGGCGACGGTTTCCGTGATATCTGGAACAACCCCGCGGACGCCATCGGCAGCGTCGCCAACTACCTGCGCGAACACGGCTGGCGGCGCGACGCCGGTATTGCCTTGCGGATTGCGGCCGGCGGTCTGCCGCGGGATGTCTTCAGCGAAACCCTGGAGCCGAACCGATCACTCGCCGAACTCGAGGCAATGGGCATGAAGGATGAGACGGGGAATCTCGACCGGGATCAGCAGGTGACTCCATTGCGCTTTGTCGGCAAGCAAGGCGATGAGTTCTGGCTGGGCCTTGAGAACTTCTACGTCATTACCCGCTACAACCACAGCAAGCTCTACGCCATGGCGGTGTATCAACTGAGCGAGGACCTGCGTCGACAATGACGCCGGGAGCCGCCGGCGAAGGCTCCCGGGTCTTCAGCCTCCTAGAAGACCCGTTCCCGGCTACTGCCCAGCCTCTTCCCGCGCTATTCTCTCCTCGGCGCGGTGGCCGGACAGAATGTTGTACATGCCGTAATTGCCTTCGTGGCAGGCGTACTCGTAGATCTTGTCCGGGGTGAAATCCAGCAGTATTTCCCGGGTATAGGGCGCGGTGAACTGGCCGGGATCATCGGAAGTGAAGTGATACTGGATCTGGTCGTCGCTGATCCGCGTCAGCCGCTCGATATTCACTTTCCGGTCGGTTTCCGGCGCGGTGCCGCTGGCGTCGGAGTAATTGGTGGTTTCAATCACCAGGGTGTCGCCTTCCCACCAGCCCCGGGAATCCCCGTGCCACAGCTTGACCTTGCCGATGAGGTGAGGCTTTTCGACGATGGGAATGATGCGCACGTCGTGCGCCATTTCCTGGATGATCGCCACGGTGTCCCGGGTCTGCACGATCTGCCAGTAGCTGTTGTAGCCTGAGCCGAGCCGGGGCGCGCCAAAGGACAGGCAGCGCTCGCCAAGGGGCCGGTCGGTCCAGGAATCCGCCGGGTGCAGGCGCCTGTGTTCCGCAAGTTCACGGGCGGCGGCCACCGCCTCCAGGGTGCGCGGCGGATACTTGCCATCGGGTGGGTCGATAATCTGGGAAGTGCGCCGGTGGACCCTGCGGTCAACGATCCACTGGGAATCATAATTGCCCGTGGTGGGGTCGTAGGAATTGATTTCGCCACTTACGGCGGCGGAAAAGAAGCCGTCGCCAAACAGTGCGTCCGCGCCGGATTCATTGACTTCCAGCGCCCGCTGCCGCAGGAAGGCGATCTCGTCGTCGGTGAAAAATTCCTTGTCGGCGTAGGCATCCGGGCGTTCCACCGGGGTCAGGGTATTGTTCTCCCACACGCCCTGAAAATCGGGGTGGCCATCAATGGTGCGCGGCGTCACATAGTCGCCTTGGGCACCTGCCAGGTATGGAATCGCCAGCAGGGAAAGCAGCGCGGCAGATACTCCAAATCGTTTCATCGCGGTCTCCTCCCACGTAGAAAATCATCCTCCGATTATCGCCAATCCAGGAATATCTGCAAGCGTTTGCCGAAGCAATTTGCAAGAGTTTGCGCTTCCCATTATGCTTGGCCACGAAGTTAAGGAAAGACGCTTGCCCCGCGTTCCTTCGCGGCATGCCCCTCCAGACTGATTTCATGAAAAAGCATCCCCGGCTCTCCAGGAAGCTCAAGCTTCTCTACAACCTGAAGGCCAACCCGGAAATCAACAACAATCAGCATCTGGCCACAGTGCTTGGCGTCAGCCGGCAGTCGGTGAGCAAATGGGGCGCCGGCAGCCGGACGCGTTCCGGGGATGCAATTCCCGATGCGCACTTTTTCCGCATAGGACAGATTTTCGGCATTGATTCCTATCTTTTTACGCTGGAAATCGAAGAGTTCGAGAAAGAAGTGCGCCTGATTCTTGACCGTCGCAACCGCAAGCGTTTGCGCCGGCCGCAGCACATATTCCACAACAATCTCCCCGCCGCCAGCGAGCGCCTGTTCGGGCGGGAAGCCGAACTTTTCGCCCTGAACGAAGCCTGGAATCAGGGGGCCGTCAATGTGGTGCAGGTGACTGGCATCGGCGGTGCCGGCAAGAGTTCCCTCGTCAATGAATGGCTGCTGAGAATGGACGCCGATAACTACCGTGGCGCCGATGCCGTGCTCGCCTGGTCCTTCCATCAAGGCTATGGCTCCCAGGCTTCCATTGCTTCCCCCGATGTCTTCCTGCGCCGTGCCCTGGCCATGCTCGGCGACAGCGATGCAGGACAGGATGACCCGGAAAGCCAGGTGATCCGGCTGGTGCAATGGATCAGGAAACACCGGATCCTGCTCGTGTTCGATGGCGTGCAAAACCTGCAGGACACTTACGGCCCGGGCTTCGGGCAGTTCCATGATCCCGGTTTCGCCTTGCTCCTGCGTGAACTCGCCAAAGAGAATCCCGGACTTTGCGTTCTGACTTCCCGGCTCGGTAATCCTGATCTGGAAACCATCGGCCAGCCCAGGGCAAGACACATTGCCTTGGGCGGAATCGGGTCTGGCGCCGCCTGTGAGCTCATGCGTTCCTGTGAGATCCGGGGCAGGGCGGAACACATTCGCCACGCAGTGTGGCGGCACCAGGGTTTGCCCATGACCTTGCGCCTGCTCGGACAGCATCTCGAACTGGCGCGGGATGGCGAACTCGCGCATTACATGGAGCTGGTTCCGCTGCTTGAGGAAAGCGGCGAAGCCGAAAGGGCCGCGGAGTACGGCAGGGAATGTCTCGCCCGGCTGCCGCTGCATGGACAGCGGATGTTTTTCCATTTGCTGAGCCTGTACGAGCGAAGGACAAGCCTGCGGGAAATTCTGAAAACCTGCCGCGGACTCGAAGTCGAAGGCCTGACTTCGGAGATTCTATCCCTGACTCATATGGAATTGCGCTATGGAATCTTCGCGCTGGAGAAGGCGGGCCTCGTCCGGGCGTGGCGCAAGCCCCAGGGCATGAAGCTGGAACTCGCCCGCTTTCCCGGGGCGGCCATGGCGCTGCGCCTGAAACTGAGCGAGCCCGCGCTATGGCGGTCTGGAAACCGCCTGTTGCTTGCCCGGACTCAGGAGCGGAAATCCGGCCTTGCCGAGTCCCCGAGAAATCGGGAAATGCTATACCTCGCGGTAATCCATGGCGCGCGCGCCGGATGCTGGCAGGAAGCTTTCATGCTGTACTTCGGGGACATCCGCAATAGCCGCTATGCGCCCCCGGATGCGGACTTTCTTCATCATGACCAGGCCAGCCTGCGGGAGTTTTTCGCCGATCCCTGGTCCCGGCTGGATGCCGGGCTGGAAAACGAGGAAGCGCGAGTCGATCTGCAATGCTGCGCAGCCATCAATCTTGCGGCTCTCGGCGATACGGACGAGATGATTGCCCTGTCCCGGACCTGCCTGAAGTGGTTTCTGGCCAAGGGGAACTGGACCAAGGCCCGGGCTTTCGCCAGTGAGGCAATCACTATCCTGTTCATCCAAGGCAGAGGGAAGGATGCGGCCCGGGTGCTGAAACGCATTCGCGGCAAACTCGGGGATGCCAATGATCCCGCAGCCGTTGAAATGCTGGATGGGCTTGCCGCTGTACTGGCTGATCTGCGGGCGGCGCGAAAAAAGGAAAGGCCGGCGGCTTGACACCGCCGGCCTTTCCTTTTTCAGAATCAAAAACCCGCGGCTGCCGCAAAGGCAGCCGCGAGTTCAGGTCCAGTTTAGTCTGAACCAGCCGAAGTGCGCCGTCCAGCCGCCCTTCGCTCCGCGAGGAGTTGCTGGTAACCCGCTTCGTCGAGATGGGTAATGGCAATCCAGGCGTGGGTCATTTCGTCACCGATGCGGCTGCCGCCACACACCCATTGATCCGGGTCGGGATTGTTGGGATTGGCGGCGGTATTGTCGTACCACTGCTTGAGCACCAGCACCAGCACCGGCCGGCACGAGGGGCGCCACCTCGGGCTCATGGATGTGGCTGTGATGCCAGGTGGCGCTCCAGTTGGAGATCTGGCTTACCTGTTCGGTGCGTCCGGTTTCAGGATAGAAGATTTCCAGCGATGCGGCGTTCATGCGAAGATGGCCGTGGGGCTGGAAGCTGTCGATGCGAACCGGATGATCGAAGGACTGGAAACCCTGGGTCATGTGATAGCCGTTGGGCCCACGCCGCCGGGATACATGTGAATGCTCCAGCGCACCATCGAGCCCGCGGGAATCGTGCGGCAGACGCCTTCGGGGACGATCTCGCCCCATTTGCCCATGGCGTATTCGGTCAACTGGCCATAGCGCTCCATGGCGCCGTCTTCGCGCATCAACTCAACCGATGAATTGGCGTGATGCACCACCGCCTTGGCGTCGCCCCGGGGCTTGACCTGGATCGCCTTGATGCAGCGGTCGCTGGTGATGCCGCTGGGCACATAGTGGTTCCTCCACATGTCGTTGCCGGTGGCGGGGATGTCGATGGGAATCGAGGGGATCACCATGGTGGGCTCGCCGAACGCATCGACGAAGTTCCATTCGGAAGGATCATTCAGATCCGGCGGGGGAACCACAAGGCAGGGATCGCCCAGGGGCGGATCTGGTCATAGGTCTCGAACTGCATGGGCCCGATGCCGCCTTCCCTGTGGCAGACCACGCAATTCTCATTGATGATGCGCCCGATGTGGCTGTTATAGCTGATCCGCCCGTCGTCCTGGGCCAGGGCTGCGGAAGTCATGCCTGCCGCGGCGAGAAGTCCTGCCAGTGCTCGAAGTTTCATGGGATTCTCCCCACAGTGGGCTTGATTCTGCGTCAACTGGGAGCATAGCAAAAGAAATCCCCGCAACGCTGCAACCGTTACAAAGTTTGACAGTGACCCCACTTGTGGTCCCACATTGGTCCCACATGACAGCCAGCGGCAAAGATTGCCGCCTGGGAGCCTGCGCCGCAGGCTCCCAGGCCCTGCCGCGAGCTTTGCTAGAATGCGGCGATGGATGCCACCCCCCTCCTCGATCCCCTTAATGACGAGCAGCGCGAAGCGGTTACCAGTGAAGCCCGCAATCTGCTCGTGCTCGCCGGCGCTGGCAGCGGCAAGACCCGGGTTCTGGTGCATCGCATTGGCTGGCTGCTTGCCACGGGGCAAGCATCGCCATTTGAACTGATTGCGGTGACTTTCACCAACAAGGCGGCCCGGGAAATGCGTGAGCGGGTCGCCGCGCTGCTGGCCGCGGGCCATGGCGAGCATCCGGCGGAAGAGAGCGCCAGCCTCGTCAGCAGGATGTGGATCGGCACCTTCCACGCCCTGGCGCGGCGCTTGCTGCTCTCCCACAAACACGAAACCGGATTTCCCGAGGGCTTTACCGTCATAGATAGCGACGATCAGTTTCGCATGATCAAGCGGCTGGCGCGGGACCTGAATGTGAACGATACGAACTGGCCGGCTCGCAAGTGCCAGGGGGTCATCAATGCCTGGAAGGAGCAGGGTCGGCGGCCGGACAGTATCGAACCGGAAGAAGACAGGCATTCCCGGGAATTGCTGCCCCTGTATGAGGCCTATCAAGGCGCCTGCGACCGGGGCGCCATGGTGGATTTCGCCGAGTTGCTGCTGCGCGCCCACGAACTCTGGCTCAAGAATCCGCAGTTGCTCGCCCACTACCGCAATCGCTTCCGCAATATCCTGGTGGACGAATTCCAGGACTGCAATTCGATCCAGTACGCCTGGGTTCGCGTGCTTGCCGGCGAGGAGGGCCGGGTCACTGTGGTGGGTGACGATGATCAATCGATCTATGGCTGGCGCGGCGCCAAGGTTGAGCACATCCAGCAGTTCCAAGGCGATTTTCCCGATGCCCGCCTGCTGCGGCTGGAGCGGAACTATCGCTCCACTTCGAATATTCTGAACGCCGCCAACCAGCTCATCTCCCGCAACCGGGGGCGGCTTGGCAAGACCTTGTGGACAGACGCCGGCGACGGCGAACCCGTCGGACTCTATGACGCATTCAACGAACAGGACGAGGCGCGCTTCATTGCCGAACGGATAGAATCCTGGGTCGGGGAGGGTGAGCGCCATTGCGATGTGGCGGTGCTGTACCGCTCCAATGCCCAGTCCCGGGAACTCGAAGACGCGCTGCTGCGGGTCAACATTCCCTATCGGATATATGGCGGCCTGCGCTTCTATGATCGCCTGGAAATCAGGAACGCGCTGGCCTACCTGCGGCTGCTGGTCAATCGTCACGATGACGCGGCGCTGGAGCGGGTCATCAACCTGCCGGCGCGGGGTATCGGCAGCCGCACCCTGGACGAGATCCGGCAGTTGGCCCGCCGCGGGCAAAGCTCGCTGTGGGCCGCCGCCGTGCAATGCGTCAACAGCGGACTGCTCGCCCCCCGCGCCTCGGCCGCGGTGCTGCGCTTCCTGCAATTGCTCGATGCGTTGCAGGGCGAATCGGGGCGGCTCGACCTGCCGGAGCAGATCAGGTTCGTCGTCGAACAAAGCGGACTGCTTGAACATCATGAAAAGGAAGGCGGCGAAATCGCCCAGAACCGCATCGAGAATCTGGAAGAACTCGTCAATGCGGCTGGCGGATTCGCCGAGTTGATCGAGCAGGAAGATGCCGACGAGGCAAACCCGCTGGTGGAGTTTCTCGATCAGGCCGCCCTCGACGCCGGCGACGCCCGGGAAGGGGAGAACAGCGATGCGGTGCAGTTGATGACGCTGCATTCAGCCAAGGGGCTCGAGTTTCCCCTGGTCTTTCTCGCCGGCATGGAAGAAGGCCTGTTTCCCCACCGGATGTCGATGGACAGCCACAATGGCCTGGAGGAAGAACGCCGGCTGTGCTATGTCGGCATCACTCGGGCGCGAGTCAAACTGTATCTGAGCTATGCCGAATCGCGGCGGCTCCACGGCAACGTCAGCCTGAGCATGGCTTCGCGCTTTATCAGCGAAATCCCCCGGAACCTGATCGAGAATCTTCGATTGCGCGCCCAGGTACGACAACCGCGCTGGGCCGCCGGTCCGCCCCGGCAACCAGCGCCCGCGGCGAACCCGGCGCCGGCCGGCCTGCCGCTTGGCCAGCGCGTTTCCCACAACAAATTCGGCGAAGGCGTCGTGCTGCAAAGCGAAGGCAATGGCCAAAATGCGCGGGTGCAGGTAAATTTCGACGATGCGGGAAGCAAATGGCTGGCCCTGTCACACGCCAAACTCGAACTCATCGGGCCCTGAGTATTCTCTGAAAAACTCCATCCGTGGAGTTTTTCATTATCGCAAAACAAAAGCGTGGTTTTGTTTTGCTCGCTGCCAGCAACATCCCGACGAAGACCACGGAAATGCCGAGGCCACCGGGCAAACCGGCAAATGCCGATTCCATGCTTTCGAGCAACTCCTCGGCGATGCGGGATTGTTGCAGCATCGTGCCCATGAAGACGAACAGGGGCACGGCGTACAGGTTCTGATTGACGAAGATGCCGTAGATGCGGTTCGGAATCAGGCCGAAAAACGCTTCGTCGAACACCCCGGCGGCAAGGCCAAGCCCGGCAAACAGCAGCGACACGCCGGACAGGGTCAGCGCCACCGGGTAGCCCGCCAGCAGAAACAGGCAGACGACGAGGAAAAGTAGCAGCGGCAGCAGCTCGATCACCGGCGGAATTGCTCCAGCGAGCGCAGGAATTCAGCGATTCCCTGCAGCAATAGAAGGCCGGCGAGGACGGGAATCAGGGTTTTGAGCAAAAACACAAAGGGCAGCCCGCTGGATTCCGGCGAGCCTTCGAGGCTGCTCCAGGAAAGCGCCAAATAGTCCCAGCTCGCCCAGATAATGAATACGCCGGTAACGCCGAGGAAAAGCACCGCGCCGATCATGTCCACGACGGCCTGCCACCTGGTACCGAGGCGATTGTAGAAGAAGTCCACCCGCACATGGCCCCGGGCTTTCAGGGTGTAGGCGGCGCCAAAGGCGAACAGCGCCGCGTTGATGTACATCACCGATTCCTGCAAGCCGATATGGCCGATGTTGAACAGGTAGCGCAGCGATACGATAAGCAGCACCACAAGTACTTCGGCCACCGCCAGCCAGCAGATGATTCGGCCCGTGCGTTCGCTGAATGTGTCGATGGCGGCGATGACCGCGGCGTTCTTTCCGTTCATGACTTCATCCCATGTGCCACACCCGCAGCAATTGCCAGGTGAGCACAAGCACGGCGCCGGAAAGCCCGAGCATTGCCAGCCCCAGCAGCCAGAGCATTCCCCGTTGCATCCCGCGGGCCAGCCGGCGGCGCCAGGCCATGTCCCGCGTGGCCCGGGGCGGCACCGACTCGAACAGGCGGCCGAAGCTCAGCAGCGTCAGCGACCAGCACAGCGCCACCACGCCTGGCATGAGCCAGCGGTCATCGGCGAGCCAGGGATTGGAAACCGCGCTTGCCGCCACGAGCGCCAGAGACGCCGCCACGAGCAGCAACCAGAGCCAGCGCCCCCGCTGCACCATGACGGCGATTCGCCCCAGCCGGTCAATCATGGATTCAGCTCTTGTAAACCTGGGAGCCTGCGCCACAGGAATTCGCTATCGCCACGCTCCTGGGCAAGCTTAGCAAACCCACAAGGATTTGACGCTCATGTATCATGTCGCCTTGTAGAACGCCAACAAGAGAGCGCAACCGATGCTTACTGTCGTTTCCCCCGCCAAAACCCTGGACTTTGAAAGCCGCGTGGCGACGCGCAAGTGTTCCCAGCCAAAATTTCTGGAGCAGGCTTCCCGCCTCGTGGAACACATGCGGACCCTCGACCCGGTAGACCTTTCGGACCTGATGGACATCAGCCCGGATCTGGCGGAACTCAACTGGCAGCGCTACGCCGCCTGGCGGGCGCCCTTCACCCTGCGCAATGCCCGGCAGGCGGCTTTCGCCTTTCGCGGCGATGTGTATCTGGGCCTGCGGGCGGAACAGTTCGGCACCGCCGAGCTGAACTTCGCCCAAAAGCACCTGCGGATCCTGTCCGGCCTGTATGGCGTGCTGCGCCCGCTGGACCTGATCCAGCCCTACCGGCTGGAAATGGGCCGGGAAGTTGCCGTGGACGGTGCCGCCAGCCTGTACGAATTTTGGGGGGACACGCTGGCCCGTTCCCTCAACGAAGACCTCGCCGCCCAGCCGCAAAAGCGAAAAGTGCTGGTCAATCTCGCTTCCAATGAGTACTTCCAGTCCATCGATACCGAGGCGCTGGCGGCCGATGTCGTCACGCCGGTTTTCAAGGACCAGACCGGGAGCGGCGATTACCGCGTTCTCAGCTTCATGGCGAAACGCGCGCGGGGCGAAATGGCGGCCTGGATCATCCGCAACCGCATCAATGCCGTCCCGACGCTGAAGAAATTCGACGAAAGCGGTTATCGCCACAGCGAAGCGGAATCCTCCAAAGAGCGGCCGGTGTTCCTGCGCGAGCGCAAGAACTGACCCGCGCCGGAGCCATGGAAGACCTGCCTTTCAGCCAGGCCAGCGAGAACAACAAGGGTCCGATTCTTGCGGTGCTGCGGCAGCATCTGGGCAACACCGGCTCCCTGCTCGAAATCGGCGCCGGCACCGGTCAGCATGCCGAACATATGGCCGGGCGCTTTCCGGGCATGAGCTGGCAGACTTCGGACACCGCGGCGAATTTGTCCATATTGCGACCGCGCGTCAGCCGGGCCGGCCTGCCGGCGCCGATTGCGGTCGACGTGAATGCGGCTGGCTGGAACTGCGGGCGCTTCGAGGCGGTTTTCTGCGCCAATGTGCTGCACATCATCGCGGCGACATCGGTGGAGAATTTCTTCCTGGGGCTCGATTCCCACCTGCTTCCGGGCGGCCTGTTATTGGTGTACGGCCCCTTCCGCTACCGCAATGCCTATACTTCCCCAAGCAATGCCCGCTTCGACCACTGGCTGCGGCAACGCGACCCGCTCAGCGGCATTCGCGATTTCGAGTGGGTCAACCGACTGGCGGAAGATGCCGCCCTGGCGCTGGTGGAAGACCATGCCATGCCCGCCAATAATCAGTTGCTGGTCTGGAAAAAAAGCCCCGGGAATTGAGATTTCCAGGAAGCTTCAAGTTATCGGGAATGTGCGGGAAACAGCGGAATGCGGTGCTTTCGGCATAGAGAACAATATCCATAGGCTCCGGGGTTCAGTTCCATATATATGGCTATTCTGATATGGTCGTGCCGTATCGGCCAGGAAGCAAGCCCGATGAAAACCACGCTGAACCTCAATGACAAGGTGCTGCTACAGGCAAAGGAATTTGCCAGGGCGCAGGGGGTCACGCTGACCCGCTTCGTCGAAGACGCCCTGCGGGCGAAGCTCATACCGGTCGCGAGGTCTGCTGGGGGCTACCGATTCGACCCTCCCATCGTTCGGGGCGACAAGTCGCCGGCCGTGGATGTGGCGGACCGCAACGAGCTGTACGATTTTCTGGACCGGGAATGATCGCGGTCGATACCAATATTCTCGTCTTCGCCCATCGCGCGGAGAGTCACTTCCATGCCGCTGCGTTGCGGTAACTGACGAATCTTGCCGAGGGAACGCGGCAATGGGCGATTCCGGTGTTCTGCGTGACTGAATTCCTGCGTGTCGTCACCCACCCGAGAATCTGCGCGCCGCCGTCCACCATGAAAGACGCCTTGGGCTTCATCCACGCGCTTATGGCGGCGCCCCCATGCCGCATCGCTCTCCCTGACGAAACATTCATCGACGAGCTTGAATCATGTCTTCAAGAGGGCAATGCCAAAGGCAACCTGGTCTTCGATGCACAAATCGCCGCCCTGTGCCGGCAAAAGGGCATTGAGACCCTGCTCACCCAAGACCGCGATTTCACCCGATTCCCGAATCTGCGGGTACTGCCCCTGAGTCCGGGAATCAGTTGATTTGCCGCCTATCCCGGGCAGCCTCCGCCAATGTCGGATTTACGAACCTGGCCGAAGCCTAATACTTCCAATCCTCATGAGCCAAGGGGGCGCGATTGAGTTCGTCGCGGTATGTGCGCCACTGCGGCATGGCCGCGTCCATCAGGGCATGGAATCTTTCGTTGTGGCGGCGTTCGTGGAAGTGGACCATTTCGTGGACGAGCACGAAGGCTAGGCAGTTCGGGGGCTTTTTGGCGAGTTCGAGATTGAGCCAGATACGGCCGGCGCCGGCATTGCACGAGCCCCATAGCGTCTTCATTCGTTTGATGCGAAGTTCCTGCACCTTGACGCCAATCTTTGGTTCCCATTCCTCGCAGAGTGCCGGCAAACGCGCTTGAAGTTCCCGGGGATACCAGCGATGAAGCGCCGCGGCCCTGGTCTTGCGGTCGGAACCTTTGGGCACGCGCAATTCAATGAAAGCGCGATTTTGCAATCGGACGCTCGGACGAGTCGCGCCTTCGACGACATTGAGCCGGTAGCGGCGCCCCTCGAAAAAATGGCTCTCGCCGGTAACGAACTCCCGTTCAGACTGGCGAGGCTGGGTGGCGAATCGGGTTTGCCGCTTGCGTATCCATGCCAGTTTTGAAATCACCGCGAGCCGAATGGCTTCTTCGCTGAGTCGAATCGGCGCCGCCACGCGCACACGCCCTTCCGGGGGGTAGACGCCGAGATGCAGGTTCTTGATGTCTTTGCGGACGATTTCCACCGCGATGTCGGCAACTTGCAGCAGGTATTTCTCAGTACTCACGCTGCGCCTTTGCGATTTCGAAGACTTGATCGGCGATTTCGTCATCCGGAAGAACCTTTCTGATAGCGTTGCGTATCTTTTTCTCCTTCATGGCGTGGCCTCGAAAGTCTGCCATTTTTGCATTGCGAATCGCATCATGTGCCTGTAGTGCGGCGGTCTCGGCGAGCGCGGGGCCCGGTTCGGCAATCCGCCGTGTGGATAAAACCGCTTCCAATCCCGATCGGTCTTGCAGCAAATCGAAAATCGCCTGGAGGGCGGGGCTATTGATTGTCCGCGGATACTGGCCCTGGTCAGGGTCGCGTGCGTTTCTGGCGAGTTCGACGATTTTCTCAAGGTAGGTCTTGTAGTCCAATGCCTGCCGCTTGCGTTCCCCGATCAACTCGTCAAGCAGGACGGACATGTTGGCGTAGTACCTTGGATTGACGGCCATTTCGTCGATGATGAGCCGCCGGACATTGTTCTCGATGGTTTCGGCCATCGCGTCCTGATTCCTGCGGATGCCTTCCGGCAAGGATTCAAGCGCTCCGGTTCCCCGGTCGAGGATCAGTTGCACGAGCGGCAACTCGTCGAAAGCGGAAATCTTCTCGCTTTCTTCGGCTCGAATGTAGGTGTCGAGGAGATGCCGCATTGCGGGTTCATACACCTTGAGATCGATGTAATCGCCGCTGGCGAGCTTCACTTCCGAGCGCGCCTTCTCGAAGTGGTCGACTTCATCGCGGATTGTTTGCGCCTCGGCGGCCGAGTAGCCGGCGGCATCCATCTCATTGGCGAGCTCCGCATAGGCGCGCAAACAGGCTGCCGCCATCTTGTACAGAGCGAGGCGTTTTGGCTCGTTCGCCTTAAGTTGCTCTACGTTGCCGCTGTCGGCAGCGCAGAAGTAGTGGAGATAAGCGGCAGTGTCCTTTGGCGGCTCCACCGGCTCACATAGCGCCATAACGGCCTCCCGCGCTTCCTCCAGGCGCTCCCGGGCCTGCTGAAGCCGGTTCTTCAACAGCCCCGCCACGTCCTCCCGGTCGAAAGCCTCGAATGCTTCGCCGGTATAGTCCGAGATGGATTGTTCCAGCGAGCGGAACAAATCCTTGTAATCGACGATGTATCCGTACTCCTTGTCTTCGCCGTCCAGCCGATTCACCCGGCAGATTGCCTGAAACAGGCCGTGGTCCTGCATTTTCTTGTCGATGTAGAGGTAGGTCGCGGGCGGGGAGTCGAAGCCGGTGAGGAGCTTGTCAACCACGATCAGCAGCTTCATCCGCCCCGGTTCTTCGATGAACCGCTTCTTGACTTCCTTTTCAAATCGCTCGACCTTGCGCATTGCGGTGTCTTCGCTTTCTCCGAAATGTTCCGCGAGCATCTTCCGGTAGATGTCGTACTTGCGCAGTTTTTCGGTGAGACCTTCGCCGGTTTCCTCGCCCTTGATGTTCGACGCGGATGGTTGATACGAAGTGACGATGGCGCACTTTCCGGCGAGGGCCGTGTCGTCGAACATTTCGTACAGGCGGCAGGCCGAGTGGATGCTGTCGGAGATGAGCAGGGCGTTGCCGTGCCCGCTCTTGAGGCGGTCGCGGGTTTCCATGTCGAACACGATGTCGGCGACGATCTTGCGCAGCCGGTCCCGGGCGCTCATGACGGCGCGCATGGTTCCCCAGCGTTGCCTGAGTTGGGCTTTGGCCAGGTCGGTCAGGCCGGCGGTCCTGGCCTCGAACCACTGGTCGATCCTGGCCGGTGAGGTGAGCTCCTGATCGATGTCCCGCGCTTCGTAGCGCAGGTCGAGCACGACCTTGTCGCTGACCGCCTCATCGTACTTGTAGGTGTGAATGTAGGGGCCGAAGATTTCGATGCTGCGCGCCTTGTCGGCCTTGAGCAGCGGAGTGCCGGTAAAGCCGATCAGCGTTGCCTCGGGCAACAGGGTCTTCATGGCCTGATGCAGCTTCCCGGATTGGGTGCGGTGGCATTCGTCGACGAAGACGAAGATCTCGCCTTTGGCTTGAAAATCCGCCGGGAGGTTTTGTCTGATTCCCTTGATGTAGTCGTCGATTTCGGTGGCGCTCGCCTCGTCTCTTGCGCCGAACTTGTGAATCAGGGACGCCATCAGCCACCGCTCCGTGGACTGGAGCACCTTGACGAGGTCGGCGCCGCTTCTCGTGCGGTGGATATCCTCATCGACTCCCTTGAATACCGTCTCTATTTGCTCGTCGAGTTCCTTGCGGTCGGTGACGATCAAGACCCGCCCATGGGTCACGTTCTCCCAAATCCACTTGGCCAGCCAGACCATCAGCAGGCTCTTGCCGCTGCCCTGGGTATGCCAGATAACGCCGCCCTCCCGGTTTGCCACGGGCCGTTGAAGAGAATGTTGCCGCTACCGGATTTGCGGCGGCTACGAATCGTCGTTGCCTGGCTGCCGCGGCGTTTTCGCTGGATTCAAACGTTTCTCGGGCTCCGGCGCGTCCGGGCCTTCGCAGACCACGCGGCCGTCGCGCCAGAACACGGCGTATTGGCCGAGCCGACGCTTCCGTTCGAGCGCCTCGTCCACGGACTGGCGCAGGGAATCCAGCCCCTGCAGCGCAAATTCTTTATCTTCAGGCAATGACATTGCTCTTCTGCTCTTCAAGCTTCCGAAGCAACTCGGGTTCCGAGACTACCCGCTGTGCTTGTCGCTGGGTGAAAATCAAGACTGGCTCCGAACCGGCATTGTAGTAGCACACCGCACGGTCAACAAGATTTGCATACTCCCCCAGGAAGTTTTCAAGGCTGCGGGGAAAGCGTCTTTCCACGTCTTTTTTCGGGATATCGTGCCCGCCGTGCAGGACGCGTTCAGCAACCCGGTTCAGCGCCAATTCAATGTTTGGCAATGCCAAATAAATTAACTCCAGTCGCCAACCATCTGTTCTCAGGCGTTTGATCAGATTTAGGTAGCCTTTGCCCGCCAAGGTCGTTTCGAAGCCGAAATCGCGTCTGGCCCCAATGTTTAGCGAAATCTCTTTCAGGAAAACACGGCTCGCGGCAATCGCCTTGCCTTTCGGCGCCAGCGGCGCAAGACCGGCGGCAATGAGGTCTGCATTGACGAATACATGGCAATTCGCGACCCGTGGCAGGTAGTTCAGTGCGAACGTGGTCTTGCCTGCGCCGTTTGGTCCGGCGATGATCCAGCAAACCGGGGGGCTTTGCTGATTCATACCAACCTGATCCGCCCGGTAAGTAGCTGCTGCATCATGGCCTGCTTGATGGCGTGGGTCTTTTCGCGGCGCTGCTGAAGGGCGGTGATTTCGACATCCATGTCGGAGAGAACGGCGGCAATGGCTCGCTGTTCCTCCGGGGCCGGAAGCTTCATCACTGTGCTTGCAACGTGACCTCTATTGGTTGCATAAACTTTAGTCCCCGCGGCTAGACGCCGAAGGTGCTTTCGAAATGGTGGGCAGAATTGCAAGTACGCCTTGAAGCCGTCTGCGAGCACCGATTTGTCAAATCTGGCCGCAATCGTGTGCAGTCCTGACACAATTTGATGATTTTGCTGGACACTAATCTCCACAGATTTTCCTATCCCTTCGATATCCTCTGAGGCATCTACCAATATTAGATCTCCGACTTTGAGTGGATCGAGCGTCTTGGCGAGCTGATTTGGCAAGGTTGGTATCTCACGTATCTCGGGGCCGAGATGCGGATTGGAACACGAATGAATGTCGCCATAATGTAGATAACTTACCTGGTCATCGTTGGTAAGCTGTGATCGAGAGTAAGTTCCATTCCGAAGGAATTTGACATGGTTTCCAAGCGTCTTTTCTGTCCACGTCTCATTGAACCCGGGCAAGCGAGTCTCGCCCGTCAGGAGTTGCTGCATGGCAGCCTGCTTGATGGCCCGTTTCTTGGCAATCAGCGCGTCCAGCGATTCAAGCAAGCTGTCCACATCGGACAACGCCTCGGCGATTGCTTGTTGTTCGCGCTTTTCCTGAGGGATTGGAATTGTGAACTGCCGGATTCTGCCAAGTGCGAGCTTTGGTTGGGCGCCTACGGTTCGAATAGAATCGATTATTTTTTGAATAAAAGTTGAGTTTAGGGCGTACAACAAAAAGTCTCTTGAACAAGTTATCTCAGTAATTCGGTTTGCGTTTTCGGTAAGGTTTGCCCCGTCGAGTTCGACAGGTATTCGTCCGACAATACCTATTGTTCCTGCGACAGAAATAAATATGTCATCTCTGAATATCCGGTATTGGCGTATTGTTGGGAACACGCTCTCGGGAACAAACAAAATATCTGGAAGAGACACGGTTCCAGAACCCATATCGGTTACTCTGATGTAGGGATAAGGCGTTGGGGTTTTTATAAGTGAACTGCCAAGCGGAAGTCGTTTACCACTCGTTACACTCGCGATTTCCTCAATTCTTTTAACTTCCCAATCCTCGGGAATAACTCCCACTTCGGATTGCTTGTATCCAGCAGAAACATCGTCTGTTCGCATGACAAACTCTGCTTTGAATTCATCTATGCGGGTAGCAGATTCACCCACTATTGCCGCCTTCCCTGGCTTCGTGTTCCCGTCGGACGTTTTCGATCTGCGTCACCAGTTCCTGTTTCGAGGGAAGGTAAAGCTGGTATCTGGATGCGTAGATATTCGAGTCTTCGGGCAGGGTGAGCTCGACCACGGCGTCGCTCTTGTCATCGCAAAGCAGAATGCCGATGGTCGGCAGTTCCTCTTCGGTTTTTACGTGGCGGTCGAAGTAATTCACGTACATCTGCATCTGTCCGAGGTCCTGGTGGGACAGCTCGCCGAGCTTGAGATCAATCAGCACATAGCATTGCAGCAGGCGGTTGTAGAAAACGAGGTCCACGCGGAAATGCCTGTTATCGAAAGTAAACCGTTTCTGGCGCGCCTCGAACAGGAAGCCCTTGCCCAGTTCCAGCAGAAACTGCTGCAACCGGTCGATGATTGCGGTCTCCAGATCGTTTTCGGAATAGCCGGGTCTCTCTTCCAGGCCCAGAAACTCAAGTACGACAGGATCCTTGATCAGGTCCGACGCCTTCTCCACCACTTGCCCCTCGCTGGCAAGGCGGCGAACTTCCTCCTTGTCGCGGCTGAGCGCGAGCCGCTCGTAGAGGGAACTGGCGATCTGTCGTTCCAGTTCGCGTCTGCTCCAATTGTTTTCGGTTGCCTCGATTTCGTAGAAGCGGCGCGCCTCGGTATTGTCGATAGCGACGAGAGCGGCGTAGTGAGACCAGCCGAGAGTGAAACGCGCCGCAAGCTCGGTCATGCTTTCCGCCGCGGCAAATGTGTCTGGCGCAAAAGATTCAACAACCAGTGGCTGTTGAATCTTTTGCGGTTGCCCGGAATGGGCGGACAGTGTCTGTGGAATGTCTCTAAACGCTTGGTAGAATTGCCTGAATTTTCTCAAATTGGTACGCGAACACCCCTTGATCCCAACCTCCGTCAGTCGATTCGAGAGATGGGCGATCAATTCCTTGCCGTAGAGTTCCCGGTGGGACAAGCCGCCGCCCTCGAACTCCACTATGTACCAGCCGAACAGCCAGTTTCGCACCACGAGCGAGCGGTCCACGGCCCTCGCCGCGGAGCGTTGCGTTTCCTCGTGGGTCCGCTGAAACAATTCGACGAGTCGATCGAAATCGAAGGCTTCGCTCATGCGGAAACTCCCATCTTCCGCAAATGCTCCTCTACTTTTGCTTCGAAGGTGTTCACGTCCCGCTGCAAATCCGGCAGCGGTCGGGCATAGCGCTCGTCGAGTTCCCGGAGCCGGGTCGCAAGCCGCCCGCCGGTGTCGTGCAAAACTTCGTTCACTGCCTTGCGCAAGCTGGCGAACCACTTGTCCTCGACGACCAGTTGTTTGATTTCGACGTCTTCGAGCGCCGCATACTTTTCCAGCGCGCGTTCGTTCAGACTTTTGCTTGCGGTGCTTGCGACATTCTTTCGCTTCGACTCTCCGTTCGCCATCCGAACCCAGTCGTGGAGGACGTCGAGTTCGGCGAAATACCCTTCGTCGTCGCGCAGCTTCCCAGAGGGCGTTTGCAGGCTTGAGTACCCGTTGCGTTCGCTGTCAAGGACAAGCGAGTAGCGCAGGTCCAGAAACACAGACCAATAGTCTTCGAGAGCTTCGATGTCGCGATCGGGGATGCCGCCGCGCAGGCGGGCTTCGAGATCATGCAGGTCTTCGGGTTCGCTCGAATCGATATAGCGCGGAATTCCTGTTTCACTGGTGAACACATCGACGATTCGGTGGATGTCCTGCTCGCGATCGACGCCATTAGAACCAGCGACAATCCAGCAGACGGGATGACGTACGGTGCCCATGCCAGAAAATTACAATCTTACCCAGATATCTTTCGATATCTTGGCAAGTTCTTCACCCCGTTCACCAATCTCCACTTCCGTCCATTTTTCGCGCTTAAGGAACCACTTGTTTAAGAAAAGCCCAGTATGCTCTTCAAATTTTTCGCGTTTTTCTAGAAATCCTGAGTTACTTGAAGAAATGTTAAGGCTTTGAGTAAGTAAGGTAAGGTTTCCAAGCGTATGAATAAGTGAGTTTCTTGCCATTACTTTTGGATCAATAGAGGTAAATTCTCGTCTAATTCCATCTTCGAAAGGCCATTCTTCCGTCCAAGTTTGAGGAAGGACATGTTCAATCCAAAGCCCCACTGGAAGTTCCGTTTTCTCAGAGAATTTAGATCGGCTGGCTTTCTCAATCTCAGACAGTATGTCAACCAATCTCGTTCTTGGTGAGATGGAGTACGCGTTACCCTCCAAAATTCCTCGTTGAAATTCTTCGTTATCTGGAAATCGCGTACTCTCGCCAAGTTTATCTTTAAAGAATTCTCGAAACGTACTTATTGATACTCCGTGAATTAGGAATTCTGCTGCTAACGATTGGAATACTCTATTCAAATTCTTCGTAGTCAATCCACAAATTGCTCTCCGGGCGAGGAATGAATAAATTAGTTTCGCAAGTGTACGTTTCTCGCCAATTTCAATATCTGCTGCAGCTCCAATCTGCATCGCCAATGGATACGCAGTTGTTACTTGCCACGAAGTCAATTTCCTCCCAAGCCAATATAGAACCGAGTCATTACTTTCTCTTCCTTCTAGTGTTTCGTACAGTGGTGCATATCTCTCCAATAGTCTTAGTTCATCTTCTACATTCTCGAAGCGTGGCTTACCTTTTGGTACTGCGAAAGCCCGATACTCGGCATATAGTTCTCGAACTGAAATTTTATTGCCCGTTTCTGCTGTCAGTACATGTGCTAGGAAGTGGTCAAGTCGAGGTCGCCTCGGTCGAGCATTTGGCGCGGGCTCACGCCACCAAATATCGTCTAGCGGATCCCATAACTGCTTATATAACTCCTCGACTGACACCTGCTGCTTTTCTGCGCGGTGAAATATATTGTTGCGCACCAAATCCATAGCCAGAAGTGGCTCGCCTTTGGAGTTAAGAGTCTCGAAAATGACTTGTGCATCATCGTTCTCTCCAAGTGTAATAACTACAAGTTTCAGTCGGTCGAGCACGGCTTTGAGAAGTGCATCCAACCGCAATTCCAGTAGTTTGGGCTTGACGGCTTCCTTTCCAGCGGCTTTTGCCTCACTTTCGAAACTTACCTCGGAATCTTCCTCCGGGCCATGGAAAGCAAACTCTTCAATCCAAGAATAGAATAGGTAATAAGCACGAAACGCGGGAAAACCTGTATTTTTAGGTACACGATTTCCCCAGAATAAACGTCTATGCTTTTCAGTAAGATCTTTGTGAGTCAATTCGATGATGTCATGAAATATATCTCTATCAGTTGGAGTGGGTGTTAACTTGAAGCGAGTTAATTCGTCCTTATCTTTACTTTTAAGTTCATTGAAGAGGTAGCCTCCAATGTGCGAAATTAGGTCATCCAAATTGTGATTTCTTGCTACTTCCCTGAGTGCTGAGAGAAATATCTGAAATGTAGTGAGACGCTGTTGACCATCTACAACTTGAACTACTGGTGTACGCCCTATCTGTGAGCCTTGGTCAACAGGAGAAAGTATTAGTGCTCCCATGTAGTGTTCAAATTTACTCTCATCTTCGATGACTTCTGCGGCCTTTGCTGAAACGTCTTCCCAGAAAGGTTGAAGCCGCGCATCGCCCCATTGATATTTCCGCTGGTAAAGCGGAACCATAAACCGGCGAGATTCTTTCAAGACAGCTTCGACGGGATGGTCGTCAGCATCCATTAAGCTACTCCTTCAAAATAGTCAATTTTTCGCTATGTCGATCAAGTTCCCACAACTCTACTTCCGAAGGGATAAGATGGGTCTGAGTTCGGTAAAAATACTCCAAAAGGGATTCACCAGTATTTGGACGCACACTTCTTTCGACAAAGAATATCTTTCGGTAGTCCAACGGTGCCATGTGAAAGTAGAACATTGCTTCCACCCAGTTCTTCATCTTGGCACTAGGAACATTGCCACCAGACGTCCAGGTCTGAGATTTGCATTCGACAATAACCTTTGGATTCTCTGAACCGAGGTCGAAAGCATGATCCTTCCGAACTTCATCCAAACCGCAAGAAACATTAAAATTAGGAGTCAACCGAAGACCCCTTTGAGCTAGCGCTTTCATTGCACGAAACTCAAAGTCTCGTCCGACTTGAGTGTTGCTTATCGCTCCTTCTCTTTGAAAATTTGACATTTATCAGATGGTTTCCTACTCCGAAAAAAGTTTTTTCTCGTGCAGAGAACATGTTAATCGATAGTGGCTAATGATGGTGTCTGTGTGAACTCGCGGTCGCCTATGGGCAGTTCGCGGATGCGTTGGCCGGTGAGGATGTAGATGGCGTTGGCGACGGCCGCGGCGACGGGTGGGGTCGCCGGTTCGCCGAGGCCACCCGGCGGGTTGCCGGATTCCACCAGATGCACGACGATTTCCGGGGTGGTGGCCATGCGCAGCATTTCATAGTCGGGGAAATTGCCTTGCACGACCTGGCCGTTTTCGATGGTGATGGCGCCGTGGAGCGCCGCGGTGAGGCCAAAAATGATGCCGCTTTCGATCTGGGCTTCGGCGCCGTCGGGATTGACCGCCCAGCCGCAGTCCATGGCGCAGGTGACCTTGTGGACGATGGCGCGGCCGTCGTCGCCGATGGAGACTTCGGCGACCTGGGCGGCGATGCTGCCGAAACTTTCCTGCACCGCGATGCCGAGGGCGTGGCCTTCGGGCAGCCCGCTACCGTAGCCCGCCGACTCCGCCGCCACTTGCAATACGTTGCGGTGGCGCGGGTGCTCTTGCAGCAGGTCCATGCGCAACTGATAGGGATTGACTCCGCCGCGGTGGGCGATCTCGTCGATGAAGGATTCGATGAAAAAAGTCTGCTGGGAATGGTCCACGCTGCGCCAGGA
>JAJDVS010000092.1 GCA_022825945.1 Pseudomonadales bacterium
ATGCAGACTCCGTGCCAGAATGAATTAAGTGATTTATTTCAGTGGGTTGGAAGGGTGCAAGTGGGGCCGGAATGGTTGTGGGGCCCCGGGAGGATCCAATCGCCGTGCATTCTCCAGGGGCAATTCCGGGCCCATGCACCAGAACGATGCAAGGCGTTTTTATTCTGTCTCCGGGTGAAACCAGGGGCGGTGCGAGCTTTCACGGCGGTCAGCCTGCGCCAGCGCCTGGAAACCGGTGCGGCGGGCTGTGTATACTGGCCGCGGATTTGCAGCCGTGAATTCCTACGGCGCATGCTCCTAGGAGTTGCCATGTCAAACCGGGATCTGTTCGGGGAAATCAGCGGTCGCTTGAGCGGGTTGTTGCAATCCGGCGGCGAGGCCGCCGGCGATCTGCGGGGCAAGATCGAGCAGCAGTTGCGTGATGGCGTGGCCGAGCTTTCCTCGATCGATCGGGAAGAGTTTGACGCCCAGGCCCGGGCGCTTGCGCGGGCCGAAGAGCGCATCGCGGCGCTTGAGGCCAGCGTTGCCGCCCTCGAAGCCCGTATTGCAGCGGATTCGCAGCCGTGAGTTCCCGCGGCGCGGGCCCCTGTCGCAGCAGGATCAGTCCTCAGCGGAACAGTGAGCGCAGCACGCGGCAGCGCCGGTAGCTGACGGCTTCCATCAGGTGCGGTTCGAGAATCTCCGGGCTTTGTTCGATGTCGGCGATGGTGCGCGCCACCCGCAGCACCCGGTGCGCGGCGCGGGCCGATAGCGAGAGCTGTTCCATGGTGTCCGCGAGGCGCCGCTTCAGTTTCGGGCTCAGCCGGCAGACGGTTTCCAACGCCTCGCCCCGCAAATCACTGTTGAGACCGCCCGCCCTGCGCCGCTGCAGTTCGCGGCAGACGCTGACCTCGCCGCGCAGGCGCTCCGGCTCGAATGCGTCGGCCTTGACCGGCGCTGCCAGCAATTCGGCGTGGGAAAGGGCCGGCACCTCGATAATGATGTCGAGCCGGTCGAGCAGCGGCCCGGAAATCCTGCCGAGATAGCGGTCGATGCGATCCTGGCTGCAGCGGCATTCGTTGCGCGAATCGCCCGCATAGCCGCAGGGACAGGGGTTCATGGCCGCCACGAGCTGGAAGCGGGCCGGGAATCGCAGCCGGTAATTGGCGCGGCTGAGGGTCATCTCGCCGGACTCCAGCGGCTCGCGCAGGGTGTCGAGGACGCTGGGTTTGAACTCGGCCAATTCGTCGAGAAACAGCAGTCCCCGATGGGCCAGGCTGATCTCTCCCGGCTGCGCCCGATTGCCGCCGCCCACAAGAGCCGGGCTTGTGGCGCTGTGATGCGGCGCCCGAACCGGGCGGCAGAACCAGGAAGGGCATTGGCCGCGCACCTGGGAAATCGAGCGGATTGCCGCCACTTCCAGGGCTTCCTCCGGTTCCAGCGGCGGCAATATCCGCGCCAGCGACTGGGCGAGCAGGGTCTTGCCGCTGCCCGGCGGGCCGATCATCAGCAGATTGTGATTGCCCGCGGCGGCCGCGAGCAGGGCGCGCTTGGCCGCCTGCTGGCCGCGTATGCTGTCGAGACCGCGATGGCAGTTGCAAGCCGGAGGCGCTTGCTTCGGGTCGGGCCCGGCGAGTTCATCGCCATTGTGCAAATGGGCGACATAGTCCGCCAGGCTGGCCACCGCATGGGAGCCCGGGTAGCCCACCAGATTCATTTCCTCGCAATTGGCTTCGGGCAGCATCACCGAGCGCGACTCCCGGGCTGCCGCCTGAATCGACGGGATCAGCCCGAAAACCTTGCGCAGGCCGCCGTCGAGGGCGAGTTCGCCGAGCAACTCCACTCCGGCAAGCTTGCGACCGTCCACTTGCCCTGAAGCAGCGAGAATCCCCATGGCGATGGCGAAATCGTAGCGCCCACCGGTCTTGGGCAGATCGGCGGGCGCCAGATTCACAGTGATGCGCCTGGCGGGGAAATCGAGCCCGGAATTCAGAATCGCGCTGCGCACGCGATCCTTGCTTTCGCGGACGGCGGTCTCGGGCATGCCGACGATGGCAAAGCCTGGCAGGCCACCCGAGATATGGGATTCCACAGTGACCGACAGCGCCTCGACGCCGAGCACGGCCCGGGAATGAACAATGGCTACAGACATAATGGCTTCGACCTGATGGTTACGAAGCCAAAGTCATAGGCGAGAATGGTGAAAAATGCCAAATCTGCGGCGAAATCAGAAATCCGCGAAAGCGAAAATTCGCTATCGCCGCGCCCCTGGGTATTCTCTGAAAAACTCCATCCGTGGAGTTTTTCATTATCGCAAAACAAAAGCGTGGTTTTGTTTTGCTCGCGAAGCTCTGACTTAATCAGAGCTTCCCTGGCTGATCGATCAAGGCGAATATTGGTGAATATGCAACGAAATCGGGCGGCCGGGGGCGTGGATGAGAGCGGACTACTGCTCGAGGCTTACCATGTACTGCGACAGTTCCCACAACTGGTCATCGGTGCAGGTATTGCACAGGCCCTTGGGCGGCATGGCGTTCAGGCCCTGGTTCATGATTGCGATGATTTCCTCGCGACCTTTCTCCATGCGTGGCGCCCAGGCTTCGGCATCGCCGGGCCGCGGGGCGCCGGACAGGCCGGTGGAATGGCAGGCGAAGCAGAATATCTGGTAAGTGGCTTGCAGATCGAAACCATCGTCGGCCTGGGCCACGAGGACCGGTTCGGCCGCAGGCTCCGCGACGGGTTCGGGAGTGGCTGCAACGGCGGCGGGCTCGCCGGTCCTGGTCCCGACACAATCCTGCCCGGCGAGACAGAGCTGGGCGATGGGGGCAAGGTTTTCCTCGGCGGATTGATCCGCCAGGGAAAGCTGACCGGGAAGCAGCAGCATGCTCGCAGTGAGCACGAGGGCCGGAATGGAAGCGAATGATGCGTTAGCGCTGACAGGTTTCAACGAGGGTTTCCTCCAGGTGGTGATTGGGTTACCGTGGCAATCGGGCTGCGCTCTGGCGGAACAGCGCGCCGCACTGCCCGAAAACCGGCGCGGATTATACACCCAATCCGCAATCGGTTCATTCGTCGACTCCATCTCCACCGTAATTCGGTATACTTTGCCGCCCGACCATCCACTCCGGTAATCGTCATGAACCTTCCGACCCTGACTGACTGGCGCGGCTTGCCGCCGGCCCTGGTCACCGTGTTTCTTGTCGCCTGCGGCGCCGAGGAAACGCCCGCCGTTGAAGAGGCCGCCCCGGCGCCCGAGCCCGAAGCCGCGGCGCCCACCCCGGAACTCGGCAGTTTCGGTATTGATCTGAGCAACCAGGATGCTTCCGTGCGCCCTGGCGATGACTTCTTCCGTTACGCCAATGGCCGCTGGCTCGACAGCTTCGAGCTGCCGGCGGACCGCAGCGACTACGGCTCATTTTCGGTGCTTGCGGATCGTTCCGACCAGCGGGTGAGAAGTATCATCGAATATCTGGCCGACCTTGAGCCCGCCCTGGGCTCCATCGAGCAGAAGATCAACGATTATTTCCAGAGCTACATGGATACGGACCGGCTCAATGAACTCGGCATGGATCCCCTGCTTCCCGGGCTTGCCGCGGTGGACGCCATCGCGGACCGGGAGCAACTCGTGGCGGCGTTCGGCCGAGCCCAGCTTGATAACACCGCAAGCCCCTTCGCCTTTTTTATCGGCGCCGACCGCAGCGACCCGGACCGGCACCAGCTTGTGCTGACCCTTTCCGGGCTCAGCCTTCCCGACCGCGACTACTACCTGCTGGACACCGGGGATTACCAGCGGGTGCGCGGGGAATATCTCGCCCATATCGCCCGGATTCTCGATTTCGCCGGGATTCCGGACTCCGCCGCCAGGGCCGAAGCGATCCTCGCCCTGGAAACGGGCATCGCCGAACACATGTGGCCCAGAGCCGAGCGCCGCAACCGCGACCTCACCTACAACCCCATGTCCTTCGCCGAGTTCAGCGCCGCCTGGCCCGATTTCGACTGGGATACGTATTTTGACGCCGCCGGCGTCAGTGGCCTCGACAGCCTCAATGTGAATTACCCGAGCGCCATGGCGCCGGTGATCGCCCTGGTCAACGAAACGCCGCTGGAAGACTGGAAAAGCTATCTCGGCTACCGGCTGATCGCCGACAGCGCCAGCGTGCTGTCCGAAGAAATCGACCAGGAAGCCTTTCACTTCTATTCCACCGTCCTGCGCGGCGTGCCGGAGCAGCGCGAGCGCTGGGAGCGCGGCGTGGCCCGGGTGGGCTCGCTGAGCAGCCTGGGCGAGGCCGTCGGGCAGATTTATGTGGAGCGGCATTTTCCCGAATCGGCCAAGCGGCAGATGCAGGAGCTGGTGGAGAATCTTCGCGGCGCCCTGCGCCAGAGCATCGAACAGAACGACTGGATGGGGCCGCTGACCAGGGAAGAGGCCTACCGCAAGCTGGAGGCTTTCCGGCCCAAGATCGCCTATCCCGATGTCTGGCAGGACCTTTCCGCCATCGAGATCAGCCGCGAATCGCTGTTCGACAATGCCCGCAACGTGCGCGAGTTCCGCTATCAGGAAGAGATCGCGCGGCTTGGCCAGCCCACGGACCGCGAGGAATGGGGCATGACTCCCCAGACCGTCAACGCCTATTACAATCCGTCATTCAACGAGATCGTTTTCCCCGCGGGCATCCTGCAGCCGCCCTTCTTCGACCCGGCGGCGGATGCCGCAGTGAACTATGGCGGCATCGGCGCGGTGATCGGGCACGAGATGGGCCACGGTTTTGACGATCAGGGCTCGAAATCCGACTGGGCCGGCGTCCAGCGCAACTGGTGGACCGACGAGGATCGCGCCAATTTCGAAGATCAGGCAACCGTGCTCGCCGAACAATACGCCGTATTCGAGCCGGTGCCGGGCTACTTTATCGACGGCCGGTTCACCCTGGGCGAAAACATTGGCGATGTGGGCGGCGTGTCCCTGGCCTACCGCGCCTACCGCATGTCTCTCGATGGCGAGGAGCCGCCGGTGATCGACGGCCTCACCGGCGATCAGCGCTTCTTTCTCGCCTGGGCCCAGGTCTGGCAGCGCAAGTACCGCGAAGACGCCCTGATTCAGCGCCTGACCTCGGACCCTCATTCACCGGCCGAGTTTCGCGTCAATGGCGTGGTGCGCAATTTCGACGCCTGGTATGAAGCTTTCGACGTGCAGCCGGAGGACGATCTGTATCTGCCCCCGGAAGAGCGCGTGACAATCTGGTAAGGCCATGAAACTGCTTATGTATTCTCTGAAAAACTCCATCCGTGGAGTTTTTCATTACCGCTTCCATGTGCCGCAGGGAAGCTCTGACTTGATCAGAGCCTCCCTTATTCGTTCCCTCATCCTGCTGCTGCTCGTCCCGGGCGGCGCCGCCTTTGCCCAGGACTATGATGTCCTCATTCACGGCGGTCGCGTCATCAACGGCAGCGGCAATCCCTGGTTTGCGGCCGACCTCGGAATTCGCGGCGACCGCATTGCCGCCATTGGCGACCTGTCCGGGGCCACGGCGGAGATCCTGATTGACGCGGCCGGGCTGGTGGTGGCGCCGGGTTTTATCGACCCGCATACCCACGCCATCCGCGGCATCTTCGATGTGCCCACCGCCGAAAGCGCCCTGCTTCAGGGCGTAACCACCCTGACCGAGGGCAATGATGGCAGCTCGCCCTGGCCTATCGGCGAGCATTACCGCGAAATCGCCGAACTCGGCATCAGCCCGAACTGGGCGGTATTCGTGGGTCAGGGAACAATCCGCTCCCAGGTGATCGGCGTGGAGGACCGGGAACCCTCCCCGGCCGAAATCGGGCGGATGAAAGCCATGGTGGCCCAGGCCATGGAAGAAGGCGCGCTGGGGATATCCACCGGGCTTTTTTACGTGCCCGGCAGCTTTACTTCCACCGAAGAGGTGATCGAGTTGTCCCGGGTCGCGGCGGAGCACGGCGGCATTTACATCTCCCACATGCGCGAGGAGGCCTCGCAACTGATCGAGTCGGTCAACGAGACCATCCGCATCGGCGAAGAAGCCGGCATTCCCGTGCAGATTACCCACCACAAGGTCATCGGCGCGCCCAACTGGGGCGCCGCGGTGGACAGTTTGAGGCTGGTGGACGAAGCCCGCGCCCGGGGCGTGGACGTGACCATCGACCAGTATCCCTATACCGCCTCCCAGACCGGCATCAACGCCCTGATTCCGCAATGGGCCCAGGAAGGCGGCATCAATGCCCTGCTTGCCAGACTCGACAGCCGGGAAACGCGCCAGACGATCAAGAATGAAGTGGTGGAGCGGATTCTGTTCGACCGCGGCGGCGGCGACCCGGCCAATGTCTTCATCTCGCGCAATAGCTGGGACCCGACCATGGCCGGCAGGAATCTGGCGGAACTGACCATCGAGGCGGGCATGGAACCCTCGCCGGAGAATGCCGCCGAAGTGGTGTTCGAAATTCTCCGCAATGGCGGCGCCACCGCGGTCTATCACGCCATCGGTTCCGATGATGTGGACCGTATCATGCGCCATCCCGCCACCGCTATCGGCTCCGATGGCCCGGTGGGCATCTTCGGCGAAGGCGCGCCCCATCCGCGACAATACGGCGCCTTCGCCAGGGTGCTCGGGCATTATGTCCGCGAGCGCGGCGTGATTTCCCTGGAAGAGGCGATCCGCAAGATGACGAGCATGACCGCCCAGCGTCTTTCCATCCAGGACCGGGGCCTGATCGCCGAGGGCTTCTTCGCCGACCTCGCGGTGTTCGACGCCGATGAAATCATCGACCGCGCCACTTTCGAGGATCCGCATCAATACGCCCTGGGCATGAAATACGTGCTGGTGAACGGGGAAATCGTGGTGGAGGATGGCGCGCACACCGGAAGCCGGCCGGGGCGGATTCTGCACGGGCCGGGGTATGTCGGGAGCGGTAGCCTCTGACGGGAGCCCGCGCCGCGGGATAAGGAAATGGAACCAATCATCAGGGCGGTGGAGCTGGTCAAACGCTATCCGCTGCCGGAAGACAAGTCCCGCAGTTTCGCCGCGGTGGACGGGGTTTCCTTCGAGATCTTCGAGCGCGAAATCTACGGCATCCTCGGCCCCAACGGCGCCGGCAAGACCACCACGCTGGAAATGCTCGAAGGCCTGAACGACATCGATGGCGGCTCGGCCTTCGTGGCGGGAATCGATGTGACCCGGGATCCGTACCGCGTCAAGCAGATGATCGGCGTGCAACTGCAGGCCAGCGAGTATTTCGACAAGCTCAACCTCATCGAATTGCTGCATCTGTTCGGCGCGCTGTACAGCCGCGACATCGACGCCATGGAACTGCTCGCCAGGGTGGATCTGACCGAAAAGGCCAAAGCGCGTCCCGAAAGCCTGTCGGGGGGCCAGAAGCAGCGGTTCTCCATCGCCTGCGCGCTGGTCAATGTGCCCCGGATCCTGTTTCTCGATGAGCCCACCACGGGCCTCGACCCCCAGGCCAAGCGGCGCCTGTGGGAGCTGGCGATGGAATTGAACCGGGCCGGCATGACCATTGTGCTGACGACCCACAATATGGAGGAAGCCGAATTTCTCTGCGGTCGCATCGCCATCATGGACCACGGCAGGATCGTCGCGGAAGACACGCCGGCGAACCTGATTCAACAACACGCCCCCGAGCCGCCCGCTGCGCCGCTCCATGGCAATATCGAAGACGTTTTTCTCGCCCTTACCGGCCACGCCTTGCGGGACTGAAGAGGTATATCGTGCCAAGCAAACTCCAGCGCCATCTTGCCCGGGATTTCATGAAGATTTTCCTGCGCGACCGGCAATCGATCTTCTTCAGCCTGTTCTTTCCCGTGGTCTTCATGAGCATTTTCGCATTTGTCCGCGGCGGCCAGGAACCGATTCCACTCGGCGTAGCCAATCAGTCGGACAGCGCCCTCGCCGGCGCGCTGGTGGACAAGCTTGGCGAGGACGCCGCTTTCACCGTGGTGTCCGGCGATGAAGCACAGTTGCGGGAACAACTGATCCATGGCGAGCAGATGCTGGTGCTCGTGGTGCCGGCGCAGTTCCAGGCGCCGTCCGCCGGCGAGACCGCCGCCCTGCGCCTGCTCGCGGACACTTCCCAGTTCAACCAGTTGCCCCTGGTCGAGCCCATGCTCGAGCAGAAGCTCATGGAAATCGAGCGCGAATACCGGGGCGGGGAAGCGATGTTCTCGCTGGAAATCGAAAACGTGCAGGCGCTTTCGCAAAGCTATCTCGACTTCCTGCTACCCGGCTTGCTGGCGATGATGCTGATGCAATTGAGTGTGGCCGGCTCGGGCTACAATGTGGTGGAGTTTCGCCGCAAGGGCATTCTCAAGCGGCTGTTCGTCACGCCGCTGCAACCGCGGGATTTCGTCGCCGCCATCGTCGCGGCAAGGCTTGGCATCGTAATGATCCAGCTCACGGTGCTGCTGGCTTTCGCGCTGTTCGTGCTGCGGGTGAACATCGTCGGCAATTTCGCCGAATTCTATCTTGTGGCGCTTGTCGCCAGCCTGGTTTTCCTCAATATCGGGTTTTGCATCGGCAGCATGGCCAGGACCCAGCAGGCCATCATGGCGATCGGCAATATCGTGATCTTTCCGCAGATCGTGCTCTCCGGCGTGTTCTATCCCATCGACGCCATGCCGGGATTCGTGCAACCCCTGGCCCAGGTGCTGCCGCTGACTTTTGTCGTTTCCGGGCTGCGCGAAATCGCCGTGGCCGGCGCGACCCTGCTGGAAATCGTGCCCAGCCTGATCGGCATGGCGGTCTGGTTCGTCATCGGCTTCGCCCTCGCCACCCGGATGTTCGTCTGGAAGGATGTGGCGGCCTGAAACAGCAATTCCCATTATGGCAATGGGCGCGCTCACATCAGTCATCCTGCGCGCAGTCGCAGGATCTCATTGCGTGGCCACTGCAAGAGATTCTGCGACTACGCTTCGCTTCGCGCAGAATGACGGAGGGGATGCTTCGCTTCGCGCAGAATGACGGAGGGGATGCTTCGCTTCGCGCGGAATGACGGAGGGGATGCTTCGCTTCGCGCGGAATGACATGAAGGTTGGGGCGCCAAAATGAGAATTGCTGGGCCTGAAAAGCCTTGCTTACATTCGCCGGGGAATTGCTATATATTTTGCGCCATTGCCCGGGTCATGCCGCTTGGGCCAACCCATCTGGTAACAGGAGTAAGACGAGAATGAAGAAGTTTCTGCTAGCACTGGCAGCTTTTGTCGCAACCAGTATGCTTTTCGTGGCTTCGGCCCAGGATGCGCCCACTCCGGAACAACAGGCCGCCGCCGCCACAACAGACCGGCAAGCCGTCTTCAAGCTGTTGCGGTTCAATATCGGCGCGATTATCGCCATGACCCAGGGCGCGCCTTTCGATGCCGAACTCGCCGAGCGCAATGGCCGCCGCATTGCCGCGCTCGCGCCGATGATCCCGGACCTGCTTGGCGCCATGGATACCCGGGATTATGACGTGGAAACCGAAGCGTTGGATTTGATCTGGGACAATCTGGATGATATCGACGTCAAGGCCCAGGCGCTGGTCAGCGCCGCCAACGAATTCGCCGATGTGGCCGCCGACGGCGATATGCCCGCCACCCTTGGCGCGGTGCGCACCCTGGGGGGCGCCTGCGGCAACTGCCACGAAACCTATCGCGAAGACACCGAATGAGCAAAAACCAGCCTGCGCGGCCCGCAAGGCCGCGCAGGCTGGTGAACGTCAGCGGATTCAGCGCGGCCAGATGCCCGGCAAGGCCAGGTGTGGCGCCACTGGCGTCCCGAAAGTCACAGTCAACGGATTGACCGGATCAGTCGGCCAGAACTGCTGTGGGGCCATTGCGGGAAATCCCGCCGATCTTCCACCCGTGACCGCCTGCATTTCTTTCTCCTCAAGTTCTCTCATGTCTTGCTCCTCATGGTTGAAGTAAATGGCGCTTGCCCGCAAACCATAGGCGGACCCGGGAGAAAATGCGTAGTTTTCGTGGAAAATAACTTGTACGGTCAGGGACTGGCCGGCGGGGCGCCCCTGCGGGGGCGCTGGCGGTAGCGTCGCCAATAGGCGGTGACGGCGACCAGCCAGCCGAGCAGAAAAGTGGCGGCCACCATCAGCCCGGTGCGCAGCAACGCGCCCCAGGCATCGTAAATGGCGGCCACATTGCTGCCCACAAAGCTCACCAGGAATACGAAATACAGCAGCACCAGATTGCTCTGGAAACCCACGTACTCCCCGGTGTGGCGACGCCACATGGCGTTGGGAATCAGCGACGTGGCAAAACAGGTGGCAACAATCGTCTGCAAAATCAACAAGTCGTCAGGCATTTTCCACTCCATATGCTACTGGCGGCTTTCACTGCCGCCTATTCCTGTTATCGCTCGGCGCCGGGATTCGGTTAGGCGAAATTGCCGCGCGCGGTATTGCGGGGGCGCCGTTATAAATACCTAGTCGATATTTGTCTTTTTTGCCAAATTTTTTGTGCGATTCCTCAGTCTTCCCCGGAATGCCGAGTGAAAAACGCCGCCAGGGCGTCGCGGTCTTCATCCGTCAGCCGGCTTGTGTTGTATTCGATGACCTCGTTCATGTCGCCGCCGACGAATTCGCCGTCGGGCTTCAGGCCGATCAGCAGGAACAGGTCGAAATTGTCAAAAGTCCATTCTTCCAGCGCCGCGGCGTCAATGGCCTCCACGGTGTCCTCGCCAAGTTCGGCGCCGGCGAATTCGCGGCTGCCGAGGAGAATGCCGAGGCTGTTGCGCGGCGTATGGCATTCCCCGCAATGGCCGAGGTTGCGGGCAAGATACGCGCCCCGGGCCACGAGGTCCGACGCAAACTCCTCTTCTCCCACGGCATAAAGGCCCGCGAGAAGATTCCAGCCCGCCATGAAGGGCCGCAACAGCCACCAGGGCGTTTCGTGCTCCTGCGCCTGGAAAGACACCGGCTCCAGCGACATCAGCCAGGAACCCATGGCCAGCACATCCTCGTCGGCAAGCCCTCCGTACGCCCGCCAGGGAAACGAGGGAAAGTAGAACCCGCCTCCGGGGCTGCGGCCATGCTTCATGGCCCGCAGGAACTCCCCCGCGGTCCAGCCGCCAATGCCGGTTGCCGGATCTGGCGTGATGTTCGGCACATGAAAAGTGCCGAAGTCGGATTCCAGCCCGAGGCCGCCGCTGAAGGCGGTTTCGTCCGCTGTGCCCCGATGGCAACTGATGCAGCCTCCCGCCGATGCCAGGTACTCCCCTCTCGCCAGGGTTTCCGCATCGGTGGCGAAGGCCACGTCATTCCGGGCCGATGGCGGCCAGTACAGCAGAGCCAGCAATGCGACCAGCAAGGCGCCAGTCAGCCATATTCGCCTGTTTATCGTCATTAGACCTGCTCCGTACGCATTTCCTTACAATATAGCGCGAGCGACCCGTCCATGCGTCCTGCGGCGCGGTCTTCCGGGCTATTTTCGCCGAAAACCTGGCGAATTCCCGAAAAGTTTCCTATACCCCTTTGGCTGGTCAAACGGCGGTCATCCACCCGATTCGCCCAGGCCGCCCGCCTTTTCCAAAATCCTGCAAGGAGCAGACAATGAGATTCCTGTATTCGTTCGTCATCATGTTGCCGCTGGCACTTGCCTGCGGCAAGCCGGGCGCCCTGCCGCCCGAAATCAGCAATCCGGAAAGTGGCGCTGTGCATTTTCCGGCCCCGCCGCGCAGTGGGCAATCCCTCGTCTTGCCGGGCGGAGCGGCGCCGCTGGTGTTATGCCGCTATCGTTCCCGGGCGGGCAATTGTTTTCGTCTGTTGCAGTCTGGCGCTTCTGCCGCGACCGGCGCCATTGCCGTGCCCATGGCCAGCGAAGTCAGTTTCAGGCAATTTGCCAGCGAATTGTCGCTCCTTGGGGACGGCATGCAGATCTGCGAAGTCTCGGAACGCTGGGGGCCCTGGCGGGAAGTCCGGGCCGCCGCTTCAGGCCTTGCCCCTGGAAAGCTGGAAGAGCGCTATTGCAGCCCCGGGCCGGTGTCCGATGCGCTCGCCTGCCCTTGCCGTTCGCTCCGGGAAACCCGCCCGGCTCGGGGATTTCTGACGCAATAAGGAGCCTGAACCATGCAGATCAAGTCTCTGCCCGTAAAATCCTGCCGCAGCTTCCAGATGAATGACACACTGTCGGCGGAAGTGTGTGAGCGCCTGTGCTGGCTCGAACTCTTTCGGCGTCTACGCGAGGAAGGCTGCTCCGAGGCCATCGCCTTGGCAGCCATCGGCTGGTCGCGCGCCACTTACTACCGCTGGCGCAAGCGTTACCTGAGCGACGGCTCGTCCGGCCTGTGCGCGAAAAGCCGCCGGCCCCGCCATGTCCCCCTGTCGCGATGAAGCGCCGCCGAAGAGGACAAGGTGTGGGCGCTGTGGCGCGACTTTCCCTTCATGGGCAAATGCAAGCTCCGCGTCCTGCTGCTGCGGGAAGCCGTCAACCCGGGCGAGTCTACCGTCGGTCGCATTCTCGCCAGGAGGGGGGCGCCTCGACCGCGTGCGGCCCTGCGCCTTCTGCCCCAGTCGTGCGAAGAGCAAGCCGCCGCGGCGCTTCCGGGGCCACGCCCGGCGCCTGCCCTGGAGCAAAGACCGCGCCAGCCCGGCGAACTCGTCTACCCCGGATATTGCATGAGTGGGTTGATTCGCCCCCGAATCCGCAATTTTCGAGACCTGTTCGGGCTTGATGGTTCCACCCGGCCGGAAACCGGGCTGTCCGATACGGTTTCCAGAGGCTGAGCCACGATTTTCGGGCGGTTTTTCCCGCGTGCGGGAGCGATCAGTGGATTGGGGACGAACGCGTTCCCGGACCGGGTCCGCCCAAATGGAACGCGGGTCTGGCGTTGCGCCTATCCGGGCCGAAGTTTGGCCGCCGCCGTCGGAGGTGATCGCGCCGCCGGAGAAAGAAGCCTACACGAGGCGGCCTTTGCCGTGTGGAAAAGCGATGGAATGCGGATTACAATCTGTCATGGGCGCAGTCCTTCGATATCGGCTTAACTAACTGAATTATATCGAAATACAGGGTGCCCCGCCCGTCTGCTCATGCAATATTCGGGCTAAAAAGGAAGTAAAAATGCTTAAGCCTGTGCCTTACGAAAAACTCAATCCCCGACAGCAGGAAAACTACAACTTCCACAAGGTAGCGGCACGGCTCGCGAACTATGGATTCAACTCTCTGCGTCTAACCGACGACTGGCAGGGAGCCGACTTTATCGCTTGTCACATCGATGGCGAGACCTTTCTCAAGGTGCAGCTCAAGACGCGACTGGTGGTTGACCGGAAATACTTGGGTAAAGGTATTTTCATCGCTTTTCTTGACGGGCCTGACTGTTTCGTATACCCGCACGACAAATTCCTCAGGAGTTGGATGGAGGACCGAGGCAAGCCGGGCGGTAAAGGGTGGGAGGAAAATGGCCGTCGCAGTTGGCCTAGAACACCCGCCTGGGCTCGCAAACTACTCGCCGATTTCAGAATTGAAACTCAGGATTCCATTTCTTGAGTGGAGCTGCGATAGCGAGAAAGATCGTCCGGCGCAGCTTCGGCTGCCGGTACGAGACGGTAATACTTTTCCTGAACAACCTTGATCGCTTCGATTACCATTGTGACTTCGAACATCACGATCAGTCAGACCGATCTTATAAGCGGTCGACCCGGCTCTGCGGATAGTCCACGCCCTATCGGCAGGCGCGGTCTTCAAGGTCACTTCGCGCAAATTGCGAAACACTTTGTTGGCAGCGCTCCCGCCTCTAAGTCTTACGGGATAACTGTATAGTGCACTTTGACCTCCTGCATTTGAGTCTGGTTCCCGAAAGTTCTTAATGTACATTTGACCTACCGCGTCCGGTCCTTCGTTATCCGTCCCAATTTGTTGAGAACATCGACCGCAAGTCCGAGATCGCAGTGGGAAGCGATCCCGAGCAGGTAAGGCCCAGGAAGGTCGCCGCCCGAGTTGCGCCTACGTAGAGGAACTTGTCGAACAGATCTGGATAGACTTCCGCCAAGTGATCGACATCCTTAAAGAAGACTGCCTCGAACTCAAGTCCTTTTATGTGTTGCACATCGAATACGCGTATGTCGTTGTCTTGCCCGATCACTTGGCCATCGGGACATGCCACCACGTTGATGTTTTGTTCCGCTAGCGTTTCCTGAAGCGCTTCAGCAACTGATCTTACCTGTTCCTCTTCGGGAACCAATATTGCTATTGACGGTAATTGACCGACAAATCTCTCGATTTCGGTCACGCGATCCGCGAGCCAGATGCCAACATCTGGGTCGTTGCACATGTTCTCAGCCAGAACGGGAGGGAATCCATCTCGAATCGCGTGTTCAGGAAGAACCACGTCGTAGTCCGCTCCTCCCCCGATGCGTACAATCTCGCGGGCAAACTCATTAAGTTCTCGGCTTTGTCTATAGCCAACCGTGACTCTCTCTATGCCTATTCTTGAATCAGCCCATTCGACCTCAGACTTAAGTTCATCCGCCAATTTTCGAGCCCCAGTAGCTTTGCCGAACAGGCTTCGCAATAGTTGACTGATTTCTACCGAGTTCTTTGGCTGTATAAGAGCAACCTATGCCTTGCCAAGCTCTGCAATTCTGCCTTCTCCAATCGACACAAGCTCTTTGGCGGCATTTTGTAATCGCTTCACATAGGCTGATTGTTGCCACACCTCGAAGTCATCAAACCAAGCTGTTAGATTACCTAAAGCTTCATCGCCAAAGTACTTCACGGAGTCC
Organism: Pseudomonadales bacterium; assembly: GCA_022825945.1. Lineage (GTDB taxonomy): Bacteria > Pseudomonadota > Gammaproteobacteria > Pseudomonadales > Pseudohongiellaceae > UBA9145. The sequence goes on from JAJDVS010000092.1 coordinate 14,716, forward strand.
TGCCGGATGAAACCGCTTTGTTTAGTCGATGTCGTCAATAGTCCAAATTTGTTTCTCGCGACTTCTAGTCTATAGTCATTCCAAGTTCGGACATGATAATCCGACGCTGGCACTCTTTCTCGCGAAAATGATTCCTTTACATATTGTTGCAATAGCGAGGTAGGCGTAAACATCATCCGGCTTTCCTCATGCGACGTCACGTTAGGCCCTTTATGGTTTTTGACGAGAAACTGCTCTTCTTCGCTAAGAAATTCTAAATCCAGCTTCTGTCCAAGTCGGCGAATCAATGTGGTTGTCTTGCCAGAGCCAGGAGGACCAAGCAATAAGATGCGACTATCAAGGGGAAGTCGGAAGATTTTGTCTTGAAATTTGTCGAGAATAGGTTGATCTCTCAGCTCCATCTGAGTGAGAACAACGCGGCGTATCCCCTCTATGATGTTAACCGACTCCCGCTCTTCCTCCAAGAGTTTTTCAAGGAGTTGCTCATCGATGCCAGCTTGCTCATCGAATTCGTCTGGCGCAATGCGCTCAATAAGCGTTCTTAGAGATGTGACTGTTAACGGACCATACGTTTCACCCTCTAGCACTGAGTTCTTCGAGTCCCATTTACCCCTGTCTCGAATCGGTCGAAGCATGGCGCGTTCTTCCACCTCTAAGAACTCACCATTTGGGAGTTCTACTTCATCTCCTATCGGTAATGATGCCAATCGACCAACAGGTGAACGGTAGCTCGCTAATTCTACGTTTCCACCCGGTAATGTGACAGGGATTTCTCGACAAATGAAGTACACACACCTTTCCCCGTCTTCCCTTACTGCAACTATTCTTGCAATCGCAGGCTCTTGCTGCAGACTAAGCAGACTAGTCCTATTTGCATTTTGAATTTTGGAAAGGTTTTTGATTGGTTCCGGAGACGTGACCGGATTTACGTTTATCAATACGCCTTCGGAGGATGTGAGGCGCTTAGGTAGCTTGCTGCTGGCTTCTGTCTCAATCGCCTCGAAAGTTTCCAAAGTTTCGTTTGCAACTGATTCGAGGTGCTTTTTTGTATTGTCGGAATTGCTCATGGCTGATTGCCTCAACTATCGCGTTATCATGTCCCACTATCTCGAAGCAGTATGCGGGTTTCATTGTCAGTCTGAGTATATTTCCGCTTGAACCCTCGGGCACTAACGTCTCTGCGCATTACTCGTTGATAGAATTCCATACCCTATGCGGAATTACGGTAGCGAGTAAGGCCGTCCGGTGTGACTTCGGATGCCGGCACGAGTCGGTAGTGCTTTTCTTGTACAACCCTGATTTCTTCGTTCTCCATCGTGACCTCGAACATCGCGATCAAGTCGTTTTCGGCGAATTGGGTGAGGATCGGGCGACAGATCAAGTCGGGAAGTCTTTCTCGACACCACAGGAAGTCCTGTTCCGATTGAATGACTGACAATTGATCGCTTCCGCCCTTTGCTTGCACCGGAAGGATGAACTGTCTTCCAGTGCTGTCGACGGCAACGTACATTTCATCCACCTCGATCTGGCCAATGTTCGGAACCGTAGTACGCAGATGATTCTGAAGCGAGTACGCGGAAACACCCAAGAACACGTCGATCAAGCGGTTGTATCGAATCTTTGCCAGGAGCGCCTGCTCGTCCGACATGGAATGTACAGAAACGATTTCCGGAGTGGCGTCGGGAATCTTGATCGTCATTAGAGCGGTATTGGGAACTATGCGATTAACGGTTACCAGGCGAAAAACGTACGCGGCCGACCCAGCTCCGCGAATAGTCCACTCCCTATCGGCTGGCGCTGTATCCAAAATAGTTTGGGGTAACGGGCGGCGATAACGAAATGCGTAAAGAATGTCCCCGAGGTTTTTGGGAACTGAAACACCGAGTTTTTCCGATGCGCCAACCAGATCGTCTCTGACGAATTCGACTTTCACATCGCCGGAATGGTAGCGGTCAAAGAATACACGCTCGATTATTTTTTCGTAACTCATGCGCTGGCGCGAGCGAGTTCTCGCTCTATATCCTGTTGCTTGCGCTTGGTGGCGCCGCTCTTTCGATCTCGCTTTGCGATGGGAACGTCCACGCTCCAATAGGCAGCGGCCTCTGTCATGTCCATTTCCAGCAATCCCGGAGAGCCTAGCGGGATAGTCCGCTCGGGGGATGTCGTTTTTACGCCTAGCGCCTCGCGCACGGAAACCGCGACCGCTCTCGCCAAGGGGGGAGGCACCGAATTTCCGATCTGCCGCCCACCGTGCCACTTGGTGACGTGAAAGCGGAACCAGTCGGGAAACCCGTGGAGCCGCGCCATTTCCCTAACCGTGACGCAACGGTCGTAGCGATAATGAATCGGCCTGGGGCTCGTAAAAGCGCCACGGGCGGAGTCCGTGCCGGCGCGCAACGTATTCGACACTCCGCTTGCAGCCAACTTGTAAAACCGTGAAATGGGTTCGACCGCAGCGGGTTTGGTATTGTGAAATCTTCGTCGCGAGATTTCGGTGTGGGCCGTACGCAAACTCGCCGTCATGAGTCGTGGATCCCACTTGCGCTTGTAACCGTGGTGCCAAGCTTCGCTGTCGAGGCACTTCATCTCTTTGGCGTACGCGCTTAAACTTGAGGTCGGCTCCCCAACACAGACGCTGTCGGAACAGACCAGTTCGTCATATTGCTCCGCGTCCGGTAGATCGTCCAGAGCGTCTTGGCACGTCGGCGTAGGCACGAGAATCTCAGTGATCGGGTATCGCGGAGCGATTGTACCCTTGGCGCCCATCAGAAAGAGGCGTTGCCGGTCCTGGGGCACTCCAAAATGACGCGCATTCAATACCTGCCATGGGAGCGTCACCGAATAACCCGCCGCCTCGAACTCAACGGTCAATTCGTCAAGGAGTTGGCGATGCTTCCCGACCGTGAGTCCACGAACGTTCTCTAGTACGAATACGGACGGCTCGAGTTCGACTACCAGCCGGAGGAAATGCTTGATGAGTTGGTTTCGTGGGTCGTCGAGAGCGCGTTTACCGATCATGGAAAAGCCCTGGCAAGGCGCGCCTCCGACGATAACGTCGATCGGCCCCGATAGCTCTCGCCTGACGGAGGCGCCGGAAATCCCGGTCGCGTCGGCGCAGTGCATCCGACACAACGGAAAATTGTACTCGTGAGTGGCCGCGTGAACCGGATCGATCTCGATCGCTGCGGCGACGTCGAATCCGGCCTGCTCGAAACCGAGGCTCAGTCCGCCGACGCCGGCGAATACGTCCAGGACGGACGGCCGCTTCATGAGAGCTCGCCTTCCAGGAAGCGAATCAGGTGCTGCTTCAGTGATTCCATGTGTGCTATTTCGCATTCCCAGACTAGGTAAACCTCCCATCCCTTGCCTATCAAGTCGCGAACGTTTCTCGCGTCTCTAGCTATATTTCTGCCGATTTTGTCTTTCCAGTAATCGATCCGGCTGGCAGGAAGCCGTCCCTTCCTGCTGTCGTGGCCGTGCCAGAAGCAACCGTGAACGAAGACCACCTTGCGCCGCGCCCGGAACACGAGGTCGGGGCGCCCGGGCAGGTCGCGCCTGTGGAGACCGTAGCGATAGCCCAGCCCGTGCAAGAGCCGACGCACGGCCATTTCGGGTCCGGTGTCCTTCTGCCGGACCGCGGCCATTATCCTTGATCTGACGTCAGGTGTGCGATTGTCGACCACTTCGGATACTGTGTATCCCCATCGTGCATTACGCAATGAAACCGGGAAAATCAGCTAAACTGGGTGTGGTTCGGGCTGTTGCAGCGATATACGGCGGATGGGAAACCGATGGATGGGGAGCGGAACCATGTGGCCTGAGACGGGGTGTCGCGGGCCCGGCGCTCTGGTCGCTACGCTCCCGTTGCGCCGTGCCCGCGAAAACCGAAAAACCCGCATCGGGGAACCGGACAGATCTGTTTGTTTACAAAAACGGGCTTGAAATTTCAGCGCTGACATTCCATGCTTCACACCACGATGTTGAAGCTGCCGATTCCTTCGCTGTTGCTGTCGCTCGCCGCCGTTCTGGCGCCCGGGCAGGCGCTCGGCTTCGAACTGAGCTACCTGGTGGGGCTGCGCGACAATGAGCATACTTACTACGCACATCTGCCGGGAAATCTACCCGATGGCGTCAGCTTTTTCGAGAGTTTCGTCCGCTCCCTGCACGTGTGGATGGATGCCTCGGGCAATATCAGCCTGAATGCCATCGAAGAAGAACGCGAGGTGTGCCAGACCAATTTCCGGGGCAGTTCCCAGAACAAGGTCAACACCGCCTCCTTTTCCACCACGTTCTGCGGCGACGACAGTTACTTCAGCAGCGGTGGCACTGTTGCCGATGCGGTGACCCAGACTTCCTGGGACCCCGGCGGCATCGTTGAAAGCGATATCGTCTTCAACGAACACAGCAGGTCGCGATTCGAGTCCGTCGCGCATCATTTCCATCATGTGGCGACCCATGAAATCGGCCACACGCTCGGATTCGGCCACAGCGCGGTACGCTCGGCGATCATGCAGGCCAGGCTCAACTACGGCAGGCGCGACCCGGTGCTGTCCATCGACGACCGCTGCGCCCTTGCCATGCGCTATGGCAGCCCCGGAGAGTGCCCCATTCTGCTCGGCGAAGGACTTTCCACCGACAGTTTGCCCACCGACGCCAGATTCGTCGGCGGCGCCACCACCAACGGCGGCAGGACTTTCGAAAATCACTTCAAGCCCTCGGATCGCATCACCGTGTATGGCACCGTGGTCAAGGACCGGACCCACGGGCACCGGCCGGGAGATTTGCATGTGGTGGTGGCAACGGATAACGACATATGGTTCGCCCGACACGCAGACGGCAACTTCCATCCACTGGAAGACGCGAGCGATATCCCGTCGGCGGGAGCGCTCAAGCCCGGCCTGTACGCCCAGGATCTGGTCATCATGGGAACCCGGCACTATGACCGGGAGCCCTCGGTGGGCCCGCTGATCGGCTCGGTGTACCAGTTGCAGGGCCAGACGATCTCTTTCTATCTGGCGTATTCCCTGGACGAGCGCCCCGGCGTGTATTACTTCGGCAGCGAACCGATCCGGGTCAGTTGGAGCGAGGAATAGGACAGGGCGGCGTCAATGCGAGGCGGAAGCCGATGGCGGGGTTGCGCACGCCAGGGTCCACCGCGCCGCGCACGGCCCCCCGGATGTTATTGGGGACATCCCGCCAGGAGCCGCCGCGCATGACGAACAGGGCGTCCGCGCCGAGGGAAGCGGCGTCATCGTGGGGATTGTAGGGATAATCCTGCAAGGGGCTGCTCGTCATTTCCCAGACATTGCCGGCCATGTCGGCCAGCCCGTAGCTGCATTGCGGGCAGGCGCCGGCAGTCACCGGGCGCGAACCGCCGCTTGCAAAATTGGCATTGCCCGCGGTGGGGTCGGCGCCCCAGGGAAAGATGCGGCCGGCTTCCCCCCGAGCCGCCTTTTCCCATTGCGCCTCGGTGGGCAGCGTTACCCGCCAGCCAGCTTCGAGCGCCTGCCGCAGTGCATCCGGCGTTGCGCTCGAAGAGCGCATTTGCTCGCCCAGCCAGCGGCCATAGGCCAAGGCTTCCGGCCAGGTCACATGGCTTGCCGGATGCGCCGGTTCGCCATTGCGCGGGGCAATTCCGCCGGAGCTTTCCCCGGCGAAGCGATTGAACTGCGCCATGGTTACTTCGAATCGAGCGATATAGAATGCCGGCAGATTCGGATTGCCCTGCCTGCGCCCCGCCGACCAGCGTTCATTTTCATAGGCCATGGGGTCCTGTCGGGGATTGCTGCCCATGATGAATGCCCCGGCGGGCACTTCCACAAAGCCGAGCAGGGTCTCGTCGGGAAGCATCCAGGCGTCGCTGCGGAAACCATCGAGTGTGGCCGGGGTTTCCATTTGCCCCACAGTGGGGGAGAGGGCGGCCCCATTGCGATACAGCCAGAAAAAAACCAGCGCCACGATCAACGCCAGCAGCACGATGCCGGTACGGCTGCTCGCCGGTTGCGACGGGGCATGCCCGGCGGTGGAAGAGTTCACGCGCGATTTTCCCCACAGGCAAATTGCCAGCCATGATCGCAGGCGCGCCGGTAGAGATCGGCCAGGGGTATTTCCATCAGGTTCAGTCCGCCTTCGCGCAACAGCAGGCGCAGGTCGAGGTCGCCGGGCGGTGTGCGGTACAGGGCATCGCCACGCAACAGATTCTGGCAGGCCGCCATGGATTTCAGTTCGCAGGCCCGGGAGAAGAATCCGCTGGCAAGCACTTCGTCCGCCGCGATGATGCTGCCTTCGCGGTAATGGGCGCCGAGTTCATTGCAGGCCCAGGCGGAATTGTCATTGCAGTAGGTGGCCTGCAATTGCAGCAGCCGATTGCAGGCGTTGGGCCGGGATTCCGCACAGGCCTGCTGCCAGAAGGGAAGGCTGTCGCCGGTGTGGCGGCTGTCTGTGCCGCCGGCAAGGGAAGCCCCGGCAAACACCGCAATCCACAAGGCCATATGCGCCGGATTCGCCCGCGCCGGATTCCAGCCGCGCTTCCAAAGCAGGGCCCAGGATTGTGACGGAATCCGCTTCACGGCGTGGTCGATGGCGATTACGCTGAGATTGAGCAGTGGCACGCACAGCAGCTTGTCGTAGAAAGTCGGCGCTCCAAAAACCCCGAGCAAGGTGTAAAGGCCAAACACCCCAAGGCCATAGAGCAGGCCGAACAGTGCTTTGCCCAGTGGCGTGCGCGGCGACGTGGAAGGATCGGTGACCAGCAGGTGCAGGCCGAGAAAAACCGCCGCGGGAATTTCCGAATCAATGAAGTACGGTACGCCGGTGAAAGCGAAATACAGTGCGCTCATGGCGAACAGCGATATCGCCGCCATGCCCGCCACCAGGGTGATGGAAAAGAAATACATCACCACCAGGCCGGCCAGAAACAGGAAGGCGTAGATATTCGGCGCCAGGGTCAGGGTGGAGGCGATTTCCCGGCCCCAGGTGAGCCCGGTGGTTCCGGTGACAATCAGGGCCAGGGAGAACAGGCCCAGGGCGAAAGCCGAAGGATTGAAGATGTGCACGCTGCGCCCATCGCGCATCCAGCGGACGTACTCCTTGCCCATGAAGCCCGCCGCCAGCATGATGTATTGCAGGTAGAACCAGTCATCGCGGAACCACAGGAACAGATTGATACTGAAGATGATGGGAAATGGCCCGAAGCCCAGCAGATACTCGCGCCTGCGCGACCAGGCGAGCAGCATGTCGAAGCCATAAGCGAACAGCAGCTGCGCAAGAAGCAGCCAGAAGTGGTCGTATACCGGGCTCCAGTAATAGCCCCAGTACAGAAAAACGCTGCCCTGCACCATGGCCTGCACATAATGCTGGGGCCGCAGCAGGATCCGAATTACGGGATAGTCGCCATCGCGCTGGCAGCCAATCCACCGCCATCCCAGCCACAACAGCAACACCGCCCCGGCGCCCAGGGTGGAGGCCAGCAGAATCCGGTTGTCCTGCACTCTGGATTGCAGGCTGATGAACAGGAGACCGAAAGCCGCAAGTGCGGGCAGGGCAAGAATCTTCTCGCCGGACCAGGCTTGCGGGCGGCCGGCTTCGGAAGCTCGCCGGGACTGGCGTTTACTCGCAGATGCTGGCACGAACGCAATGCCTGAAAGGCGCCGAGGCGGGGCGAACAAGAATAAACCACGCATCAGCCGGATTCAAAAACACAAGCGCAGCGGCGCAGGCTCCTGGGCTGCTTTGTTGTGGCCCTGCATATATGTAGTACAGGAGTTGGAAAAATGCGCAGTTTTCGGCCAAAAAAGTTTCGTTACGGCTGCTCAACCAGGAAACTCATTGTTCTTCCTCCTTTTCTTCCACGCGGACGGTCTTGCCCTGGGCGCTGTGATGACGTTCCGCCTGCACGGAGTCGATGTAGGGGACCCGGATGCCTTTTTGGGTCTGGAATCTGTGCTGCCGCGATGAACCAATCCAGGATTTGGGCGGATCCACGCAAAACTCGATAAACCTTTCCACATCCTGTCGATGCATTTTCCTGATGGGCTTTTCATTTACCAGCCAACACCAGGCGAGTAATTGTTCGAGTGTTTTTCTGTACTGTCGGAAAGTTTCCACACTTCCCCGGTAGGTAAAAATAAACTCTGAAGCGACCTGGTAGTCCATTACCGCCTCGGGTTCGTCCACTTCCAATGTACGGTGGATATCTTCAGGCGTTACCGGAGTCTTTACCGGGTTCTTCATATAGTCAAGCGTATCAAAAAAAGGCTGAGGCGCCTTTTTGATATGCGAGTGTCTCCTCATTTTGCCCCCCTGAAACAGTTCCAAGTCAATTCGCTAGTCCTTCACACCAGGAGCCTGCGGCGCAGGCTCCTGGGAGAAGAATCTTGGTGCGGCAATTCAGATGGGAATTCAGCACGACTGGGCACGGTCGATGCTGTCCAACAGGTTTCGCGAGAGCTACTATACACAATTTGCCACGAATTTGGCAGTAACAAGGTATGGACACAGACCGGATCGAGGTCTATATTCAACATTCGCTTTTTACAAAGTTTCAGGGTCAAACCATGCCCAGCCACCTGTTCAACTTCAGTATTGCCGCCATGATCGTCATGTTGCCTTTGGCGGCGAATGGCGATTTCGAGCCGGTGAATCCGATCGAATGGAATCAGGCCAAGGCCAGGCATCTGCTGGAACGGGCCGGATTCGGCGCAAGACCGGATGAGATCGCTGAATTCACCGCCATGACGCCCCGGGAAGCCGTGCGCAGGCTGGTGTATTTCGAAGGCGCGCCGGAGGCGGATTTGCCGGAATTCGATCACTCAGGCGTTTTCGAGGAAGGGCTGGACCCGTTTCCGCCAAGCCGCCCGGCGACCACCGAGCTCGCCCGCAGGCAGGGCCATGCGCTTGGCGTTGGAGTGAAGCCCGGGGGTGATCGGCCCTTGCAGCCCGTGGTGAACAAGTTCTTCTACTGGCTGCGGGCAAGCCGGCTCGAAACCGACCGGGTCGCCTACTGGTGGGCGGACCGAATGCTCCGCAGTCCGCGTCCGCTGGAGGAAAAGATGGCGCTGTTCTGGCATGGCCATTTCGCCACCAATGAAAACAAGGTGCGCGACTACCGCAAGATGCTGGGGCAACTCCACCTGTTCCAGCAAAAGGGGCTGGGCGACTTTCGCGAGCTGCTTGTCGGCGTCGCCCAGGACCCGGCCATGCTCAACTTCCTTGACGCCGGCGTAAACACCAAGGATTCGCCCAACGAGAACTTTGCCCGGGAGATCATGGAGCTGTTCACCATGGGTGTTGGCCACTACGGCGAAAGCGATGTGCGCGAGGCGGCCCGGGCGTTCACCGGCTGGAACTATGAGGGGCTGGAATTCCAAGTGGTCACCGATGACCACGATTTTGGCGTCAAGCGCGTGCTCGGCCAGGAAGGCGCTTTTGACGGGATCGACGTCATCGACATCATCCTGCAGCAGGACGCCACGGCGGAATTCATCGCACGCAAGATCTACAACTATTTCGTCAGCGAGGAACTCGACGACGACTCGGCCCGGGAACTCGGCGTCTGGCTGAAGGATTCCAACTACGACATCGCGGCGTACATGGAACACCTGTTCCTGTCGCGGGATTTCTATCGGCCCGAGGTGATCGGCAGCCGCATCAAGGGGCCGGTGGAATACGTGGTCTCCACCTATCGCCTGCTCGAACTCGACAGCATCCCCGGCACGCCGGATTTCAACCGGGTTACCGGTTCGCTCGGCCAGCAGCTGATGCGGCCGCCGACGGTCGCCGGCTGGAGCGAAGGCCGCGCCTGGATCACCCCGAGCCTGCTGTTCGAACGCGGCAATTTCGTGCTCGACGTGGCGTTCCCCGACATCGGCTTCCTGCCGCCGGACCGCCACCCCGGCTATGGTGGCGAGGAAATCCTCAGCGTACACGAGCGGCTGCGGCGGGGTATGGACATCAGTTCGGCGACCTTGCCGTCGATGGTGGCCGAGGAAGCGCCCGACATGAACGAATTGTCCGCTTCGAACATGCTCGCCGACAGCGACGAAGCCTTCAATACGCGCTATGGCAGCTATCGCGGCTGGCAGATGGCGATCGAGCGGGTCAAGCCGATTTCCCGCAACCTGCCCAGGCTCGACCTTGCGGGCATGGTGGCCGAGGCGGGGCTTGCATCGCCTGATGAAGTGGTCGAATATCTGACTTCGCGCTTCTTTAGCGTGCCGCCGGAGCCGGCCACCATGCTGGCAATGGCGGACTATCTCGAAGCCGAGCTCGGCACGGCGGATATTGCGAGTGCGGCCAGCTTCATGGAAGAATCCCTGCGGGGGCTTCTGCATGTGCTGCTCAGCCGCCCGGAATATCAACTGAACTGAACGGAAACAAGCTGCGGAGGCAAGGTCATGGTGAGGAAGCCTTTTTCAGGCCAGAAAATCAGCAGGCGCGGCCTGTTGGCCGGTGGCCTGACCACTGTCAGCGCCCTGGCCGCCGCTCCCCTGTTCAGCCCCCGGGCCTGGGCTCAAGCCGGTCGTGACCAGCGCATTCTGGTTTCCGTCGAACTGTCCGGCGGCAACGATGGTCTGAACACCGTCGTTCCCCATGGCGACGACGCCTATTACCGGCATCGCCCCACCATCGGCATCCGGCCCGATGCAGTGCGCAAGCTTGACGGGCATTTCGGTCTCAACCCCGGCATGCTCGGCTTTGAGCGACTATGGGACAGCGACGACCTCGCCATCATCCACGGCTGCGGCTATGAGCGCCCTTCCTATTCCCATTTCACTTCCATGGCCTACTGGCACACCGCGGCGCCCAACCGCGGCGATGAATTCGGCTGGCTCGGCAGGCTCGCCGACGCCCTCGACGGCGCCTCGGGCACGGACGTTTTGATCAACATCGCTTCCGCCCAGTCGCTGGCAGTCAAAAGCCGTTTGCATACGCCAGTGGTGTTCGACAATCCCGACCGCTTCCAGCGCCGGGCCTTCGCCAGCCAGCAGCCGCTCATGCAGCGTGTCGATGAAGCCGGGGGCAACCCTTCCCGCGCTTTCCTCAACGACGTGGCCCGCAGCGCCCTGACCGCCTCCGCCCGGATTCGCGACGCCTGGGCCAACTACCGCACACCGGTGGACTACGGCCTCAACGGCCTCGACCTGCCCAAGGTCGCCGCCTGCATCGAAGCGGGACTGCCAGCGCGCATTTATCACGTCTCCTATCGCAATAACGCCTTCGACACCCACGTGCAGCAGGTCAACCTGCACCAGCGCATCCTGGCCTACACCGCAGACGCCATCAACGGATTCATCCGCGACCTTGAGCGCATCGGCCAGGCCGACCGGGTTCTCGTACTTGTCTATTCCGAATTCGGTCGCCGCGTACTGGAAAACGCCAACCTCGGCACCGACCATGGCTCAGCGAACACCATGTTCCTTGCCGGCAAACCCGTCATTCCCGGCCACTACGGAACTCCGCCAAGCCTCACCAGCCTCGTGGACGGCGACAACCTCCAGCACACCGTGGATTTCCGCCAGGTCTACGCCACCGCCATAGAACGCTGGATGCAACCCGGAGCCTCGGAATCCGTCCTCAAGGGCCGTTTCGAACCCATCGAGGCGCTTTCCTGAAAGGACCAATAGCGGCTTCGAATCTTCGCTGGTATGAGAAAGCCCCTGGAAATAGCAAATAGCGATGATCACCGGCACGCCTCCGCGAATTTTCGCTTTCGCGAATTCCTACGGCGCAGGCTCCTAGGACTGGCCACCGTGCAGGCGGCTACTGCGATCGGCAAACACATGGACCCTGCGCGTAATCGGTCAAACAGTTTCGCGATACCATCGCCGAGGCAATTGCGTCAGCATAACCTGCGTCAGGTTGGAAACCGAAAATTGCGGGTGTCCCAACGCCTGTAGCCCAGCCTCGCCCCACGCGCTACTATCGTTTACCATTGCGCGCTGGTTCCTGCCCTTGCCGGGCAGGGGGAGATGTCTCCATGGGCGCACACGGAACCGCTGGCAGAGCATCCGGCAACGTTTTTCTCATTGGTCCCATGGGCGCCGGCAAGACCACCGTGGGCAGGCTGCTTGCCCGGGAACTTGGCCTTGCGTTTTTCGACTCGGACCACGAGATCGAGACATCCTTGAATGCCAGCATCTCCTGGATCTTCGATGTGGAAGGCGAAGCCGGTTTCCGCCGCCGCGAGTCGCGGATGATTGCCCAACTCACCGAAAGGCGGAAAATCCTCCTCGCCACCGGCGGCGGCGCCGTACTCGATCCGGGAAATCGCGCCCTGCTCCGTGAGCACGGGGCTGTGGTGTATTTATACGTGCCGCTGGAGGCGCAACTCAGCCGGACCCTGAAGGACAAGAACCGGCCGCTGCTGCGAACGCCGGATCGCAAGCAGCGCATTCGCGAGCTGTTCGAGACGCGGCATCCGATTTACAGCGGGTTGGCGGACATCACCGTGGAAGCCAAGCGCAGGTATCCTCAGCTTGTGTGCCGGGCGATACAGCGGGAACTGGGCCTGCCGGGGTCCGCGACGGCAGCCGCCGGCGATGGAGATTGAGACGGGAGCCCGCATGCAAACGCTGAATGTCGCATTGGGGGAAAGAAGCTACCCGATTCATATCGGCCAGGACCTGCTGACGGATGGCGCCCTGCTGTCCCGGGCGCTTGGCGGCAGCCGGGCGGCGGTGATTACCAATGACGTGGTCGCGCCGCTGTATCTCAAGCGGCTGCTGGAAACCCTCGGTTCCTGTTCGGCGGATTCGGTCGCCCCCATCATTCTGCCCGATGGCGAGCAGCACAAGACCCTGGGCACGATTTCCCATATCTATGACCAGCTCATGGCGGGCAGATTCGACCGAAAATCCACCCTGATCGCCCTGGGCGGCGGCGTGATCGGCGATATTACCGGATTTGCCGCCGCCACCTGGCTGCGCGGCGTGCGCTTTATCCAGATTCCCACCACCCTGCTCGCCCAGGTCGATTCTTCCGTGGGCGGCAAGACCGGCGTCAATCACCCCCATGGCAAGAACATGATCGGCGCATTTCATCAGCCGGCCAGCGTGATCGCCGACATGTCCGTGCTCAAGACCCTGCCCGAGCGGGAAGTCAAGGCCGGTTTTGCCGAAGTGCTCAAGTATGGCCTCATCGATGACGCCGGGTTTTTCAACTGGCTTGCGGATCATGCGGCGGGGCTGCTTGCCCTGGAGCCCGAGTTGCTTGCCCAGGCGGTGGCGCGGTGTTGCCGGGCCAAGGCCGACATTGTGGCCAGGGACGAGCGCGAATCGGGCGTTCGCGCCCTGCTCAATCTTGGTCATACCTTTGGTCATGCCATCGAAACCGCCGCCGGCTACGGCGCCTGGCTGCATGGCGAGGCGGTTGCCGCGGGAATGGTCATGGCGGCGGATTTGTCCCGGCGCCTCGGCTGGCTGGAGGATTCAGCGGCGCGGCGTATCCGGCAGGTGCTTGAGAGGGATTTCGGTATGCCGGTGATTCCGCCTGCCGATATAAGCACAGACAGCTATCTGGAGCTGATGTCATCGGACAAGAAGGCCGAGCGGGGCAGGATCCGTTTCGTGCTGCTGCGGGGGATCGGGCAGGCGCAGCTTGCCGACGGCGTGGACCCCGACCTGCTGGCGCAGACACTGACGGCGCGAGCGCAACTGTGTCCTTGAATCATGCACTCTTACATTGACAAGCTGGGGCTGAAGCACGATCCCTTTGCCGACGATTATCTGCGCGATGATTTTTACGGCGGCGGCAATCGCGACAACCTGGTCTATCGATTGCTTGATCACGAAAACCGGGATGTTTCGCTGGATGCGGTGGTGGGCGCCGCCGGAAGCGGCAAGACCCGCCTGGCCCATCGGCTTTGTGAATGCGCGCCGGAGGGCGATTTGCCCGTGCTGGCGGCGGTGGACCTGTTCCGCAGCGCCGGGGATCTGCTTGGCGACATACTGCGCGAACTCGATGTCAAGGCCGGGGCGGATCAGACGGGAAGCCTGGAAATCCTCAACAACCGCGCCATCGATCTGACCCGTGCCGGCAAGTCGATCCTGCTGCTGATCGACAATGCCCACGAACTCGGCCCGGACTGTCTGCGGCTGGTGGAAAGGCTGCTTGCCAGCCGCTGGTCGGCAATACACCTTGTGCTGATCGGCGAGGACCAACTCGCCGAAATGCTGCAGACCAGGCTGCGCCAGCGATATCGGGACCGGCTGGAGATCCATCAACTACCGGCCCTGAACCGCGTGGAAACCGCGTACTATATCCAGTTGAAACTGGCCCGGGCGGGATATGGCCGTAATCTTTCCATGACTTCCCAGGACGCACTGGACGTACTGCAGCACTGCGGAGGGCTGCCGCGCAGGATCAATTCCCTGACCGCGGCGATGCTGAATTCCCAGGCCCAGGCCCAGGCCCAGGCCAGCGCCGCAGTTTCCCGCAAGCAAGCCAGACAACAGGCCCCGGAGGAAAAGCCTGCCGAAGAAAAGGCGGATCGTCCGGAAATCCGCTATCTGTGGCACGCATTCGCCTTGAGCATCGCGCTGGTTGCCGTGCTGTTCTGGCCGGTGGATTCGCCGGAGTCATCGGCGCCGGCCACAGCGCCGCGGATACAGTCCCAAGCCATTGCATTGCCCGAGCCGGCAAGGGTCGAGCCGGTCGCGCCCGCTTCCGCAACTGGCGCCGTCGCGGCGAACGCGGAGCAGAACCCGATTCCGGTTCTGTCCGAATTTGAATCGCTGCTGCTGGCCACTCCGGCCGACAATTTCACCGTGCAATTGATGGACTCCGCTTCCGAGGGAGAGGTGCTTGCATTCATCGCCGGCGAAGGCCTTGGCGGAATCCATGGCTATTACGAAACCCGCCGGGGCCGCAGTCCATGGTTCATCGCGGTGGACGGCATCTACCCGGACTGGGAAGCCGCCAGGGAAGCGCAAACCAGACTGGCGGAAAACAACGCGGAAATGGATCCGTGGATTCGCCGGGTCAGTAATGTACATGCGGAAATCGCCCGCTCCGGCAAACGCCAGGGACCTTGACGGTTCATGCGCCGGAACCCAGGCGCAGGCTCCCAGGGAATCCAATCCATGAAGCTGAAAAATGACCGCTTTCTGCGGGCGCTGAACCGTGAGCCGGTGGACATTACCCCGGTGTGGATGATGCGCCAGGCGGGTCGTTACCTGCCCGAATACCGCGCCACGCGCAAACGCGCCGGCGATTTCATGAGCCTGTGCCAGAATCCGCAACTCGCCTGCGAGGTGACCCTGCAGCCGCTGGCCCGCTACGACTTCGACGCGGCCATCCTGTTCTCCGACATTCTCACCATTCCCGACGCCATGGGGCAGGGGCTGTACTTCAGCGAAGGCGAGGGCCCCCGTTTTCGCAAGACGATCCGCAGCCCCGGAGATGTGGAGGCCTTGCCCAGACTCGACCCGGAACGCGATTTGTCCTATGTGATGGACGCCTGCTCGCTGATCCGGCGCGAACTTGGCGGCCGGGTGCCATTGATCGGCTTTTCCGGCAGCCCCTGGACGCTCGCCACCTACATGATCGAAGGCAGCGGCAGCAAGGATTTCCGCCGCGCCAAGCAATTCATCTACGACCATCCCGAAGCCGGACATCTGCTGCTCGGCAAGCTTGCCGGCGCCGTGGCGGACTATCTCAACGCCCAGATCCGCGCCGGCGCCCAGGCGGTGCAGATCTTCGATACCTGGGGCGGCATTCTGTCGACTCCCGCCTATCTGGAGTTCTCCCTGGCGTACATGCGGCGAATCGTCGCCGGCTTGATCCGGGAACACGAGGGCCGCCCGGTGCCCTGCATACTTTTTACCAAGCAGGGCGGGCTGTGGCTGGAGCAAATCGCCGCCACCGGCTGCCAGGGCGTGGGGCTGGACTGGTCGGTGGACATCGGCCAGGCGCGCTCGCGCATCGGCGGGCAGGTTGCCCTGCAGGGCAACATGGACCCGTCGGTGCTCTATGCCTCGCCCGGGGCGATTCGCCGGGAAGTGGCTTCGATTCTGGCCGCCTTCGGCCCCGGCCCCGGCCATGTCTTCAATCTTGGCCACGGCATTACCCCCCAGGTCAACCCGGACCATGTGGCGGCATTTGTGGACGCGGTACACGAGTTCTCGGCTTCTGGCTCAAAACCAGCTTCAAGTCAGGGCGGCGGGTGAGCGAATTCGATAGCGCGGCGATTGTCGCCCTGGGTTCGAATCTGCCGGGCCGTTTCGGCTCGCCGGAGCAGTTGCTGCGCCGGGCCATGACGGCCCTGGGCAGGCTCAGCGAGACACCGCCGCGGTTCTCTTCGCTGTACCCGAGCAAGCCTGTGGACTGCCCCCCCGGCGCTCCGGACTTTGTCAATGCCGTGGCGGCTCTTTGGCCACATGAGGACATGACGCCCCGGGCTCTGCTCGAAGAGTTGCTGCGAATCGAGGCGCAATTCGGTCGCGACCGCGACGACGTGGCCAATGCGCCGCGGACGGCTGATCTCGACCTGATCTGCTGGGGATCCCGCAGCGAGTCCAGCCCCAGCCTGCAATTGCCCCACCCACGCTTTGCCCAACGGGCTTTCGTGCTTGCTCCTCTTGCGGAACTAGCGCCGGGCTGGATCCCGCCAGGGCAGTCACTGACCGTATCCATGCTGCTTGCCGCTGCTGTGCCCCAGGAGTCTGCGACTTGGGAATTCGCGGCTGCAAAATACGCGAAATAGCGCTTGCAAACTGTTTCGGCTTGTGGCCAGATAGGGGAGTTGGCGCGGTGCCGCGCGGCGGCAATGTCTTGGGTGGGGCGCAAGTGAAGCAGAAACTGAGTCAAGGGTCGGCCAGGGTAATGTTGCGCGCAATGGCGGTTTTTGCGCTATTGCCGGTTTGCTCCGCCCAGGCGCAGGAAAATGCCATCGCCGTTGCTGACGCGGCGGCGGGCTCCGACCGCGCCCTGGTCAGTTTCAGCATTGCTCCCGCAGGTTCAGCCGTTGAGGCTGGCTCCCTGATCAAGATCGCGCGCACCGCCGAGCCCGGCGATTTGCGTAATGGCCTGGTGGAAGACGCGCTCAACTACAGCCTTGGCCTGCAAACCACTCCCATCGACGGGCTCAAGCTCGACGCCAATGTCTGGCAAAGCCAGTTCGACGTGACGCCGCTGCAAAATTCCCTGACCGAACCCAACCTGCGCAGCAGCGGCTTTGATGTGGGCGCCGCCTACGCCTGGAACACCAGCCGCTTCGGCCTGTTCACCCTCAGTACCCGGGCCAGCTATCTGCAGGATTTCTACAATACCGAAGGCCTTCTCGACGAAAACCTGCTCGATGCCGTCAACAGCAATCTGCCGGTGCAAAATCTCACCAGCCCCAAGCTGCGCAGCAACCTGAAACTGAGCTGGGAATTCGGCAACCATACCGCCAGCGCGATCACGCGCTATTTTGACTCCTCCCGCGACCTGTCCGAACTCGGCATGGAAGAGATCAATGATCTGGTGGACAACATCACCACGGTGGATCTTGAGTACGGCTATCGCATGGCGGCCGGAGCCGATGACCGGGCGGTGATTTCCTTCGGCATCCAGAACCTGTTCGATCGCAAGACCATGCAAATCCTCAATTCCGCCACCCGCATTCTCGACCAGAACGGACGCGTGGCTTACGGTCGCATCAAGTATCAGTTCTAGCTGAAAAATTCCCTCCCTGGAGTTTTTCATGATCTTCCATGTACCGCGGCTTTTCACAGCACGGCACGGGCCAGACAACAGACTTCCACTTCGGCGATTCCGGCTTTCCTGAGCAGGTGGCTGAGTTCGTTTGCCGTGCTCATGGTGGTGACCACATCGTCAACGAGCGCCACATGCCGGACTCTGCGGAGTGGCGCCGCATCCGCCACCTCGAAAGCCCCCCGGAGATTTGCGCTGCGCTGTCCGGCGCCGGACATTTCCGTTTGCGGCGGCGTTGCTCTCGATTTGCGCAGGGCCCTGGCTTCCAGCGGGATTTCACTGACCGCGGCAATCGTCCTGGCGATTTCGAGAGCCTGATTGAAGCCTCGCCGCCGCAACCTCGCCGCGTGCAGCGGCACCGGTAGCAGCAGGTCGGGTCGTCGGCCTTCGCTCCAGCGCCGGGTCATGACCCGGGCCAGAATCCGCGACAAGGCATAGCCGCCGGCAAAATCACCGCTGAACTTGTAGCCGAGAATCAGCTTGTCCACCGGGGAGCGGTAGGCAAGGGGGGCGAAACAGGAGTCGAAATCCGGCGGTTCAAGCTTGCAGCGCGAACAGGGGCCGGACGCCGCGCCATCGGCTTGTTCCCCACAGCGCGGGCAGGCCTCGCCGAGCCAGGGCAAGTCGGCTTCACATTGCCGGCACAGGCTGTACTCCCGATGCACCGTCCGGCGGCAAACCAGGCAAAGTGCGGGCAGCCACGCCCGCGTCCGGCGTAGCAGCCGCCCCGGAGCGAATTTCACGGCGGTGTTCCGAACTTCCGGTTGAGCTCCGCCCGGGCCCGGAACAATCGCGTGGTGACCGCGCCATCGTTCAGATTCAGCCTGGAAGCGATTTCCTTGCCGGTCAAGCCGCCGAATACATGCAACATCAATGGTTTGCGATAGTTGTCGCCAAGCTCTGCAATCGCTCTTTGCAACAGATGGGACTCTGTCCGCCGATCCGGTTCATAGCTCCGGTCGCCGGGATGGATGGGCAATTCGTGATCATATGTCTCGAAGCGGACCCGCCGGAACCTGCGGCTGTTCTCATTGTGCAGGATCCGGCACAGCCATTGCTTCACGGCACCAGTATCGCGCAAGGTATGCTGGAAACGCCAGGCGCGCAGGAAAGTCTCCTGGGCCAGGTCTTCCGCCTGTGGCCTCGAGTCGCACATCTTGAAGGCAAGCCCGAAAATTTCGTCATACAGCCCAGGCAGCAAATTGTCCCAGTCCAGGTTCTGGTTGTTTTCTTGTGGCATACAGACAGCGCTCTCGTCCCTGCTGTGAGGTCGAATGGCCGAAATTCTGGTTGTTTTGAGGTTATGACAATGGAGCCCACGAAACAAGGGTCCACTTGTATGCGCTGATTCTGCCGCCTGCTTCCACAAAAATCAACCTGTTGTGCGGGTTCAGCGCATATGAGACCGGGAGGGGCTGTCCTTGTTTTTTCGAAGATACTCGTCCTGAACCTACACACAAATCTCGTGAGATATTACGTGACGCCTTTGAAGATACGTATTGATACGCGCCGGACAGGGGGGGTAGCATAGCCGGCGAACTTATGGGACAGCACACTTTACAGATGTTGAGAATCGCTGTTGCCGGCGCGGCGGGCCGCATGGGAAAAAGCCTCATTGAAGCGGTCATGTCCGCCGAGCCGGATTTAGGCCTCGGCGCCGCCACGGTGAAAGCCGGAGACCCCTCTCTCGGGCTTGACGCGGGGCTGCTCGCCAGCGGACGCAAGGCAGGCGTCAGAACCGTGGACTCACTCGCCGGATGCGCCGGGGATTTCGACGTGCTGATCGATTTCACCAGTCCCGCAGCGCTGGCCGGACATGCTGAATTTTGCCGCGCGCACCGCAAGGCCCTCGTGCTGGGAACCACCGGTCTTGGCCCGGAACATCACGAATTGCTCGCAGCCTGCGCGGAAGCAGCCCCGGTGCTGCATGCCCCCAACATGAGTCTCGGCGTCAACCTGAGCCTGCAATTGCTCAGACAGGCCGGCGCCGCCCTCGGCGAAGGTTTTGATGTGGAGATCATCGAAGCCCACCACCGCCACAAAAAGGACGCGCCATCAGGCACCGCGCTCGCCATGGGCCGGGCAGTAGCCGAAACACGCGGCCAGAATCTTGCGGACTGCGCCATCTACGGCCGACGGGGAATCAGCGGAGAGCGCGACCGAAACACCATCGGCTTCGCCAGCGTTCGCGGCGGCGACATCGTTGGCGAACATACCGTAATCTTCGCCGGCCCGGGCGAGCGACTCGAAATCAGCCACAAGGCCGGCAACCGCGCCACCTTCGCCAACGGCGCCCTCCGCGCCGCCCGCTGGCTGGCCGGCAAGCCCCCCAAACTTTACACCATGCCTGATGTTCTCACCCCTGCCAATGCGGGGTTGGCGTCCTGTCCATCCTGGCGATTGTGAATCCAGACCCAAAGAGCACAGCCTCCTCTTGAACATGACAACGAATTTGGCTTCGCTGTGCATATTCGGCTATGGTAGCCGGGAATTTTTGTCATCCTGGTAAGGCCAATGAGACTGTTACGATTTTCCCGCCGAATTTGCGGCATCGCCATCTGGCTTTGCCTGCCGGTCTTTGCCCAGCAGGCGCCGCCCGAGCCATTGGCGGACCCGATTCCCGAGCGTATCGAAGCAGGCGATATCGCCGTGGACTTGCAGGATTTCGTGCGCCTGCCGCAGCTGCCGGATTCTTCTTCCGTGTTGCTCACCACCGATGCCCACGCCCGCATCCAGTACCTCAAACCGCTTCCCGATGATTCCCGCCGCCTGGCCATTCACGATCTGCGCGGAGCCCTGTACCTCGTCAGCGAGGAGGGCGGCGATGCCGGGCTGCTGCTGAATCTGCGCGAGCAGGATGTGGATTTCAACGATTCGGTCTTTCCCAATGAAACCGGGCTGCTCGGCGTCGCCTTTCACCCGGATTTCGCCCGCGCCGGCAGTCCCGGCCATGGCAAGTTCTACACCGCCTATAGCGCGACTTCCGCCAGCGGCGTCGCCGATTACTTCGAGGAGAACTCCGGCAGCCACGAAAGCGTCATCCGCGAATGGACCATGGATGACCCTTCGGCCAGCGTCTTCCGCGGTGAATCCCGGGAGGTCTTCCGCATCGGCCAGTTCGCCCAGAACCACAATATCGGCAATCTGGAATTCAATCCCGCCGCCCGGCCCGGCGACAGCGATTACGGCATGCTCTACGGCACTCTCGGCGATGGCGGCGGCGCCAATGATCCCAATGAAAACGGGCAGTCCGCCGGTGAAGTCCTGTCGTCGATCATTCGCATCGATCCTCTCGGCGGGGAACGATATGGCGTTCCCCTGGACAACCCCTTCGTGGGAATGGCGGGATTCGCCCCGGAAATCTGGGCCTGGGGTCTGCGCCACGCCCAGCACTTTTCCTTCGATTCCGATGGAACCATGTACATCAACGACATCGGCCAGACCCAGATCGAGGAAGTCAATATCGGCGTACCCGGCGCCAATTACGGCTGGCGGCTGCGGGAGGGCACTTTCGCCACCGCATTCGGCATCGGCGGCGTGCGGCCCAATCCGGTGTATCCCAGGCCTGCGGACGAGCAGGAATTTGTGTATCCCGTGGCCCAGTACGATCATGACGAAGGCGCCGCCATCAGCAGCGGCTATGTCTACCGCGGCGCCGCCATCCCGGAGCTGCGCGGCAAGTATGTTTTCGCCGATCTGGTGCGGGGCAGGGTGTTTTACATTGAAACCGAAGGCCTGACGCCGGACCGGCCGGCGCAGATCCGGGAACTGGTGATCCATATCCATGGCGAGCCGGGAAACATTGCCGAGGCTTTCGGCCACGCCAATACCTATGCCCGGGGCCTGCGCGCCGACCTGCGGCTCGGGATCGACTCCCGGGGAGAACTCTACGCCCTCACCAAGGGCGACGGCTGGGTGCGGAAATTCGTTCCCCTGGATCGATAAGTGATTTGACGCAGGGGGCAGGCAAACCGCCGTGGCAAAAGACCGGACCCACACCATTGGCTGGGCCGACTTCGAAAAAGTCGAGATTCGCATCGGCACGGTAGTTTCAGCCGATGAATTTCCCGAAGCGCGCAAGCCAGCGTATATCCTGCGGGTGGATTTTGGCCCGGAAGTCGGTGTCCTCAAGTCGAGCGCGCAGATTACCGACCTGTATTCCCGGGAAGAACTCGTTGGCCGGCAGGTCGTAGCGGTGACCAATTTTCCACCCAGGCAGATCGGGCCGATCATGTCGGAATGCCTGGTGACGGGTTTTTACCGCTCCGACGGCGCCGTGGTGCTGGCAAGGCCCGAACGCCCGGTCCCCAATGGTTCCCGACTTGCGTGAATTGAGACCGAAATCGCCACACCATGTCCTTGCTTGAGAATTTTGAACGCTATCCACTGACTTTCGGTCCCACCCCCATCGAAGCCTTGCCGCGGCTGTCCGAGGCCCTGGGCGGCAGGGTGGAAATCTGGGCCAAACGCGAGGATTGCAATTCCGGCCTTGCCCTTGGCGGCAACAAGCTGCGCAAGCTCGAATATCTGGTGCCCGATATCCTCGCCAGCGGCGCGGACACCCTGGTCACCATCGGCGGCGTGCAGTCCAATCACACCCGTCTGGTGGCGGCCACCGCCGCCAAGCTCGGCCTGAAATGCCGTCTCGTCCAGGAAAGCTGGGTTCCCGTGGAGGACGCGGTGTATGATCGGGTGGGCAATATCCTGCTGTCCCGGCTCATGGGGGCGGATTCACGCATTGTGGGTGATGGCTTCGACATCGGCATCCGCAGTTCCTGGCGGGAAGCCATGAAGGAGGTTCGCAAAGCTGGCGGCGTGCCCTACGGCATTCCCGCGGGAGCGTCGGAGCATCGCCTTGGCGGGCTGGGCTATGTGGGATTCGCCGAGGAAGTGCGCGCCCAGGAGGCCGAACTCGGATTCCGCTTCGACAACATCGTCGTCTGCGTGGTCACCGGCTCAACCCAGGCCGGCATGATTGTCGGCTTCAAGCCCGACGGTCGCGCCGAACGGGTCATCGGCATCGATGCTTCGGGAACCTTCGGCAAGACCCGCAACCAGGTGGCCCGAATCGCCCGCAAGACGGCGAAACTGATCGGGCTCAAGGAAAAAATCTCCGATCAAGACATCCGCATCAATCCCGATTACGCCTACCCGGCCTATGGCGTGCCCAGCGCCGAAACCGACGCGGCCATGCGGCTTGCGGCCCGCACCGAGGGCATGATCACCGACCCGGTCTATGAGGGAAAATCCATGCAGGGCATGATCGATCTGGTCAAACAGGGCTTTTTCCTGCTCGGCGCCAGAATCCTCTATGTCCATCTCGGCGGCGTTCCCGCCATCAATGGCTACAGTTACCGCTACCGGCAAGCCTGACGGAATCCCCGGGCAGAATGCTGTGTTAGGATGGGCCGCAAGCCACCCGAACCCGTGGAGACAAGGCGAGCCATGCAACGCAGGAAATTCCTGAAGTACGGTGGCGCCGTATCCGCTTCCGCTTTTTCCGTATGGGCGGGCGGCAGGCTCCTCGCGGCGGAAAACTGGGGCGGAGGTGAAATCAGCCATCTCATTCCCCTGACGAGTCACGACACGATTCTGCTCAAGGCTTCCTTTGCCGGCTCCCGGCGCAATCCGGTGCTTCGCATCGGTTCCCGGGAAATCCCCGGCCGGCCCGGCGATACCCTCGGGCGATTCTGGTCATTTACCGCCAGCGGCCTGGAAAGCGCCCGGGAGTACGAGCTGCAACTGCGCGAGGACGGCACGGCGCTGGCCGAGCCCTGGCCATTGCGCACGGCGCCGGCGCCGGATGTGGACGCCGGGCGTTTCCGCATGCTGGTCTACACCTGCGCCGGCGGACCCGATGACGCCGTCACCGAAAACGGCGTCTGGCGCTATCTGCCGGTGAGCACGCGCCGCCGCATGCTGCGGCGCGGCCTGCAATTCAATCCCGACCTTGCCGTGGGCATCGGCGACCAGGTGTACTGGGACCAGACCATCGCCCGGCGCTGGAACAGCGAGGCGGCCCGAAGATCGCGGGAATTCATCTGGGGCAAATACGGCAGCTTCGATGAAGACCTGCCGGTGTTCGGTTCAGCCAATGAGACCGTCCTCGCCGGCCCCATCAGCACCGGTACCGGCTGGCCGAGCGGAGCGCGCGGCATCGAACCCGGGGTGCCGGTGGATCTCGAAGTCGAAGAGCGCGTCAAGCCCCTGGAGCAGAACGGTTTCACGATTGTTGACGTGGACCCGGACCATATCGAGGTCAGGCAATTCACCTGGCTGCCGGAAATGGGGCTCGACGCCATCGATAACCTGCGGCCTTTCTCCACTTTCCGACTGAGCCGAAACACATGATCGATTTCTACACCAATGCCATGTCCCGGGGCCGCATCGCCCACTGGATGCTCGAAGAACTCGGCGAGCCCTATACAACCCATTGGGTCGAATACGGCGAAGCCATGAAATCCGCCGAGTTTCTGGGCGTCAATCCCATGGGCAAGGTGCCGGCGCTGGTCCATGACGGCGCGACCATCACCGAATGCGCGGCCATCGTTACCTATCTGGCTGCCGTGTTCCCGGAAAAGGGGCTGATTCCCTCGCAACCCGAAGCGCTGGCTGACTTCTACCGCTGGATGTTTTTTGCCGCCGGTCCGGTGGAACAGGCGACCACAAGCAAATCCATGGACTGGGAAGTCACCGGGAAAAACAGGCCCATGCTCGGTTTTGGCTGTCTTGACGACACGCTGAATGCGGTCGAGGCCGCATTGGCGGATGGTCCCTGGATCTGCGGCGATCAATTCACCGCGGTGGATGTGTATCTCGGCTCCCAGGTGCTTTGGGGAATGCAGTTCGGAACCATGGAAAAACGCCCGCTCTTTGAACAGTACGCGGGACGCTGCCGTGCCCGGGCCGCCTGGCAAAGCGCGGATGCGATCAACAATCGGCAGATGCCCGAAAATCCGCCGGGCTGATGGTTCCGATGGCGGCAGGCTCCTGATGTCCGGCGGCGAGACCGAACTCGGCGAATTGCTCGCGGGCCTTGCGCCGGAACTGCTGCCCGAAGAATATGTATTCTGCACCTTGCCGGAGCGAAAGCTCGCGCCGGAGTTCTCGGCGCTGGCGACTTTTCAGGAGGAGGAGGGTTTAAGCGTGGTGCTCGAGCGTTCCGGAGCCCAGCGACTCGGCTTTGGTCGCGGCGCGGTCATGCGCTGCATCAGCCTCGGTGTGCATTCCTCGCTCGAGGCGGTGGGCTTGACCGCGGCGGTGGCGGGCCGGCTCGCCGGGCTTGGCATCAGCGCCAATGTGATTGCCGCCTACTTTCACGACCATGTGCTGGTTCCCGCGGAGCGGGCGGAGGAGGCGCTGGAAGCCCTGCTTGCCATGCGCCCGGAATCCGGAGGGCTGAACCGGAGAAAGCAAACATGAAGATTCGGTTGTTTTGCCTTGCGCCGCTGCTGCTCGGCGCCGCGCTGTCCCATGCCCAGGAGACCCTGACCGTGGAAGGTCTCGACCAGCCCGTGGAAATTCTCAAGGATCAATGGGGCATATCCCATATCTACGCCGAAACCGAACACGACCTGTTTTTCGCCCAGGGCTATAACGCGGCCCGGGACCGGCTGTTCCAGTTCGAGATCTGGCGCGCCCAGGCTACCGGCACCACTGCGGAAATCCTGGGCCCCCGGGCAATCCCCCGGGACCACGGTACGCGGTTGTTCAAGTTCCGCGGCCAGATGGACTCCGAGATGGACCACTATCATCCCCGGGGCGTTGACATCATCACTTCCTTCGTCCACGGCGTGAACGCCTATATCGACGAGGCCCTGCAGGATCCGGACGAGCTGCCGCTCCCCTTCCATCTGCTGGGCATACAACCAAAGCACTGGACTCCGGAAGTGGTGATTTCACGCCACCAGGGCCTGCTCGGCAATATCGGCCAGGAGCTGCGAATCGGCCGGGCGGTTTGCCTCATCGGCGAGGAGGCGGTCAAGGAACTGCAATACTTTCATCCCCACGAGCCGGACCTGTCCCTCGACCCCATGATCGACTGCGATTCCCTGCTCGAAAATGACATCCTCGGCCTGTACAACGCCTACCGCGACACCATCCGTTTCGAGCCCGATGACATCGTGCTCGCCGAGCACCGGGCCGGGGACGACGCCTTCCGGCAACTCGCCGCGGTACTGCGGGAGGAAGAGCGCGAGTTGAACAAGCGCTCCATCGACGATATCGGCAGCAACAACTGGGTGGTCGGCGGCGAGTTGACCCAGGACGGCTGGCCGATGATGATCAACGATCCCCATCGCGCCCAGTCGGCGCCATCGCTGCGCTACTGGGCGCATCTGGTGGGCCCGGGCTGGAATGTCATCGGCGGCGGCGAGCCCGAGATTCCCGGCATATCCATCGGCCATAATGAATATGGCGCCTGGGGGTTGACGGTTTTCAACACCGACGGCGAAGACCTGCTGGTTTACCAGACCCATCCCGACAATCCGGACCAGTACCGCTTCCAGGACCGCTGGGAAACCATGACCGTGATTCGGGAAAGCATCCCGGTCAAGGGCGGCGACCCGGTCAGCGTCGAGTTGAAGTACACCCGCCACGGCCCGGTCACCTTCGAGGACCGCGAACGCAATCTCGCCTACGCCGTGCGCCCGGCGTGGATGGAGTTCGGCGGCGCGCCCTATCTCGCCTCCCTGCGCATGAACCAGTCCCGCAACTGGGAAGAATTCCGCGAAGCGTCCCATTACAGCAATATTCCCGGCGAGAACATGATCTGGGCCGACCGCGACGGCAATATCGGCTGGCAGGCGGTGGGCATCGCCCCCATCCGCCGCGGCTTCAGCGGCCTGGTGCCGGTGCCCGGCGATGGCCGCTTCGAGTGGGACGGCTACCTGCCCATCACCGCCAAGCCACACGAGTACAACCCGGCCCGGGGCTATATCGAAACTTCCAACAGCAACTACACGCCGCCGGACTACCCCCATCTCGACGCCATCGCCTACACCTGGACCGACCCCTACCGCTGGGCAAGAGGCTCGGAAGTGCTGGCCTCGGGCCGCAAGTTCAACATGATGGACATGATCGAATTGCAGCATGATTATCTGTCGATTCCCGCCCGCACCCTGGTGCCCATGCTGCGGACCTTGCGCGCCGCTGACGAGCGGGTGGAACAGGTTCGCCGACGCCTGCTCGACTGGGATTTCACACTCGATGCGGATTCCGTGGAGGCGGGAATCTATGTGGCTTTCGAGCGGCAACTGCTCAATGACATCGAACAGCTCAAGGTACCGCAGCCGGCCCGGCCACTGCTCGGCATCGGCATGAAAACCATGATCGACATGCTGCTCGCCCCGGATGGCGATTTTGGCGGGGACCCCATCGCCGGGCGCGACGCCTTTCTGCTCGATGCCCTGGCGGCGGCGGTGGAAACTCTCGGCAACCGGCTGGGCAATGACATGGAAGACTGGGTCTACGGTCAGGAAGACTACAAGCACGCCCTTATCCGCCACCCCCTGGCTCCCGCGGTGAATGAGGAGATGCGCCAGCGGCTCAATGTGGGTCCGCTGCCCAGGGGCGGCAATGGCTACACCCTGGGCAATACCGGCGGCGGCGACAACCAGACCAGCGGCGCCTCATTCCGCATCTTCGTGGACACCCGGGACTGGGACAACACCCTGGGCATGAACACCCCGGGACAGGTTGGCGACCCGGACAGTCCGCTGTACGATAACCTCTTTGAGTTGTGGGCGAACGACCGGGTATTCCCGGCATTTTTCTCCCGCGACAAGATTGAATCGGTGCTGTACGAGACACTCGTCCTGCAACCCCCCAACTGATGAGGCCAGGCTATGGACAAATTTGACAAAGACGGCGTCAGACTGCCGATCAAGATCGATACCACTTCAAACGGCGAGTTCGAGCCCGTGCCGCTCTCCCGCGCCAATATCCAGGGCAACCGCCTGGCGCTGGAAAGGGCGGACGAATTTTCCCGACGCAAGGGCCAGACCCGGCGCAAGTTCCTCGTTTCCGCCTGCGGCGCCGCGAGTACGCTCATGGCCATCAATACCGCCAACGCCGCGGCCAACAAGCGCGGCGGCTTTTTTGACTTGCGTGAAGAAAGCGCCCTCGACGAGGCCTCTGCCCTGGCGGAAGTCGGCGGCAACGAGTTCATCTTCGATGTGCAGGGACATTATGTGAACCCCGAAGGCGACTGGCTCGGGCGTCTGCCGCCGAACGCAAGGCCGTATTCCGGATTCGAGAAGGCTTCCTGCGAACTCGCCGATGGGCCGGGGGACCGCGCCTACCTCGACTGCCTGAGCGAAAGCGAATTCATCAAGGATGTCTTTCTCGACAGCGATACCGACATCATGGTGCTTTCCTTTGTCCCCTCCACCCGGGAGAACGAACCCGTCACCATCGAAGACGCCGACCAGACCCGGCGGATCGTCGCCGAGCTTGAAGGCAGCAAGCGCCTGATGATCCACGGTCGGGTCAATCCCAATCAGGACGGCGACCTCGAAGCCATGGACGAGCTTGCCGAAAACTGGAATATCTCTGCCTTCAAGACCTACACCCAGTACGGCCCCGGCGGGGTGGGCTACTTCCTCCACGACGACGTGGGCATGGCGATGATCGAGCGCGCCCGGAGGCTTGGCGTGCGCAATATCTGCATCCACAAGGGCCTGCCGTTCGGGCCGCGGTCCTACGAGCACAGCCAGTGCTCGGATATCGGCGTCGTCGCGAAGATGTATCCCGACATGAACTTCCTGATCTACCACTCGGGATTCGTCACCGGCGTGCGCGAGCGGGAATTCGTAGACGGCGCCGGCCGCGATGGCATCGACACCCTGATCCAGTCGCTGATCGATAATGAAGTGGGCCAGAATTCCAACGTCTACGCCGAACTCGGCAGCACCTGGCGCTATCTGATGCGCGACCCGGACAACGCCGCCCACGCCATGGGCAAGCTGCTGCGCTACTGTGGCGAGAACAATGTGCTCTGGGGCACCGATTCCATCTGGTATGGTTCGCCCCAGGACCAGATCCAGGCATTCCGCAGTTTCCAGATCAGCGAGGAATACCAGGAACGCTACGGCTATCCGGCAATCACCGACGAAATCCGCCGCAAGATTTTCGGCCTCAACGCCGCCGGCCCCTACGCCATCGCCGAAGCCGAAATCCGCTCCCTGACGGCGAACGACCGCGTCGCCAACGAAAAACTGGCCTACCAGGAAGACCCTCAGCCCAGCTTCCTGACCTACGGCCCCAAAACCCGCCGGGAGTTTTTGAACTTTTTGGCCAATGGAGGGTGAGGCCCGTGCCACCACCAGGAGATACCACATGTCAAAGAAACTACTTATCCTCCCGGGAATCCTGCTGATGAACGTCACCATCCAAGCTCTCGAAGAAATCGATCCGGCCCTGGCTGAAGTCACCAATTTCCGCCAGTACAGCGCCACTTTCGCCAGCGCCGGTCAGCCCACCCGGGAGCAATTCGAGGCAATCGCCGACAACGGCTTCGAGCGCGTGGTCTATATCGCCTTCACCAACAACCGGAACGCCCTGCCCGATGCGGATATCGTGGTGAAGGGTCTCGGCATGGAGTACATGCAGATTCCGGTGGACTTCGACAATCCCCGCCCTGGCGAATACTACGCCTTCGCCGATTCCATGGCCCGCAACGAAGGCCGCAAGACCCTGCTCCACTGCCAGGTCAACTTCCGCGCCACGGCGTTCAGCTTTCTCTATCGCGTGCTGAACGAGGACGTACCCATGGCCGAGGCCAAGGCCGACATGAACAGCGTCTGGCAACCCAATGCAGTCTGGCGCGATTTCATCTTTGAAGTCCTCGACCAGAACGGCGTGGATCCCAACTGCGAAACCTGCGACTGGACCCCGCCTCCATCCCGGCAGTAGCGGCAGGGGTGACGCTCGACGGCGTTGCCATGTATGGCGACGAGTCGATTGCTGCGGATTCACACTGCGGATTCGCAGCTTTGACTCACCTGTGTTTTCCACATATGCTCGATGACCCCCTGAAACCGATGCTGGGAGTAAGAAGATGATTCGAAAGTCCGTTTCTAGCCTGATGTTCGCCGCGGCGCTGGCGATTTCCGCCTTCTCCGCACAGGTGCTGGCCCAGGCCACGGAGTCCGTGGAGCCCTACAAGGTCGGCACTTTCGCGGTGAACGACACGCCGTTCGTAGGCCTCGTCGTACGCGACGACACGCTGATCGTCGACCTGACCGCCGCGAACCGCGCCCTGCAGATGCAATGGCAATACAGCGATATGGAAATGCCCGCGGATATGCTGGGGCTGATCGAACAGTACGAGTACGGTCTGAAGTTCCGGCTGTACGAACTCATGAACTGGCTGGTCGAGGAAGATCTGCTTAGCAGCGCCACCGCCTACGTCCACGATGTGGACTCCGTCGACATCATGGCGCCGATTCAGTACCCGAGCAAGATCATGAACGCGGCGGTGAACTTCTATACCCACGCCTGCGAGGGATGCACTCCCCAGCAACTGGCGGAACGCACGCGCCAGCGCCAGGAAAACCGCGGCGTG
>JAJDVS010000062.1 GCA_022825945.1 Pseudomonadales bacterium
CCCGGCACAGAAGTCAACATTTATATATTACTAGGCACAACAAAACGGCTTTCCGAAAGTCAAAATGAAAACCTTGGTAGAATCAATCGAGTACGATCATGGATAATCGCATACAGGGGGCTAAACCGTCGAAGTCAAGAATTCTCAATTTGGCGCCTCACCCCATGTCATTCTGCGCGGAGCGAAGCGTAGTCGCAGAATCTCTCGCAGTGGCCACGCAATGAGATCCTGCGACTACGCGCAGGATGACTGATGTGAGCATGCCCACTGCCATAATGAAAATTGCTGGCGGGCAATGCAAAGCCTTTCGTTCCGCCAGCGTGCTATGTTATGCCCCGCGGTCGGGGACAACGAAAGAGCCCCGGCAAACTCTGATTCCACTATGGAAAGAGCCGACATCGTCATTGCCGTGCTGGCGATCTACCAGGTCGTGTTGCTCGGCATTGGTTTTTGGGCTTCGCGGCGGACCGCCGACGGTGAGGATTTCTTTCTGGGCGGGCGGCGGCTTGGGCCGGTGGTGGCCGGGGTCAGCTATGCCTCCAGCGCTTCCTCGGCGTGGACGCTGCTCGGTCTGAGCGGCGCCGCCTATGCCGCGGGGGTCTCTGCGGTGTGGGTCGCGCTGGGATCCATCAGCGGCATGTTCGTGGCGTGGTGGTGGATCGCGCCGCGGCTGATGCGCTTCAGCCGCGAACACGAGCAGTTGACCCTGATCGACTTCCTCGCCCATGACGCCGGCGGCGGCGCCCGGCGCGCCATCGTTTACCTGTCTTCCCTGGTCATCATCTTCTCCTTCGTATTCTATGTCGCCGCGCAGTTTCAGGGCGCCGGCAGCATGTTCGCCTCGACTTTCGACATCTCCCTTCCCGCCAGCATCGCCGTCGGCGCCCTGGTCATCATGGTCTACACCTTTCTCGGCGGCTTCTGGGCGGTGAGCGTGACCGACACCCTGCAGGGGATTCTGATGGCGATTACCGCGCTGCTGCTGCCGGCGGCGGCGATGGTTTCGGTGGGAGGAATCGGCGGGCTGGCCGAAGGGCTGCGGGAGGTGGGAAGCCCGCAACAGTTGAGCCTGGCGGCCAGCGGCGGCTTCTGGTTTGCCGCGGGAGTGGTGATCGGCGGCGTCAGCATCGGCATCGGCACTTATGGCCAGCCCCATTTGCTGGTGCGTTTCATGGCCCTGCGGGACGAGCGGGCGCTGTTGCGGGCGCGCTGGATCGTGGCCTTCTGGTACCTGGTGGTTTTTGCGGGAATGATCCTGCTCGGTCTGGCGGGCCGTGTGCTGTTGCCGGAACTTGGCGATCCGGAGGCCGTTTTCTTCAGCGTCAACGAAGCGTTATTGCCGCCATTCATCGGCGCGGTGCTGCTGGCGGCGGTGCTGTCGGCGATCATGTCGACAGCCGACAGTCAACTGCTGGTGGCCGCCAGCGTGATCGCCCACGATCTCGGGCTCGGCCATCTCGGGCGCGCTTCGCTGCTGCGGGTTTCACGAATCGTGATCGTATTGCTCGTGGCGGCGGCGGTGGCGGTGGCGGTGTACCTGCCCGAGAGCATCTTCAACCGGGTGCTGTTCGCCTGGATCGCGCTCGGGTCGGCATTCGGGCCACTGGTTTTCCTGCGTCTGGCGGGATACGAGGCGGCGCCGATGGGGATTCTGCTGTCGATTCTGACCGGATTTTCACTTTCGGTGATTTTCTATCTGCTGCCGGACACGCCGGGGGAAATCCTCGAACGCCTGGCACCCTTCTGTTGCGCCTTCGCGGTGTTGATGGCTTCGATCCGTCGCCGCCGGGTGCCGGTCAGCGCGGCGGACGCCGTGAATACATCCTGAACTGACTGCCTCCCCATAGATTTTGCTTGCCATCCCCGGCGCGGCACTTGTGGCTTCGCTAACCCCCAGTCTCGACATCCTTGTCGAGCAGTTCGGCCCTCAAAAAGCGTTGCTTTTTGTCGGCTGCGCCGACCGGGCCTCACCCTGAAACTCCACATGGATTTCGAGTTCGATTTCGTCCCCCACGCCAAAGCTGACGAAGCGGTCGATGCCGAAGGTTGAACGCTGGAAGCTGGCTCTGGCGGAAAAGCCTATCGTATAGACGGGAGGCGGCGGGAAGGCAACACGACCGCCGCCATTGAAGGTCACTTCGATGGGAACCGGGGCCGTGACTCCCCGCAGGGTCAGTTCGCCGTCGAAGATGTAGGTGTTTTCGTCGATGACCTCAGCGAGCGAGGTGGTGCGGTAGATGGCCTGGGGAAACTGCGCAACATTGAAATAGTTCTCGCCAAGCAACTCCTCTTCGAATTCCGGCAGATTCATGTCGAATCCGGCGATATCGATAATGACTTCGACGCTGGAGTTCCCAATGTTCTCGGGGTCGAAATCCAGCGATGCGTCGAATTCATTGAAGCGGCCGGTAAGCGTGGAAAATCCCAGATGGTTCAGCTTCCACAGCAGGGTGGCGTGGTTTGGGTCCAGGGTGAACTGTCCCGAGCGGATTTCGGTGATTTCGGTTTCGAAATCGGGCGTCATCATGCGATCGCAGCCGCTCAGCAGAACGGCGCCGGCAATGGCGGGCAGGCTGCGGCCAAGTATTTTGGGCAATGTGGTAATCATGTTCGACCTTTTCTGTTGCAACGGACAGGTTGGTTTCCCGGTAAATCTCATTTTGACGCTAATTGCCACTTCTCCATTCTGTCATTCTGCGCGTAGCGGAGCGAAGTCGCAGAATCTCAGGCGGCGGCCCCTCCACGAGCTCCTGCGACTTCGCGCAGGATGACGGGTAGGCAGGCGCTGGATGACGGGCAGGCAGGCGCTGGATGACGGAAGATCGGGCTCAGCGCCAAGGCTGGCAATTCCCGCGGTCACTGGCGCACCGCGAACACATCGACTTCGATGTCGATGTCATTGGGAATTTCGGCGGTGCTCGCCCAGTATCCCTGGCCGACGCCGTACTCCAGCCGCCGGATGGTTACTCTGCTATTCAGGCGGAAGCCGAGCACACCGTCGTTGTTCTCCACGCTGAGGGTGAACGGAAAGCTCATGGGCCGGGTCACATTGCGGATCGTCAGGTTGCCGTTGGAAGTGAATGAATCCATCGACGTCAGGCGGCATTCCTCGGCGACGAAAGTGGCGGTGGGGAACTGGTCGACGTCGAAC
>JAJDVS010000084.1 GCA_022825945.1 Pseudomonadales bacterium
ATGTGGATCTTCTACGCTAGGCACAGGGAATTTGAACATGAAAACCATGACTGCGTCCCAGGCCAGCAAAGAGTTCGGACGCTATCTCGACGCCGCACAGCGCGACCCCGTGGTAGTGACCAAAAAGAACCGCCCGGTTGCGGTTACCGTGTCTTTCCAGGACTGGGAGGAGCTGACCAGACTCCTGGTCGAAGGTGGCCTTGCCCGGGGCCTTGACGACCTGGAACACGGTCGTATTGAAGAACTCAGCGAAAGCGCTACAGCCGCCCGCATCGCCCGCTTCAGGGAACGCAGCTCAACTCCAGCATGAAGGTGGTGATGACGCAAACCGCAAGCGAAAGCTTGTGACCGATATACCTGAGACCGTTTTCGTGCTTTTCGTTTTAGACGGGCGCATGGGCATCAACCAGATCATCAAGGAGTACGGACTGGCAAAATAAACTGGTGTCTTGCGTCAGGCGAGTTCGTTCACAGCTTCCGCGCCAAGCAGCGGCAGCAGTTTGGAGAGGGTTTCACGCAACGCCTCCGGGCTTGCCTTGTCGATCTTCTTCGCCTTGCGTTCTTTCCAGGCAAGCGTCTGGACAAGGTTTGCCACTATGACCGACGGCTGTTCGAGGCCCGCGACCGGAACCTCGGTGATCGCGCCGCGGATGCTGGTGCTGACCGGGCAGCAAATCAGCAGGCCGGTCTTCGCGTTGTACTCCCGGCTGCTCAATACGAGCGCGGGACGGTACTTGCCGATTTCCCTGCCTTTGACAGGTTCGAAATCAAGCCAGACGAGGTCTCTTCGTTCCGGAACGTATTGACTGGAAGCCACTCAGTCTCCCATCTCGAAATCCGTTGGCGTCGCCAGCGCTTCCGCGTGCGCCTTCGCGGGGGTGAGATCTTTCAGCAATTCCCGTTCGCTGTACGGTAGCTCGATCTTTTTCCCGGCATTCGCGACAGGCTTCACCATGAAGCCGTCCGCACTCACGTCAACCACGACCCTGGCGCCCTCCTTGAATCCCGGCATCTCCGCCATCACGCCCGTCACGCGCAATGCCAGACTGTTTTCCCATTTCTTGATCTCGGTTTCGACTTTCATGGTTCTCTGGAGTATCCGCTGCAGCCTCGCCGCCTAGTGTATCCGATGTGGATACAAAAACAAACGAGAAGGCCCCGGTCGGACCTGGCTAGAGAAGCGGATTGATCGTCTTGATGCCGTCGAAGCGGTTGAAATCGCGGTCGGTGCTTGCGACGGCCGCAAGGGCCTGCCGGAAGAAATCTCGCTCTGCAGCCATGCCCGGGCAACCGCGTGGCCCGGACTGTCCTGATTGTACGCGTACAGCAGCAGATTGGCGTCCACGAGAATCATCAGGGTTGCACGGGCCCGTCGAGCAGGTCGAGCAGTCCGCCGATGTTGTCGAGTTCGATTCCGGGGCGAAGTCCCATGGGCCGGGGCCGAACGCGAAACGGCCTGGCAAGCTCGTCTTCCGTCGGTTGCTCGAGACCGCGCCGCAGGTTTTCGTTGAGTGTCTCCTTGAAGCTCGCCCCCGACCGCGCCATGCGGTCTTTCAGCTTCGCCGCGACATCGTCTTCCAGCGTAATTGTCGTTCTCATGTGATTGACCCTGCATGTGCAACTCCGATACACAATGATGCTAGCAAATTGATGCTTCGGGCATCAAGATGCACTTGGCCGTGGTATATCTTCGCGAGCGCAGTGCAGGCACAGGTTGGGGGGGGGGGGGGGGATGCCTGGGAGGAAACATCCCGGCTTCCCGGAGGCTGGAGTTGACCGGCATGCCCCGATCCCAGGCTGAAACAGTTGTTTGCGTTGTTCAGGAGGCTGTGGCCCCACTGGCCACCAAGGCCGATCTCGCGGCCTCGGAGAAGCAGCTTCGCGAAGACATGGCAAGTCTGGGTGAGTCACTTCGCGGGGAGATGAAAGACCTGTACAGGTCGATTCGAATTAATTTCCCCGCAAATTACGCAATTTCCGAAAACCCTTCCTAGGCTTTCTCCGCGCACCGGCCAAGGGCGCGCCCCGGAGGTCCGCTTGCGCCTTGCGGGGCATCCACCTGCGGTCGGCGCGCATCCACAACCACTCAGCCTGGAGGTTTTCAATCATGAATATTGCAACACGCCTCGGGACGGCCATCGCCCTGCCCATCCTGTTCGCCGCCTGCGCGGCCATCCCGGAAAACGGAACGGGCCAGCGAGCGCCGAACCGCGCCGAAGTCGCCCAACACAATGCGACCGCTCCCGAGCAGATGCAGATTGTCTGTCGAGACTTCGCCGATTCCAGTTCCCTGATCAAACGTCGCACCTGCTGGCTGCGCCAGGACATGGACCTGCAAGTAGCCCAGCGAAAAACGGTGCTGGCGCCGGCAAGGCCGTGATCTGTTTCAGCAATCCTCTTTTGGCGCTCCAACCTTCACGTCTTCTGCGCGAAGCGTAGTCGCAGAATCTCTTGCAGTGGCCACGCGATGAGATTCCGCGACTGCGCGCAGAAGGACGGATGTGGGCGCGCCCATTGCCATAATGGGAATTACTGGTGGGAAGCAGGCGCAGCGCTTGCTTGTTTGGCGGAGTTTGCTAGAATGCCCGGCCATTCGGAGCGGTGGGCCGGATTTCGGGCTTGCCGGCTGTTAATCGGAACATCATTCCATGAAGCCTGACATTCATCCTCAATATTCGCAAATCAAGGCGACCTGCAGTTGCGGCAATGTGATCGAGACCCAATCCACGCTGTGCAAGGACATACTGATAGAGG
Organism: Pseudomonadales bacterium; assembly: GCA_022825945.1. GTDB lineage: Bacteria > Pseudomonadota > Gammaproteobacteria > Pseudomonadales > Pseudohongiellaceae > UBA9145. Next base: position 2,755 of record JAJDVS010000084.1, read on the forward strand.
TCTGCTCCAGGTGCCACCCCTTCTACACCGGCAAGCAAAAGATTCTTGATTCCGGCGGCAGGGTGGACCGTTTCAAGCGGCGCTTCGGCGACCGTCGCGTCTGAGGCCTGACTCCCTGGGCGGGGTCGGCCTGCAGTAGGCCAATCCGTTCAGAATATCGTTTCGGTGCTTAGCGGCGGCTGTTCGCCAGCGTCGGCATCGCTGCCGGGCGCCAGTGCGGCATGGTTTTCAGGCGCATTTTCCGCAAGGAAGTACTCGAATACCGCATTCGGGTCGCCCGGCATCGCCGGTGCGCCGGATTCCCGGTCCACCAGCCGGTCAACGATGCCATCGGGCCGCCTCAGGGCGGCTTCCGGTTCGTCGGCCAGCGCCTGTTTCATGTAGTCGATCCAGATGGGCACCGCAACCGTGGCGCCCTGTTCCCTTTCACCGAGTGGTTCAGGCTGATCGAATCCGACAAAAACCGTAGTGGCCAGATTGCGGTTGAAGCCGGAAAACCACAGTTCCTGCGGGCCATTGGTGGTGCCGGTCTTGCCCATCAGGTCGGAACGGCCGATTTCCCGCTGCACCCGGGCGCCGCTGCCGTCTTCAATGACCGAGCGCAGCATCGAGCCGAGAATAAAGGCGATGCGCTCGTCGATGACGCGCCCCGGCTCCGCCGCCGGCATGGCAGCGCCACTGCCGGCCTGGCAGTCCTCGCAAAGCGAAGGGGGCTCGGCGGCGTAGACGACGCCATCGGAAATGTTCGCGACCTGCCGCAGGAGCCATGGTTCCACCTGATAGCCGCCGTTGGCGATGGCCGCGTAGCCGGCGACGATTTCCAGCGGCTGCACATCCTGGCTGCCGAGCGCCACGGTCAGGTCATTGCCGGGGAAGTTCCCGGCGTCAAAGCCGAACTTGCCCACATAAGGCAGCACCGAGGCGGCGCCGAGCTGATCATAAAGCCGCACCGCCGGCACATTGCGTGATTCCCGCAGGGCGTGGCGCAGGGTGATGGGGCCGAGGAAATTGTTCTCGTAATTGCCGGGCCGATAGTCGCCCCGGGTAAAGGGAGCGTCATTGATGGTGCTCGCCGGAGAGTAGCCATTGGCCAGCGCCGCGGCATAGAGAAAGGGCTTGAAGTTGGACCCGGGAGGCCGGGGCGTGGTGACGCGGTTCACCTGGCTGAGGCGAAAATCGTAGCCGCCCACCAGCGCCAGAATGGAGCCATCATCGGGGGAGACGGAAACCAGCGCGCCCTGGATATCGGGAACCTGGCCGAGTTGCCATTCGCCTTCGAATTCCCGCACGCGGATCAGGTCGCCCGCGGACACAACATCTCCCGCGGCCTGGGGCGGAGGCCAGGCTTCATTGCGGTTGCGGAACTGATAGGCCCAGCGAATGCCTTCCCATGGCACGGTAATGACTTCCCCCGATTGCAGCAGCGCGGTGAAGGACCGCGACTGCACGCCGGTGACAATGGCCGGGCGCTGGTTGCCATAGGTGGGCACGCCTTCGAGTTCGCGCAGCCATTGGGCTTCCGGCTCGATCAGGTCCGGCGGATAGTTGGCGCCGGGGCCGCGGTAGCCGTGGCGGCGGTCATAATAATTCTCCAGCCCGTTGACCAGCGCGGCATTGGCAAGCAACTGTTTGTCGCCGTCGATACTGGTGATGACTTCAAACCCCTGGGTGTAGGTATCCTCGCCGTAGCGGTCATACAGTTCCTGGCGCACCATTTCGGCGACAAATGGCGCCGGCACTTCGATGTCGCGGCTGCGCCGGTCCGCGGTAACCGGCATGGCATTGGCCGCGGCAAACTCCGCCTCGCCGATCATGCCCTCATTGCGCATGTTGGCGAGGCGGGTTTCGCGCCGGTCGAGAGCCCGGTCCGGATTCGCCAGGGGATTGCAGGAGGAAGGGCAGGGCAGCAGCGAGATCATCATGGCCGATTCGGCCAGGGTGAGGTCGTTCACTTCCTTGCCGTAGTAGACCGAGGCGGCTGCGCCGATGCCGTCGGCGCCGGAGCCGAAGTAAATGGTGTTCAGATACAGGGTCAGGATTTCTTCCTTGCTCAACTCGCGCTGGATCTGCAGCGCGAAGAAGATTTCCTTGAATTTGCGCATGTACACGTTGTCGCTGTCGAAGGAAAGATTGTTCGCCAATTGCATGGTGATGGTGCTGCCGCCGCCGAGGCGGTTGCCGGTGAGGAAACCGTAAAAGCCCCGCAGCAGGCTCTGGACATCGACGCCCGGGTGGGAATAGAAACGCACGTCTTCGGTGGCGATCAGCGCATCGATGAGCACCCGTGGCAGATCTTCGTATTCCACCGGATCCCGGCGGTTGCCGATTTCGTCGATCAGCCGCAGGTCGGCGGTGTAGATGCGCAGGGGGGTTTCGAGCTGCACATGGCGGTAATCCTCGGCGGAGGGAAGTAGCGGCGCGAGGTACAGATAGGCGGCGGAAGCAACCATGCAGACGCCCGCAACACAGGCAAGGGCGAACAGGCCACCCCACTTCACATACGGTTTCAGTCTGGCGTCCACTGGAATTCCCGTGCCGCGCTGTCATTTCACAACCGAGCGGCGCTTCCCGGAAGATTATACACCTCAAGGAGTCTGCGCCGCAGGAATTCGCGAAAGCGAAAATTCGCTATCGCCGCGCCCCTGGCCGGTCGATTGAGGCGAATATTGGTGGATATGCAACGAAATCGAGCGGTCGGGGGCGTGGACGGGAGCGGATTTGCAGCCGTGAATTCCTACGGCGCAGGCTCCAAGGTGGGGCATTGCGTGTGAAGTTGTTGTAACTGGAAATCCCGCAGTGGCTTGCGGCATCCCACTTTCATGATTTTGGGCGCGGCGAAGCCCCCCGTCATTCCGCGCGTAGCGAAGCGAAGTCGCAGAATCTCCTCGTCGAAGCAAGAATTTTTCCGATGAACTACGCAAGTTCCGCTCTTTTGCACTACACCTATGGGGAACCTTGGTTGTTGGAGTGAAAACATGGCTTTTCGAATGTTGAGTTGGCTGCCGGAATTGTTGGGCCTGGAGCGGGGCCGGGGGCGAATTGGGGTGGATATCGGCGCGGGAGCGGTGAAGCTGGCGCATTGGTCGGGGGGTGGCGGAGCGCCGCTGGATTATGCGATTCGGGCGCTGCCGGGTGGAGCGGTGGTGAATCGGAATGTACGGGATGTGGACGCGGTGGGCGCGGCGATCAGGGAAGCCGCGGAATCGCTAGGCATGGTCGGGAAGGACGCGGTTGCCGCGGTACCGACTTCGGCGGTCTTGCAGCGTCGGCTTGAGGTGGACACTGACTTGCCAGACGCTGAACTCGAAGCGCAGATTTTGCTCGAAGCCGAGCGTCTGGCGCCCTGGCCGCTGGCGGAAGCGCGCATGGATTTCCGTCGCCTGGGGCAGACGGCGAATGGCGCCGGTCAGGCGCTGCTGACCCTGTGCCGGCGCGAGCAGGTGGAAATGCGAGCCCAGGCGCTGGCCCGGGGCGGGCTGCGGGCTGCCGCGGTGGATGTGGAGCATCACGGCCTGGAGCGGGCCCTGGGTCTGTTCGAGCGAGATGCGGCAGGCGAAGAATCGTCCGTCTCCGCCGCAGAAAAAGCGCGGGGCGCAAGCGCATTGAACATTAGTCCTCGAACGCAGCGGGGAGGGCCCGTGGCTGTTGCGGAAATCACCCCGGCGGCAATCTGCCTGCAAGTGCTGGCCGCCGGTGCTTCGCTGCATTGCGAAGAGCGGCCGTTCAACGGCGGGGAAACGCTGCGGCAGGGTCCGGAGGCCTATGCCGAGGCCGTCATCAGACAGCTTGCCCACGCATTGCAGGCTTTCCGCGCTTCTGCCCGTCCCGCCCCGGCGGGCCGGATTGCCCAACTGTGGCTCTGGGGCGATGGCGCAGTGGGGCGAAATCTGGCCGAACAGGCCGGGCAATTGCTGGCCTTGCCGGTGGCGCTCGCCGGTCTATTCCCCGCAGAGGCAAAAGAGCGCAATGCAAACGAGGCGCCGGCCCAGCTGCTTGCGGCAGGGCTGGCAATCGCGGGAGACGTTCATGGACGGAGGCCCGCCAATGGTTAACCTGCTGCCCTGGCGCGAACAGCGGCGCGAGCGGCGGCGCCGGCGGTTTCTGGCGCTGCTCGTGGTTGCGGCGCTGGCATGCGGCGCGGTGTCGTTGCTGCTGCATCGCGCAATCAGCGTCAACATCGCCGACAGCACCGCCGAGAACCAGCGTCTGCGCTTCGAGGTCGTCCGGCTCGAAGCCCGCAACGCGGAAGCGGAGCGATTGCGGGGCGAGCAGGAGCAGACCCTGCGGCATATGCAAGTGCTCAAGCAACTGCAGCGCAGCCGTCCGCTGGCGGCGGAAATCCTCGCCCAGCTTGCCCGGAGCTTGCCGGACGCGGCGCACTACCGCCGCATCGCCCGCAGCGGAGCCGAGTTGCGCATAGAAGGAGAAGCCGAATCCCAGGCGGCCATTGTGGAATTGATGCGCGAACTGGCTGCCTCGCCGCTGTTTGGGGAAGTGGAACTCGCGGGAGTGGCGGAAGCGGAAAGCGTTGCCGCCGTCAGCGGCGATTTCGCTTTCAGCCTCTTTTTGCCGCTCGCTGGAGACGGGAGTTGAAACCATGGGAAAAATCGCCGGGATCATCCGCGAATTGAACGAATTTGACTGGCGCGAATTGGGCGAGCCGGCGGGAATGGGCGACTGGCCGGCCTCGGTCCAGGCCTGCCTGCTCCTGTTGCTCGCCATGGCGCTGTTCGGCAGTGCCTACTTTCTGGCACTGCGTGGCCTGCAGCAACGCGAAGGCGGGCTGGAAACTGAGGCGGCAGGGCTGCGGACAGAGCTGCAGCGCCTGACCACCGGCGCCGCGGAACTGGACCGCTATCGCGAGTGGGCCCGGCAAAACGAAGCGCCTTACATGCGCATGCTGCGGCAACTGCCCTACGAAAGCGAGACTCCCGCGCTGATGGGTGAAGTTTCCGCCCTCGGGCTTGTCCGAGGTCTCGAATTCAAGTCGATCGAACTGCCGGATGAGCGCGAAGCCCGGCATTATGTGGAGCAACCCATGGAAATCCGTTTGACCGGCGCCTACCATGATATCGGCGCCTTCCTCGGCGGCCTGGCTTCACTCGACCGTATCGTCAGCAGCCACGACTTCAGCCTGACGGTGGCGTCGGAAGGCGGCCTGGAACTGGTTTTGGAGGCCCGCAGCTACCGCTATCGCCCCCTGTCCGATGCGGAGGCCGGCGCCGCCGGGGAAAATCCGGACTTCAACACCCCCTTCGAAACACATCAGATAGCACCGTTCCGTTATCTCGCGGACTCCGAAAGGAACCCTTTCCGCAAATCGCCTGATGCCGAAGCCGGCCAGGGGCACTCCTGGCCATTGGCGGAGTACGGTCTGCATGAATTGCAATTCGTGGGACTGCTCAGACAGGGTCAGCGCCCGAGCGGGCTGATTCGCGATCCGGAAGGCAGGGTACACCGGGTGCGCCCCGGCGATGACCTGGGCCGCAACCGGAGCCGAATCAGGCGAATCTCAGAACTCGGCGTGCTGTTGCTCGGATCGGGCCGGGGAGACAACGGCACAGACCAAAGCCGGGAAATCCTGCTGGCCCGGGAGGAAGATCGATGAATACAAGTTTCGCAGGATGGCTCGGCGCCCGGAAGCGATTGGCATACTGTCTGCTTTGCGGCTTCCTGCTCACGAGCGCCGTCGCAGCCCAGCAAACCGATCCCGCGGTCGCCCCGGCGGATGGTGCGCAGCCCGTTGATTCGCCCGAGGCCGGAGCAAGCATTGACCTCTCCTTCCAGGACATCCCCATCCGTTCCGCCCTGCAGATCCTCGCCGACGCCCAGGGTTTCAATCTTGTGGCGGGGGAGGCAGTCGCCGGCAGCATCACCCTGCGGCTTGATGGCGTGGCCTGGGAGCAGGCGCTGGAACTCGTGCTGCGGGCGGGCAATCTGGCCTATCGCATGGAAGGCAATGTGATGTTCGTCACCACCGCCGAGGAGATGGCCCTGCAACGGCAGCGGGAACTCGAAGCCGGCCGTCAGGCGCTGGAGTTGGCGCCATTGGTTACCGATCTGCTGCAAGTCAATTACGCGGACGCCTCGGTGCTGCTCGAACTCATGCTCGGCGCCGGCGAGGGCGCCGCGGTGGCCGAAGGCAGCCGCGGCCTGCTTTCACCCAGGGGTTCGGCCTCGGTGGATGTGCGCACCAACACCATCATCGTGCAGGACCTTGCGGAGAATCTGGCGGCGATGCGGGAATTGCTCGCCAGCCTCGATGTGGCGGTGCGGCAGGTATTGATCGAGGCCCGCATCGTCAATGTTTCCACCGACTATTCCCGGGACTTCGGCGTCCGCTGGGCCGCCGCGGGAACTCCGGATGCGGGCCGCAACATTCGCTACGGCATCAACCAGGGCATTGCCCCGGGGCGGCAGCAGGACGAACTCGCCATCGATCTCGGCATGGCGGCCAGGGCAAGCAGTTTCAGCATCGGCTACAGCGGCGGCAGCGAACTCATCGAACTCGAACTCGCCGCGCTGGAAAGCAGCGGCTATGGCGAAATCATCGCCAGGCCGAAAGTCACCACCCAGGACAAGGTCACCGCGGAAATCCGCTCCGGCGTGAGAATTCCCTATCAATCCCAGGCCGGGGGCGCCGCCGGCGGTTCGGTGACCCAGTTCGAGGATGCGGTCCTGCTGCTCCGGGTCACGCCCCGCATCACGCCCAACGGGCAGATCAACATGGAACTCGAAATCCGTCAGGATGCAGTCTCGCCAACGGCCTCCGGCGTGCCATCCATCAATACCAACGAAGTCATCACCAGCGCCCTTGTCGATGACGGCGAGACCATCGTCCTCGGCGGGGTATTCCGGGAGGAAGCCGCCACCACCGAGTCAAAAACCCCGATACTCGGCGACATCCCCGGCATCGACTGGCTTTTCAAGCGCAGCATCACCGACACCCTGCGCACCGAACTGCTGATTTTCATCACCCCGGGGGTGATTCCCGACGGCGTCTAGGAGCCTGCGCCGCAGGAATTCGCGAAAGCGAAAATTCGCTATCGCCGCGCCCCTGGCTGATCGATTGCCAGGGCATTGATACGAAAGTCTGCGGCCATTGCGACACATGCGTTCCCCGCAAGAGGCTCGACTGTCACTCACAAGTTACAATGCATTCATGGATGGCGGAGTGGAAAAGTTCGATCTGGCAATTGCCGGGGGCGGGATTGTCGGTGCGACGCTTGCCTGTTTGCTGGACGGGCTTGATTTGCGTGTGGCGTTGGTGGAGCGGCGGTTGCCGGATGAGGGGGGGTTGCCTTTTCAGGGGGCTGAATTGCGGTTTGACGCGCGGGTCAGTGCCTTGAATGAGTTTTCGCGCCGGGTTTTGGTCGATGTTGGGGTCTGGAGCGAGGTTCGGGCGGTTCGTTGTTGTGATTATCGGGAGATGCGGGTCTGGGATGCGGAGGGGACGGGGTCGATTCATTTTTCGGCGGCGGCGCTGGGGGCGGAGAGTCTGGGCACGATCATCGAGAATTCCGTTGTGCTGGCGGGGCTTTATGAGCGGTTGCGGGGGCAGGAGAATCTGACTGTCGTGTCGCCTTTCACGAGCGCCGCGCTGGAAAGCGATGGGGCCGGGGCGAATCTGACCGGCGAATGCGGGCGGAGATTGCGGGCGAGTCTGCTGGTGGGGGCGGATGGTGGGAACTCGGCTGTTCGACGGTTGGCGGGGATATCGAGCCGGGAACGGGATTATGAGCAGGAGGCGGTGGTTGCCACGGTCATGACGGAGCGGCCCCATGAGTTTACGGCCTGGCAACGCTTTCTCGATACTGGGCCGCTGGCTTTCTTGCCGCTGGCTGCCGCCGACGAAAGCGAATTTCGGCATAGCTCCATAGTCTGGTCAACGCGGCCGGACGAGGCGGAAGAGCTGGCGCGGTTGCCGGATGAGCAGTTTTGCGCGCGTCTTGCCGCCGCCATCGAACACCGTCTTGGCGCGGTAGAATGGTGTGATCGGCGCTTCCGGTTCCCTTTGCGCCAGCGGCACGCGGACGATTATGTGAAGGACAACGTCGTTCTCGCGGGCGACGCGGCGCATACCATTCATCCGCTCGCGGGACAGGGCGTGAACCTGGGCATCCGGGACGTTGCGGCGCTGGCGGAGGAGTTGCGCAACGGCCTTGCCGCCGGGAGGCGCCTGAACGACCCGGTGCTGCTGCGCCGTTACCAGCGCCGGCGCAAGGGCGACAATCTGGGGATGATATGGACGGTGGAAGGCCTGCGGCGGCTGTTCGGCGTCCAGCCGCTGCCGCTGCGCTGGCTGCGCAACACCGGTCTTGACCTCGTCGACCGCGCTTCTCCGCTGAAGAATTTTCTCGCCCGCCGCGCCATCGGCGCCTGAGATTCCACGCCCTTGGCCGAACCACCTTCCAATCCGATTAGCAGATTCCTGTCGGTTTTCCGCTATAGCGCCCTGGCGATGCGTATCGTCCGGGACACCAGCCTGCCGCTGACGCTGCTGATGGCGGCGGCGACCATCGCCAATGGCGTGCTGCCGGCTTCGATCGCCTTTGTCGGCGGGCTTTTTGTGGATGCGGTAGCCGGGGCCATCGCCGCCGAAGACGCGCAGGCGCTGGCCGCGGCGCGCTCCGACGCCCTGTTCTATGTACTGGTGGAAGCCGGGCTTGTGGTGCTCATGACCGGCGCCCAGCGCATCACCACGGTCAGCCGCTCGATCCTGCAGGTGCTGCTTGGCAACCGCGTCAATGTGATGATCATCGAAAAGGCGATGACCCTGGAACTGAGCCATTTCGAGGACGCCGAATACTACGACAAGCTGCTGCGCGCCCGGCGCGAGGCTTCGAGCCGCCCGCTTGGACTGGTCATCAAGACTTTCGACCTGATTCGCGATCTGATTGCGCTGCTCACCATTGGCGCCTGGCTGTTCCAGTTCTCGCCCTGGGTTGTGGTGTTGCTGGTATTCACCGGCCTGCCGGCCTTTGTCGCCGAAGCGGGATTTTCCGGCGAGGCTTTCCGCATCATGCGCCGCCGCTCCCCCGAGCGCCGCCTGCAGTTCTATCTGGAAATGGTGCTGACCCGGGAAGACGGCGTGAAGGAAGTCAAACTGCTGCAGCTCGGCAAGCTCTTTCTGCAACGCTATGTGAACATCTTCCGCAATATCTACCGGGAAGACCGCAATCTCGTGCTGCGGCGCAATTTCTGGGGCTATCTGCTGGGGCTGCTGTCCAGCGCGGCGTTCTATTTCGCCTATGGCTGGGTGGGTTTCTCCGCCATCGCCGGCGCCATCACCATCGGCCAGATGACCGCCTACATCGCCCAGTTCCGGCTCGGGCAGAATTCGGTCAGCAGCAGCCTGACCGCGGTGAACGGCATGTATGAGGACAATCTCTACCTGTCCACACTCACCGAATACCTGGAGCACGAAGTGCCGGAACCCACCGGCGACGAGACCGGCGGCCCGGACCCGGGCGACGGCGTTCGTTTCGAGAATGTCAGTTTCACCTATCCCGGCGCCGGCGCACCGGCGCTGGACAATATCAGCCTGCATATCCGGCCGGGGGAAAGCCTTGCCATCGTGGGAGAAAACGGCAGTGGCAAGACCACCCTGATCAAGCTGCTGACCCGCCTGTACACGCCATCCCGGGGCCGCATCACCCTGGAAGGGCTCGAGCTGTCCCGCTGGGACATCGACGCCCTGCGGCGCAAGATCGGCGTCATCTTCCAGGACTTCGCCCGCTATCAGTTGCTGGTGGGGGAAAACATCGGCATTGGCGATGTGGAGGAACTCGACAACGAGCCCCAGGTGCGCGAAGCCGCGGGCAAGGGCATGGCCGACGCATTCATCCGCAACCTGCCCGATGACTATCGCACCCAGCTCGGCACCTGGTTCAAGGACGGCAAGGAACTGTCCGGCGGCCAATGGCAGAAAATCGCCCTGTCCCGGGCCTTCATGCGCACCAGGGCCGACGTGCTCATCCTCGACGAACCCACCGCCGCCATCGACGCCCGGGCGGAAGCGGAAATCTTCGCCCATTTCGGCAAACTCACCGCCCGGCGCATCTCCATCATCATCTCCCACCGCTTCTCCACCGTGCGCATGGCCAAGCACATCATTGTCCTGGAGCAGGGCCGCATCCAGGAACAGGGCAGCCACAAGTCCCTGCTCCAGTCCGGCGGCCAATATGCCAAACTGTTCGAACTGCAGGCCAGGGGCTATCAGTAGTTTGCCATCACCACGCGGTTTGGATACTCTGCCCGCTGCTTCTTCCCGGCCCCCAGGAGCCTCCATGACAGCCCCGCGCGGTCCAGGCAAATCCGGCGAAAGCCTGCGGGCCAAGGCCGCGCGCAAGAGCGGGCTCGCCAGGGCCAGGGCGCTGAAACAGATCGAACGCTCGCGCTCGCGGCTCATGGTCTGCTTTCTGACGCTGCCGGTGTACATGCTGGGTGTCTGGCTGCTGCTTGAGGGAAGGCGCGAAATCGACATTTTCATGCTCGTCTACATGGCGATCTGGTTCGGGTTCGCGCTGGATATGGCGCGGCGCAACTGCCCCGGCTGCGGGCGGCAGTTTTTCGTTCGCAGCATCGTGCTGAATCCGTTTTCGCGCAAATGCGTTCATTGCGGCTTGCGCCTGCGGGAGACCCCCGACAGCGCGGAATAGCCCGGGGTCTCACGAATCCAGCAGTTTCACAAAAGAATTTTGCGTCCATGTCAGCCAGCCTCCCATCCGCAATCGACCTCGCAGGCCCGGACCCGGACGAACCCGCGGCCCGGCGCATGTTGCGGGAAACCTTTGGTTTCAGCGAGTTCCGCCCCGGCCAGGAAGCGGTAATCAACGCCCTGCTTGCCGGTCGCGATGTGCTGGCGGTGATGCCCACGGGTTCGGGCAAATCGCTTTGCTTCCAGATTCCCGCGCTGCTGCTCGACGGGCTCACCGTAGTGGTCTCTCCCCTGGTGGCCTTGATGCAGGACCAGGTGGCGGCGCTCAGACTTGCGGGAGTTCCTGTCGAAGGCATCCATTCCGGCAATAGCCGGGAACAGAACGTGGCTGCCTGGAAGCGGGCGGTCGCAGACCAAACGCGACTGCTCTACATGGCGCCGGAGCGGCTGATGACCGAACGCATGCTCGCGGCCCTGACGCGCCTGCCGGTCAAGTTGTTCGCCATAGACGAAGCCCATTGCATCTCCCAGTGGGGGCCGGCATTCCGCCCGGAGTACGCGGACCTCGGCCGCCTGCGGCAGTTGTTTCCCGGAGCGCCCATTGTCGCGCTGACGGCCACCGCGGATGAAATCACCCGCAACGACATCGCGGCGCAATTGTTTGCGGGAAGGGTGGAGCAACATGTGCTGGGATTCGATCGCCCCAATATCCGTCTGACCGTAACCATGAAGCGCGACTGGAAGCGCCAGCTCGCAGACTTTGTGGCAGGCCGCGCAAACGAAAGCGGGATCGTCTACTGCCTGTCGCGGCGGAAAACCGAAGAGTGCGCGGCGATGCTGGCCGGCAAGGGGCTGCGGGCGCTGCCGTATCATGCCGGCATGAGCCCGGAGCAGCGCGAGGCCAACCAGAATGTCTTCATGACGGAGTCCGGCGTGATTGTCGTCGCCACCATCGCCTTCGGCATGGGTATCGACAAGGCCGACGTGCGCTATGTATTTCATGCCGACCTGCCTTCCAGCGTGGAAGCCTATTACCAGGAAATCGGCCGCGCCGGCCGGGACGGCGCACCCGCGGAAGCCTGCATGCTTTATGGTCTGGAAGACATCAGGATGCGGCGGCAATTCATCGAGAATGAAGAGGCCGGAGACGAGCGCCGCCGCCGGGAACACAAGCGGCTTGACGCCCTGCTTGGCTACTGCGAGGCGCCCACCTGCCGCCGGGCCAGCCTGCTGGAATACTTTGGCGAGAGCATCGAAGCCTGCGGCAACTGCGACGCCTGCCTGCAACCCGCGGAACGCGCCGACGGCAGCGAGGAAGCGCGCCAGCTCCTGCAAACGGCGCGGCAGACCGGCGAGCGTTTTGGCGCGGCGCATCTGATCGACGTATTGCGGGGCGCCGATACCGACAAGACCCGGCGCTTTGGCCATGATCGGCTGTCATGCTTCGGCGCCGGCGCCGGGCGCAAAGCCAATGAATGGCGCTCTTTTCTGCGGCAAATGGTGGCTGCGGGATTTCTGAGCATCGATATCGCCGGTTATGGCGGCATCCGCATCACCCCCAAGGGACGTGCGCTGGCGAAAGGGGAAGGCGCGTTTTTCTATCGCAAGGACACCATGCTCCCGGGTGGCGCGAAAGCCGCCCGCAAGCAGCGCGAACTCGAAGGCGGCCAGCCATTGAGCGATTCGGAGAACGAACTGCTCGCAAGGTTGAAGGAACTGCGGCTGCAGCTTGCGAGGGAACAGGAAGTCCCGGCCTATGTCATCTTTGCCGACAGGACCCTGATCGACATGGCGCGAAGACAGCCGCGCACCAGGGCCGAGTTCGCCGAAATCAACGGTGTTGGCGCGGTCAAGCTCGAACGCTTCGCCGAAGACTTTCTTGCGGAAATCAAGGCTGGGCTATAGCACACAGGGAGCCTGCGCCACAGGAATTCGCTATCGCCGCGCCCCGCTGATCGGTTGAGGCGAATATTCAACGAAATCGAGCGGCCAGGGGCGTGGATGAGAGAGGAAAGCTATACAGGCGTTGCCGCCTTGCAGTAGTGGTCGATAAAACGCTGGTGCGAAGGAAGCTGGCCGACCAGCTTTTCGACCGAGCCGTGAATGCCGGTCAGGAATCGCTGTAACTCTTCTTCGCTCATCATGTTTACGATCGGATGATATTGTTCGGGCAGCAGTCCCTGGCCGAGCATCACCTGGATCCAGGAATTCTCGCCGAACAGTTCGGTCGGTATCTTGAACACGCGCCCCGCCTGCTTGAACAACTCGATACGATGTTTCAGCGAATCGGGGATGTCCATGGTGCGGCACTGACGCCAGAAGCGCGTGTCGGTGCGATTGGTGACGTGGTAATGCAGGATGATGAAATCGCGCACGTTGTCGATCTCGAACTTCATCTGGTTGTTGAATTCCTCGACGTCGGGCTGGCGGATGCCGTCGTAAGGGAACATCTGCATCAGGCGGATGATCGAGCGCTGGATCAGGTGGATGCTGGTCGATTCCAGCGGCTCGATGAAACCCGATGACAGGCCCATGGCGACGCAGTTCTTGTACCAGTGCCGGCGCCGCTGGCCGGCGTTGAAGCGGATGACCCGCGGTTCGGTCAACACCTTGCCTTCGACATTGTCCAGGAGCTTCTGGGTCGCTTCGTCGGCGCTCCAGTGTCTGCCGCTGAAAACCACGCCGTTGCCGACGCGATGCTGCAAGGGAATGCGCCATTGCCAGCCGGCTTCGCGGGCGATCGAGCGGGTATAGGGGATCGGTTCGCCGACCGATTCGGTCTGCAAGGCGATGGCGCTGTCGCAGGGCAGCCAATGCTTCCAGTCGTCGTAACCGGCGTTCAGTGTCTGCTCGATCAGCAGGCCGCGGAAGCCGGTGCAATCGATGAACAGGTCGCCTTCGATGACCTGCCCGGATTGCAGGCGGATAGCAGTGATGTGGCCGGTGTCCGGATCCTGTTCGACGAATTCGATCTTGCCTTCCCGCCGCACCGCGCCGTGTTCCTCGGCGAGGCCGCGCAGGAATTTCGCGTACAGCGATGCGTCGATGTGGTAGGCGTAATTCAGGCCCTGGCTCGGCATTACCGCGAACTTGTTCTGCACCGCGGCGGCCCATTCGTTGCAATACTCGCCGAACTCGCGGGCGATGCCCATCTTCAGGCCCTTCAGCCAGAAATGCTGGAAGCCCGCGGCCCAACTGTCCTTGCCGGTCCAGCCGAAGGAATGGATGTAGTCCTCGTTGACGTCGCGCCAGCTTTCGAACTTGATGCCAAGCTTGAAGGTGCCCTGGGTGGCCTTGAGAAAATCCTGCTCCTTGACCTTGATC
>JAJDVS010000031.1 GCA_022825945.1 Pseudomonadales bacterium
CCTCCGCGAATGGATTGAGCGATACATCCCTGCCGAAGACGCCGAATTATTCCGCGAACACGCCGAACGCGAACTCCTCGCCCTGCACGAAGGAAGAATCGCCGGCTTACGCCTCAAACCCGCGGAATTCGAAGAATGGCAGAAAGTCTGGAATGACTGACTCCCGATTCAGCGAATCGCGCCGGAATGTTGACAATAGAATGAAAGGCAGATATACACATTCAAATACACATACAAAGGTGTAGATTGATGAGAACCAACATTGAACTCGATCAGAAGCTGGTGCGGGAAGCGCAACGATTGAGCCGGATCAAAACGAAGAGGGCGCTGGTCCACCAGGCGCTGCTGGAGTTTGTATCGAACCGAAAGCGACTTGATCTGCGGGAGCTTGAGGGCAGTTATCTGATTGACGAAGATTATGACCACAAGGCGCTGCGGCAAACAGGCGAGTAACTGCGATGTACCTGGTGGATACCTCGGTCTGGATAGCATACATCCAGGGCCGCGCCGTGCCCCATGTGGATTTTCTTCGAGACATCCTCTCCAACGAGCTTGCGATTGCGATCACTCCGCTCATCCTTATGGAAATCCTGCAGGGCGCCCGCGACCAAAGATCCTACCGGCGGCTTGAGAAATACTTCATCGGCCAGCGGTTTGTGGATTCCAAACAGCCAGTCGCCAGCCACGCGGCGGCGGCACGCATATTTTTCGACTGCAAAAAGAAAGGATTGACGATTCGCTCAAGCATTGACTGCCTGATTGCACAGTGCGCCATCGAAAACCGACTAACGCTGTTCCACCACGACCGCGACTTCCAACGCATCGCCTCCGTCGCATCAAAACTAAGCGAAAAAAGCTTCCTCGACCGATAGCTGGACGGTCGTCACGAAGCAACCACCCGACAGCTCCGTTCAGACCGGAAAGACTACAACTCGGCCCGGGAATGGCTTTGCAATTTCGAGACCGGTTTGAAATCAGACGCCGCCTTGCATCTCGCCATCGCCGCAAACCGCAAGGCAACTGCAATCTTCAGTCTTGACAAGAGAATGATCGCTTCCGGGAAATTGCCTGGCTTGCCGACAAGCGCTGGCGGGCTTTCGGGCTATGGCGATTCATGCTGTCCCGGCTAATCGGCGAAATCCAGGAACAAATTGCCAAAATCGTCCTGATGGGCGCGCCAGGATGCGCCGACCCAGGTTGTCGAGGCGTACTCCGGCAGGGTGGCGGGGCCGGTGATGGTTTTGCCTGCGCCGAGTTGTCTGGCGAGTTCTGATTGCGCGCCGGTATCAGGCGTGGCGAGCGGCAGGTCGAAGCCGGCGCCGGAAAACCACGCCCGCAATCGCACGTTCACCGCCTCGGCGGGCGCTTCCAGCGCGTAGCCGTAGCGGCGGCGATGCAGTTGGTGGAATTGTGTCAGTGAGTCTTCCCAGCCCGTCCAGGGCAGGTTCAGCGTGTACGACTGCCCCGTGTAACGCAGGTCGACGCTGAATCGGGTTTGCATGGCGCTGGTGTCGAGCCCTTCCCCGGCAAATTCACTTTCCGCGAGTTCCAGCAATTGTGCGAGTTCCCGCTCGATCTGCGCTGTGGGGTCGCGTTCGGTGGAACGCTGCAAGCTGCACGAGAATTGCCGGCCCTGGCTCGCCACCGCCATGCCGAGCGCCGACAGCACGCCGGCGTAAACCGGCGCCACAGCGCGGCGGATGCCCAGGGCTTCGGCGAGTGCGCAGACGTGCAGGCCGCCGGCGCCGCCGAAGCTGACGAGCAGGAACTCGCCCGGGTCGTGGCCGCGGTTGACCGAAATGCGGCGGATCGCTTCCACCATGTGTTCATTGGTGATGCGGATGATGCCATGGGCCGTGGCATCCACGTCGAGCCCGACACTTGCCGCAAGGCGTCCCACAGCCTTGCGGGCGAGTTCGATATCGAGTTCCAGCCCTCCCGCGAGGGGGGACCCCGCGGGGAGCCTGCCAAGAAGCAGATTTGCGTCGGTGACTGTGGCCCTGATCCCACCTTTGCCGTAGCACGCCGGGCCCGGGTCGGACCCGGCGGATTCCGGGCCCACCTGAAGCATGCCGCCGCTGTCCACCCAGGCAATCGAGCCGCCGCCGGCGCCGATGGTATGCATGTCCACCATGGGCACTGAAACCGGAAAATCCCCAAGCCGGCCTTCGCTGGTGATGCTGATGGGTCCGTCCAGCAGGGCGACATCGGTGGAAGTGCCGCCCATGTCGAAACTGATCAGCCGCCGCTCGCCGAGCTGGCGCCCCAGATACTCCACCGCCGCCAGACCTCCCGCCGGGCCGGAAAGCAGCAGTTTCACCGCGGAGTCCGCCGCGCCTGCGGCGCTGATGGTTTCGCCGCTGGATTGCATGACCTGCAGCGAAGACCCTGCCGGCAGGCGATCGAGACCGTCTTGCAGGCGCCGCAGATAGCCGCTTGCCACCGGCCCGAGAAAGGCATTGAGCCAGGTCGCCATGCCGCGTTCGTATTCCTTGTACTCCGGCAATATCCGGGAGGACCGGCAAACGAAAACATCCGGCAGCGCCGCCCGAATCGCGGCTTCGATAGCGGCTTCGTGGGCCGGGTCGAGAAAGGAAAACAGCAGGTTGATCGCCACTGATTCCGGGGCCGCTCCGCGCAGGCTTTCCAGGAGAGCGCTGATGTCGTCCGCGGTGAGCGCTTCAATCGTGGAGCCGTCCGCGGCAACCCGCCCGCCGGTCTCGAAACAGAGTTCGGCGGGAACCGGCGGCGTTTGCGGCTCGCATTCAAGGGCGTACAACTCGGGCCGGGTCTGCCGCGCCAGGGTCAGCATGTCGCCAAAACCCCGGTTGGTGACAAAGGCCGTGCGGGCGCCTTTCCTTTGCAGCAGGGCATTGGTCACCACGGTGCTGCCATGGACGAGTTGCAATGGTTGCTCGGCAAGGCCAAGCTCCGCCAGCCCCTTCAGCACCGCGCGCTCGGGGGCGTCGGGCGTGGAGGGAATCTTGTAAACCGACAGTTCGCTGGCGGCGCCAGCGGAGCTGCGCACGCAGAGGAAATCGGTAAAAGTGCCGCCCACGTCGATGCCGATTCGCAGGCCGGGGTTTGCCTTGGACATGGGGCGGCATTATAACTGGGACACCTATTCGAGATGGGACACCCACAAGTCCCTGGAGCCCGGTTTGCCTGAATTACCCGAAGTCGAAACCACCCGCCGGGGCGTGTCGCCCCATGTACTCCAGCGGAAAATCCTCCGGATCGTCGTGCGGGAGCCGCGCCTGCGCTGGCCGGTTCCCGAGTCCCTGGGGGAAGCGTTGCCGGGGCAGCGGTTCACTTCGGTGGGCAGGCGCGCCAAGTACTTGCTCTTCGAATGTTCCCGGGGAGTGCTGCTCGCGCATCTGGGTATGTCGGGCAGCCTGCGGATCGCGCCTGCTGAAGAGCCACCCGGCAAACACGCCCATGTGGACCTCGTATTCGACAACGGCAAGGTGCTGCGCTACACCGACCCGCGCCGCTTCGGCAGCCTGCTCTGGCAGCCGGCCGGAGCCGGCGAGCATCCCCTGCTGCGGGATCTGGGCCCGGAACCGCTGGGCGGGAATTTTGACGGCGAGTTGCTCTACCGCAAGAGCCGGGGCCGCAGAACCGCGGTAAAACCCTTCATCATGGATTCCCGCATCGTGGTGGGTGTGGGCAATATCTACGCCTGCGAAGCGCTGTTTCTTGCCGGCATCCACCCGGCGCGGGCCTGCGGCAGGATTTCAGCCCCGCGCTACCGGCGGCTCGCCGGGGCGATCCGCGCCGTACTCGGCAAGGCCATCGGCGCCGGCGGCACCACCTTGCGCGATTTCAGCGGCGGCGACGGCAGGCCGGGCTATTTCAGGCAGCAATTGCATGTGTACGGTCGCGGCGGCGAGGAATGCCCCCATTGCCGGGGCAGTTTGCGGGAGCGGCGCCTCGGCCAGCGCGCCACGGTGTTCTGCCCGGCTTGCCAGCGTTAGGAGCTTGCGCCGCAGGAATTCGCTATCACCGTCCGCCAATGGCTTCGGCCACCGCCGGATGCACGAAACTGGAAATGTCACCGCCGTAGGAAGCGATTTCCCGCACCAGGGTGGAGGAGATATAGGAGAGATGTTCGGCCGGGGCGAGGAAAACCGTCTCGATATTCGGCGCAAGCACCCGGTTCATTCCCACAAGCTGGAACTCGTACTCGAAGTCGGCCACGGTGCGCAACCCCCGGAGGATGATATTGGCGCCGCATTCCTCGACGAATTTCGTCAGCAGATTGTCAAAGCTGCGCACTTCCACATTGTCCAGATGCCCGAGCACTTCCCGGGCGAGATGCATTCTGGTTTCCACCGACAGCGAATTGGACGTCTTCAGATTGGCGTCCACCACGGCGACGATGATTCCGTCGAACAGGCGCGCAGCGCGCTCCACAAGGTCGCTATGCCCATTGGTGATGGGATTGAAAGTGCCCGGATAAACAGCGATTTTCATGGCGGCAAAAGCTGCGGATTCAGCGGCATTCTAGCCAATCGCCGAATCGCTAACAAACCGGCTGCCGGTCATTCGCGGCGGGCAAGGAAGTAGCGCACATCACCGGCTGTGGCGGTTTTCCGGATGCGCCAGTTGTCCGGCAGTTGCCGCCCGGTGATTTCGGCGTCGGCTTCGAGATAGATCAGTGCGGGGCGGGCCAGCAGGGCACTTTGCTCGATGGCTTCGCAGGCCCTGGGCAGCAGGCCGCCGGCGAAGGGCGGGTCGAGGAATACCAGGTCGATGCTGGCGGGCGCCTGCCGCGTCTGGCGCAGCCAGTCCCAGGCGGAGCTGTGGCGGATGTCCGCTTTTTCCGCCTGCAGCAGGCGGGCATTTTCCGCCAGCGCCCGGCAGGCGGCGGCGTTGCGCTCGATGAGAATCGCCCGGGCGGCGCCCCGGGACAGGGCTTCGAATCCCAGGGCGCCGCTGCCGGCAAACAGGTCGAGACAGGTCTTGTCGCGAATCTCCTCGCGCAGCCAGTTGAAAAGGGTTTCCCTGACCCGGTTCGGCGTGGGGCGCAGGCCGTCGACTGCGGGAAAGCGCAATACGCGGCTGCGCCATTCGCCGCCGATGATGCGCAATGTGCCAATGCCGGATTTTCGCCGTGTTTTCATGTTTGCCTTTGCTTCAAGATCGCCTGACCCGCTTTGGTCGCCGGGCGGGGGTGGTGATAGCATAGCCCGCCGCCGAATTCGAGGAATCAGCCATGGATGAAACCGCCGCCGCTTCCGGCCCGGGAACGCCGGCGCCGGGCCGTGGCGGATTGTTCTCGCGCCTGCGGCGGGGCCTGGGCAAGACGGGTTCGCGCCTGCGGGAAGGGCTTGCCTCGCTTGCCGGGGGCGCCAGCCGGATCGACGAGGAATTGCTCGAAGAAGTCGAAACCCGGTTGCTGTCCGCCGATGTGGGCCTTGAGGCCACCGATGCGGTAATCGAGGGCCTGCGGAAAAAACTCGATCGGCGCGGGCTTGCCGATGGCGAGGCCTTCATTGCCGCGCTCAAGGAGGAACTCACCAACCTCCTGCTACCCTGCGAACAGGCGCTTTCCATCGGCGCTTCCGGGCGGCCTTTCGTCATTCTCATGGTGGGCGTCAATGGCGCCGGCAAGACCACCACCATCGGCAAGCTGGCCCGGCGGCTGCAGGGCCAGGGGCATTCGGTAATGCTCGCCGCCGGCGACACCTTTCGCGCCGCCGCGGTGGAGCAATTGCAGGCCTGGGGCGAGCGCAACCGGGTTCCCGTGGTGGCCCAGGCCGCCGGCGCCGACAGCGCGGCGGTGATTTTCGACGCCTGGCAGTCCGCCAGGGCGAAAGGGGTCGATGTGCTGATCGCCGATACCGCGGGCCGCCTGCACACCAGCGACAATCTCATGCGCGAACTCGGGAAGATCGCGCGCGTGCTAGGCAAGCAGGACGCGGGCATCCCCGATGAAATACTGCTCGTGCTCGATGCCACCACGGGCCAGAACGCGGTCAACCAGGCCGAACGCTTCCATGAGAACACCCCGCTCACCGGCATTGTGCTGACCAAGCTGGACGGCACCGCCCGGGGCGGCGTGGTGTTCGCCATCGCCAGAAAATTCGGCATACCCCTGCGCTTCATCGGCATCGGCGAGCAGGCGGAAGACCTGCGTCCATTCGCCGCCCGGGATTTCGTCGAGGCGCTGTTCAGCGAGTGATTGGGCCGCGGAACTTGAAATCATCCGGATTGTCCATATATGACGTAATAACTGGCGATGGTTTTGCGTCAAAGAATTTCCAGCAATTCTCATTTTGGCGCTCCAACCTTCATGTCATTCTGCGCGAAGCGAAGCGTAGTCGCAGAATCTCTTGCAGTGGCCACACGATGAGATCCTGCGACTGCGCGCAGGATGACTGATACGAGCGCGCCCATTGCCATAATGAGAATTGCTGAAGAATTTCGCAAGGCCTTGACATTGCTGCGTAAATCGCACAAGATTCGCGCCGGTTCGCGAAGCGGCGAAGCCAAGCGGCCCGAAACCGGCGATTTTGCGGAAGCCAAAGCCGAAAAAATCGAGAGCAACCAGAATATGAGCGCAAGCGCATCCACAGCATTGCAGACGGTCTGGCCGGTCAGCCCCGGAAGGGACCTGACCGCCTATATCGCCAGCGTGAACAATGTCGCGGTGCTGTCTCCCGAGCAGGAGAGCGAACTTGCCCGGGAGTATTTCTACGAGGACGATGTGGAAGCCGCGCGCCAGCTCGTGCTTGCCCATCTGCGCTTTGTGGTGCATATCGCCAGAACGTACTCCGGCTATGGCCTGTCCCAGGCGGACCTGATTCAGGAAGGCAATGTGGGCCTGATGAAGGCGGTCAAGCGCTTTGACCCGAATGTGGGGGTGCGGCTCGTGTCTTTCGCGGTGCACTGGATTCGCGCGGAAATGCACGAGTTCATCCTGCGCAACTGGCGCATCGTCAAGATTGCCACCACCAAGGCCCAGCGCAAGCTGTTCTTCAATCTGCGCTCTTCCAAGAAACAGCTCGGCTGGCTCAATCAGGAGGAAGCCCAGGCCCTTGCCGATGACCTTGGCGTCGACGCGAAAGTGGTCAGACAGATGGAAGGGCGCATGAGCGCCTATGACCGCTCCTTCGACGCCGATCCGGAAAACTCCGACGACGATGACTACCGGGCGCCGGCGAATTATCTTGAGGACCAGGGCGCCGACCCGGCGATTCAGCTTGAAGAGTCGGAATGGAAGGAAGTCTCCGGCGCATCCCTGCGCCATGCCATCTCCCGGCTCGATGATCGCAGCCGCGATATTCTGCAAAAGCGCTGGTTCTTCGATGACGCCAAATCGACCCTGCACGATCTTGCCGCGGAGTACGGCATTTCCGCCGAACGCGTGCGGCAAATCGAGAAGGACGCCATGAACAGGATCAAGGCGCAGTTGTCCGCCTGATCTCCCGCAACCCCATCAGTCGCGCCGGAAGGTCGGCTTCCGGGACGGGCCGCACCGGAACATGAGCCATCTCCTGCTGCTATTCGCCGCCGGCAACGGATTTCTCGCTGTGGCTCTCGGCGCATTCGGCGCCCATGGGCTGCAGGCGCGGCTCAGCGCGGAACTCATGGCCACCTTCCAGACCGCGGTGCAATACCATTTCTACCATGCGCTGGCCCTGCTCGGCGTCGCCCTGCTCAGCCTGCAATTTCCCTCCGCCGCACTGCCCCGGGCGAGCGGCTACCTGTTCCTCGCGGGCAGCGTGCTTTTCTCCGGCAGTCTCTACGTGCTGGCGCTCACCGGCATTCGCTGGCTCGGGGCGATCACTCCCGTCGGCGGGCTCGCCTTTCTCGCCGGATGGCTGTGTCTTGGCGTTTTCGCGCTGAACCGGTAATCGTTCCGGGCATGAGTCGGCTGGTATGGAACTGACCGTAAACGGCGAAACCCGGCAATTGGCGCCGCCGCTTTCCGTGGCGCAGCTTGTGGCCGAACTCGGCATGGCGGATCGCAGGATCGCGCTGGAGTTGAACGGCGAAATCCTGCCCCGGAGCGAATTCGGGCAAACCCTGCTCGCCGGCGGTGATACACTGGAAATCGTTCAGGCCATCGGAGGAGGCTGACATCAACATCATGACCCAGGCTGCGGATGACCCCCTGCTGATCGCGGGGCGCAGCTACCAGTCCCGACTGATCATCGGCAGCGGCAAGTATCGCGATTTCGAGCAGAACCGCGCTGCGCTGGAAGTCAGCGGCGCGGAAATCCTCACCGTGGCCATTCGCCGTGTCAATCTCGGCCAGCAAAGCGGCGAACCGAGCCTGCTCGATGTCATTTCCCCCGAGCGCTACACGATTCTTCCCAATACCGCGGGTTGCTACAACGCCGGGGACGCGGTGCGCACCTGCAAGATGGCCCGGGAACTTCTCGATGGCCACAAGCTCGTCAAGCTCGAAGTGCTCGGCGACCGGAAAACCCTGTTTCCCAATGTCACCGAAACCCTCAAGGCGGCGCGCGCGCTGGTGGCGGACGGCTTCGACGTGATGGTCTACACCAGCGACGACCCGCTGGTGGCGAAGGAGCTTGAGGAAATCGGCTGTGTTTCGGTGATGCCGCTTGGCGCGCCCATCGGTTCGGGGCTCGGCATCCGCAATCCCTACAATATCCGCATGATTCTGGAGAACGCCACCACGCCGATCATCGTCGACGCCGGCGTGGGAACCGCCTCCGACGCCAGCATCGCCATGGAACTCGGCTGTGCGGGCGTGCTGATGAATACCGCCATCGCCGAAGCCAGGGATCCGGTACTCATGGCGGCGGCAATGAACAAGGCGGTGGCGGCGGGCCGGGAAGCCTTTCTTGCCGGCCGCATGCCGCGCAGGCTGTACGCCAGCGCCTCATCGCCGGAAACCGGAACCTTCTTTCCGCCTCTGTGAGCGCGCCCGATTCCATGCCGGCAACCCGACCGGTTCGCAGTTACGTGATTCGCTCCGGACGAATCACCGGCGGCCAGCGCCGGGCGCTTGAGCGGCACTCCGAAAAGTATGTGGTCCGCTTTCAGCCCGGCCCCCTGGCAATCGAGCGGCTGTTCCCGAACGAACAGCCGTTGACCGTGGAGATCGGCTTCGGTTCCGGCGAATCCCTGCTGCAAATGGCCCGGGAGCAGCCAGGGACCAATTTCCTCGGAATCGACGTCTACCAGCCCGGCGCGGGGCGGGTGCTCCAGGGCATTGTGGAGCACGGCCTGGGCAATATCCGGCTCATCTGCCATGACGCGGTGGAAGTGTTCCGCGACAATCTTGCCGAAGAATCCATCGACCGCGTGCTCATCCTGTTCCCCGACCCCTGGCCGCGCAAGCGCCACCACAAGCGCCGCCTGGTGCGGGACGGATTCATGCAACTCGTGCTCAGCCGGCTGAAACCCGGCGGGGAAGTCCACCTCGCCACCGACTGGCCGCCCTATCTCGAATCGATGATGGCGGTCATGGACGCGATTCCGGGATTCCGCAATCGTTTCGGCGAAGGCTGCTGGGAAGACCCGGCAAGACCCATTACGCGCTTTGAACTGCGCGGCAGGCGGCTTGGGCACGAGGTGCGGGATTTGCTGTACTGCAAGGCGCCCTCATGACGCAGCCGCCGAGAGACCGGCTTTATGCCGGCAACATGCTGCCCGGCGACTTCGTCTTCGACGAAAAGGTGGCCGCGGTCTTCGATGACATGATCCACCGTTCGGTGCCCGGCTACACCACCATCATCGCCATGAGCGCTTCCCTGGCGGAGAAGCATTATCAGCCGGGAACGCGCATTTACGATCTCGGTTGCAGCCTGGGCGCCGCGAGTCTCGTCATTGCCCGGCGCATGGCAAGCCGGCCCTGCGAAATCGTCGCCGTGGACAACTCCCGGCCCATGCTCGATGCCCTCGAAGCGCGTCTCCCCAGTCTCGGCGGCGGCCCGGTGCAATGCCGCCATGAAGATATTCGCGAATGCGAAATCGCCGGGGCTTCGGTGGCGATCCTCAACTTCACCCTGCAGTTCATCGATCCCGTGGACCGGGAGCCATTGCTGCGCCGCATATTTCAGGGCATGACGGATGGCGGCGTGCTGATCCTGTCGGAAAAGATCCTGGTGGATGATCCGCGGCTCGATGCGCTATACATCGACATGTATCACGAATTCAAGCAGGACATGGGCTACAGCGAACTGGAAATCAGCCGCAAGCGCGCGGCATTGGAAAAGGTGCTGCTGCCGGAAAGCCTCGGCGCGCACAGGGCCCGGCTGGCGAGGGCGGGATTTGCCCCGGTGGAGCCCTGGTTCCAGTGCTTCAATTTCGCATCTCTGGTGGCGTTCAAACCGGGTTCTCGATGAACGCCACTGCCGTCATTCCGCGCGGAGCGCAGCGCAGTCGCAGAATCTCTTTGGAGATTCCATGAACTACCAGAGTCTGCTCGACCAACTCCATGGCGGCTCGCTGGCGGGACTGGCGGACTTCCTGTCCCGGGAAAGCCTGGACCGAATCCGCCACGGAGATTTCCGCCGCTGGCGGGAACTGGTGGCGCAATTGCCGCGAATTGCGCCTTCCGGGGTGGATTTCAGCGACGGGGTGCGCATCGGCAGCGCGACGGATTGCGACAAAGCCGCCAGGGATGAGTTGCGCAGTCGCCTCAAGGCATTCCTGCCTTGGCGCAAGGGGCCTTTTGAAATTTTCGGCATCGCCATCGACAGCGAATGGCGCAGCGAGATGAAATGGGCCAGGCTCGACGGCCGCATCGCATCCCTGGCGGGGCGCCGGGTACTCGATGTGGGCTGCGGCAACGGCTATTACGGTTTCCGCATGCTTGGACGGCGGGCCGCCCAGGTCATCGGCATCGACCAGCATATTCCCTACGTCATGCAATTCCACGCCCTGAAACACTTTGCGCCCGAGGCGAATTGCCATGTGCTGCCCATGGCCTTCGCACGTTTTCCCGCTAACAGCGAGTATTTTGATACGGCCTTTTCCATGGGTGTCCTGTATCACGTCCGCTCGCCGCTCGATCATTTGCTGCAATTGCGCGAAAGTCTGCGCCCCGGCGGCGAGCTGGTGCTGGAAACCCTTTATGTGGAAGGCGGCGAAGGCTACAGCCTGACGCCGGCGGAGCGATATGCGCGGATGCCCAGGGTCTGGTTTCTGCCTTCATTGGCAACGCTGGAAAGATGGCTGCAACGCTGCGGATTTGCGGAAATCGAACTGCTCGACCGCAGCGTCACCACGCCCCGGGAGCAGCGCAGGACCGAATGGATGCCTTTTGATTCGCTGGATGAGGCGCTGGACCGGAAAGACCCCTCGCGGACCATCGAGGGCTATCCGGCGCCGGCCCGGGCGCTGCTGACCGCCCGCCGGCCGGAAACTACTTGATCTTCGCTTCCTTGTAGACGACATGCTTGCGAACCACCGGGTCGAACTTGCGGATTTCGATCTTGTCGGGGGTGGTGCGCTTGTTCTTGTCGGTGGTGTAGTAATGGCCGGTGCCGGCGCTGGAAACCAGCTTGATCTTCTCTCTCATATCCGCATTCTCATATTTTGTGCCCGCGCCCGCGAATCTCGGCGAGCACCTTGTCGATGCCATTCTTGTCGATAATGCGCATGCCCTTGGTGGACACCCGCAGCTTGACGAAGCGCTTTTCCGATTCGACCCAGAAGCGATGACTCTGGATGTTCGGCAAAAAGCGGCGCTTGGTCTTGTTCTGGGCGTGGGAAACATTGTTCCCCACCCTCGGCCGCTTGCCGGTAACCATGCAGACCCGTGCCATTTTGCAGTCCTCTGACCATGGAAGCCGCCAGCCCGAAGACCGGCCACCCCGAAAAACCGCGTTTTATACCAGAACAAGCCCCCTGCAGGCAAGCCCTGCCGTGTCCGCTTGCCTACATCAACCCACGTTCCGCGAGTGAGACTACCTGACTGTTGCCGACGATGAAATGATCGAGAACCCGGACATCGATGGTTTCCAGGGCGACCCGCAGCTTGCGGGTGATGGCGACATCGGCCTGGCTGGGTTCGGCTACCCCGGAAGGGTGGTTGTGGGCCAGGATGACCGCCGCGGCATTGTAGGAAAGACAGCGCTCGACGACTTCCCGGGGATAGACCGCGGCGCCGTCGATGGTGCCCTGGAATAGTTCGTCAAGGCGGAGAATGTGATGCTGGTTGGTAAGGAAGATGCAACTGAAAATCTCGTTCTTGCAGTAGCGGAAGCGCGCCCGCAAATACTCCCGGGTGGCGTGGGAACCCTTCAGCACATCGCGTTTCTGAACGTCGGCATACAACTGGCGATGGCCGAGTTCGCGCAGGGCGGCAAGACTGGCGGCCTTGGCCGGGCCGATTCCGGGCACTTCGGAAATTTGTCCGATATCGGCGGACAATACGCCGGCGATCCCATCGAAGCGGCACAACAGATCCCGCGCCAGGTCGAGGGCGGACCTGCCCGCGCCGCCGCTGCCGAGCAGCAGCGCCACGAGTTCCGCGTCGCTGAGATGTTTGGCGCCCAGGTCAAAAAGCCTTTCCCGCGGCCGTTCCATTTCCGGCCAGTTCTTGATCGTCATCATGGCTCCCGTTTTGTCCGATGCGATGTGTTGCGGGAAAAGCATAGTCGGTTTTTGGCAAATGGCACTGTTTGGCGGCACTTCTCATTCCGGCTTCCAGGAGCCTGCGCCTTCGTGATTCTGCGCGTAGCGAAGCGAAGTCGCAGAATGACAGGAGTTTCGACGCATCTGCAACTGGCGGTTTGGGACAAGCTCAAGGAGATTCTGCGACTCCGCGCAGAACGACGGGGCGGTGTGCGGTTGAAATTGCTTCAATCGGGGCTTGCTGCTAGTCTAGCCCTACCTCTCCAGCCAAGCCTCTGGGAAGTCGCGCCCGGATATGCCTGCCCTGACCAACAAGCGCATTCTGCTGGGCATTACCGGTGGGATCGCCGCGTACAAGTGCGCGGAATTGTCCCGGCTGCTCCTCAAGGCCGGGGCGGAAGTGCGCGTGGTCATGACCCGGGCGGCCCGGGAGTTCGTCACGCCGCTCACCATGCAGGCGCTCACCGGCAACCGGGTGCATCTCGACCTGCTCGACAGCGAAGCCGAAGCCGCCATGGGGCATATCGAACTCGCCCGCTGGGCCGATCTGGTGCTTGTGGCGCCGGCAAGCGCGGACTTTCTTGCCCGCTGCGCCCAGGGGCGGGCCGATGATCTGCTGGCCACCCTGCTGCTGGCCACATCGGCGCCGGTGGCCCTTGCCCCGGCCATGAACCAGGGCATGTGGTCCGACCCGGGCACACAGCGGAACCTGACCGATATTCGCAATCGGGGAGTGCTGGTATTCGGCCCCGCCGAAGGCGATCAGGCCTGTGGCGACGTGGGGCCGGGACGCATGCTCGAGCCTGCCGAGCTGCTTGCCTCCTGCGCCGAACTGTTTGCCGGAGAACCCCTGGTGGGGCGGCATCTGCTCATCACCGGCGGCCCTACCCGGGAAGCCATCGACCCGGTGCGCTTCCTGAGCAACCACAGTTCCGGGAAGATGGCCTATGCCCTGGCGGCGGAAGCCGCAGCCGCCGGCGCCCGGGTAACACTGGTGAGCGGGCCTGTGGCCCTACCGACGCCGGACCGGGTGAACCGGATCGATGTGACCAGCGCCCGGGAAATGCGCGAAGCGGTCATGGGCCAGATCGCCGACGCCGACGCATTCATCGGCGTGGCGGCGGTGGCGGACTACCGCCCTGCCGGGATTGCCCGGGGCAAGATCAAGAAGGACGACGCCAGCATGACCATCGAACTGCTGCGCAATCCCGACATCATCAGCGAAGTCGCCGAGCTTGCGGAGCGCCCCCTCGTGGTGGGATTCGCCGCGGAAACCGGCGATGTGGCCGCCCATGGCCGGGAAAAACGCAAGCGCAAGAATCTGGACCTGTTGTTCGCCAATCACGCCACGGAAACCTTCAACAGCGACGAGGTCGCCACCACCGCGATTTCCGCCGACGGCGAAATCGAAATCCCCCGCGCCCGCAAGGAAGCCGTGGCGCGAAAAATGCTCGAACTGATCGCCGCCCGCCTGCCGGATAAAGCCGGCCAGGAGCCTGCGCCGTAGGAATTCGCGAAAGCGAAAATTCGCTATCGCCGCGCCCCTGGCCGATCGATTGAGGCGAATATTGTTGAATATGCAACGAAATCGAACGGTCAGGGGCGTGGATGAGAGCGGATTTGCAGCCGTGAATTCCTGCGGTGCAGGCTCCTGAACATGACTAGCGTGCTGTCAAGCCCCGCTCCGGTCCCGCCGGAGATTTTCCGGGCCTATGACATCCGCGGCATTGCCGGCGAACAGCTTGATCCCTCGCTTGTGGGGCGCATCGGCCGGGCCATCGGCAGCGAGGCGCTTGCCCGGGGAATCGACTCGCTGCTCACCGCCCGGGACGGCCGCCTCTCCAGCCCGGAATTGTTCACGGCGCTGGCCCGGGGAATCCGCGCAACGGGCTGCCATGTCATCGACCTTGGCATTGTCCCCACGCCGGTGCTGTATTTCGCCACCCACACCACGGATTTCGATTCCGGCGTGATGCTGACCGCCAGCCACAATCCCGCCGACTACAATGGCATGAAGCTGGTATTCCACCGCACCAGCCTCAGCGCCGGCGAGATTCAGCAGATTCGCGCGCGCACCGAGCGGGGGGATTTCGCCTGCGGCAAGGGAAGTCTGACGGAACTGCCGATTCTCGAAGACTATCTCGCCCGCATCGCCGGCGAACTTCGCCTCAAGCGGCGGCTGAAAGTCGTCATCGACTGCGCCAATGCCGTCCCCGCAGTGGTGGCGCCCGAGCTGTTCGCAAGGCTTTCCTGCGATGTGATTGCCCTGCACACCACCCTTGACGGGAGCTTCCCCAATCACCATCCGGACCCTACGGTAGCCGGGAATCTGGCGGAATTGCGCGAGGCGGTGGTGGCGCATGGAGCCGACTTCGGCGTCTCCTTCGACGGCGACGGCGACCGCCTCGGCCTGGTGGATGAAACCGGCGCCATCGTCGAAGCCGAATCGATCCTGAAATTGCTCGCCGAAGACATCGTGCCACGCTATCCCGGCGCGAAAATCGTGTTTGACATCAAGTGCGGCGCCCGCCTGCCCCGGCGCATTCGCGAACTCGGCGGCGAAGCCTGCATGCGCCGATCGGGCCACTCCTTCATGAAACTGGCCATGCGGGAAACCGGTGCGCCACTCGGCGGGGAGTTGTCCGCCCATATCTTTATCGAGGATCGCTGGTTCGGTTTCGATGACGGGGTGTACGCCGCCGCCCGGGTCGCGGAACTGCTTTCCCGGAACGAGAAGCCGGCGAGCCGGGTCTTTGACTCCGGCGCGGAAGGCTATCGCACCGGAGAGCTGCGGATACCCGCGCCGGAGCCGGTCAAATTCGGCCTGATGGAGCGGATCATCGAACTCGCCGACTTCAAACAGGCGGAAATTATCAAAATCGACGGGCTGCGCGTAGAATACGCCGACGGCTGGGGCCTGATCCGCGCTTCCAACACGACGCCGGCCCTGCTGTGCCGCTTCGAGGCGGACTCGAAACAGCGGCTGGCGGCGATACAGGCGCAGTTCCGGGAATTGATCCTGGCCGCCGACAGTTCGCTCAAGCCGCCTTTTTGACTGGTTCATCCACCAGACATACATCCACTAACCAATGAAATCCGCGCCATGTCCCTGAGCATCGACCGGGCCCGCACCATCGCCAGAATCCTGACGGAGTCGCTGCCCTACATCCAGAAATTCGCCGGCCATACCGTGGTGGTGAAGTACGGCGGCAACGCCATGGTGGACGAAGCCCTCAAGCAGAGTTTCGCCACCGATGTGGTGTTGATGAAACTGGTCGGGATTCATCCGGTGATCGTCCACGGCGGCGGTCCCCAGATCGGCAAGCTGCTTGAGGAACTCAATATCGAATCGCGCTTTGTGGACGGCCTGCGGGTCACCGACAGCCGCACCATGGACGTGGTGGAAATGGTGCTCGGTGGCCAGGTAAACAAGGAAATCGTGAGTCTGCTCAATCGACATCGGGGCAAGGCGGTGGGCATCAGCGGCAAGGACGGCAATCTGCTCCGGGCGCGCCGGCTCAAGGCGCGCGGCGGCGATGAGGATAGCGAATTCGTTGATCTGGGCCAGGTGGGGGAAATTGTTTCCATCGATACCCAGGTGCTGGAAATGATGAAGGCCAGCGACTTCATTCCGGTGATCGCCCCGGTGGGCACCGACGAGAACGGCGTCAGCTACAATATCAATGCCGACTCGGTGGCGGGCTCCATCGCCGGTGTGCTCGGCGCCGAAAAGCTCATTCTGCTCACCAATGTGGCCGGGGTGCGGGACCACGACGGCAAGGTGCTGACGGGCCTCAGCGTCCAGCAGGTGGAAGAGCTCGCGACCACCGGCATTCTCAGCGGCGGCATGCTGCCCAAGGTGGAATGCGCCCTGGACGCCCTGCGTTCCGGGGTGCGCAGCGCCCACATCATCGATGGCCGCGTGGAACACGCCCTGTTGCTGGAAATCTTCACCGACGAGGGCGTGGGTACGCTGATTGGTGGCTGAGGGATGCGCGGGTCACCCATGCGCTGTGGAGTTGCTGGATTTGGCGGGTCGTCCCGGGATTCTGCGACTCCGCTTCGCTACGCGCAGAATGACGTAGGGGAATGTCATCCTGCGCTGCCCCCTCATCATCCTGCGCCCCCCCCTCGTCATCCTGCGCGCAGTCGCAGGATCCCAGGAAAATGACTCCGCCGCCCGAGCAAGTTGCTGCGGCAGTTCAAGACTCATACCCCGAACTGTTCCCGATAAGCCCGCACCGCCCCCGCATGCGCCTGCAATCCGGAGTCGGCATTGGATTCGAGATACTCGATGACATCCTGCAGGCTGACCACGTTGATGACCCGGGTCCGGTACTCCCGTTCGATCTCCGCGATTGCCGAACCGGCGCCCCTGCCGCGCTCCCGCCGGTCCAGGGCGATGAGGATTCCCGCCAGTTCCGCGCCGTTGCCGCGAATGATCCCGGCGGCCTCGCGCACTGCCGTGCCCGCGGTAATGACATCGTCCACGAGCAATACCCGCCCCGCGAGTTCCGCGCCCACGAGCACCCCGCCTTCGCCATGCTCCTTGGCTTCCTTGCGATTGAAGCACCAGGCGGCGTCACGACCGAAATCCCGGTGCAGGGCCATGGCGGTGGCGGCAACCAGCGGGATTCCCTTGTAGGCCGGGCCGAACAGCGTGTCGAATTCGATTCCGGAATGGGCGATGGCCCGGGCGTAACCGCCGGCGAGAAAGTCCAGCCGGGCGCCGGTATTGAACAGCCCGGCATTGAAGAAATAGGGGCTGACCCGGCCCGACTTGAGCGTGAAGCTGCCGAAGCGGAGGATTCCGTGTTCGATGACGAAGCGGAGAAAGTCGCGCTGGAAGTCCTGCATGGGGCAATCCCTATTCTGCAAGCGCCTGCCGCTGGCCGGCAACGAGATTGGCGATGCCCGCTTCGGCGAGATCGAGCATTTGATTGAGTTCCCTTCTGCTGAAATCGCCCTGCTCC
The DNA here is from genome assembly GCA_022825945.1 of Pseudomonadales bacterium. Classification (GTDB taxonomy): domain Bacteria; phylum Pseudomonadota; class Gammaproteobacteria; order Pseudomonadales; family Pseudohongiellaceae; genus UBA9145. Next base: position 17,538 of record JAJDVS010000031.1, read on the forward strand.
GCGGTGCCCTGGACTTCGATCAGGCCGCCGTGTTCGGTCATTACCACATTGAGGTCGGTGTCCGCCGCGGAATCTTCCGGGTAGTCGAGGTCGAGCAGGGCCCGACCTCCCCGCAGGCCGACGGAAACCGCCGCCACGAGCTGCTTGAACGGATTCTCCCTGATCCGCCTCTTGTCGAGCATGTGCTCCAGGGCGTCCACGAGCGCCACGCAGGCGCCGGTAATGGCGGCGGTGCGGGTGCCGCCGTCGGCCTGGATCACGTCACAGTCGATCTTGATGCTGTGCTCCCCGAGCCGGGACATGTCCACCGCGGCGCGCAGGGAGCGACCGATCAGGCGCTGGATTTCCATGGTCCTGCCGCCTTGCCGCCCCCGGCTGGCCTCCCGGTCCATGCGGGTTCCGGTGGCCCGCGGCAACATGCCGTATTCCGCGGTGATCCAGCCCTGCCCACTGCCGCGCAGGAAGTGCGGCACCGAGGATTCCACGCTGGCGGTGCAAAGCACCCTGGTGGCGCCAAACTCGGCAAGCACCGAGCCCTCGGCGTGCCGGGTATAGCGCCGCGTGAGCGTCACCGGGCGCAGTTGTCCGGCGGTTCTGCCGTCCGCCCGCAAGGCATCATTCATGGGGATGGGTCCCGGTCTGGAATTGCGCGCATTATCCTGCAAGCCACCCGCATTTGCGAACCGCGCAGGAGGCTCCGCCGTTTGCTGAATCCCGGTTGCCCTCGCGCTAGAATAAGCCCGCATTACCATTCTCCGGGAAAATTCAATGTTGAGCATGACGGCATTTTGCCGCAAACAGGCCGAACTCGAGCAGGGGTCTCTGGTTTGGGAAATCCGCTCGGTCAATCACCGCTATCTGGAAACTGCATTCCGCCTGCCCGAGGCGTTTCGCGGCCTGGAAATGACGATTCGCAAAACCCTGCGCAGCCGGATGAAGCGCGGCAAGGTCGATTGCACCCTGCGCTTCCGGGAATCCGGGGCCGGCGGCGGCGAACTGCGCCTCAATTCCCGGGTGCTGACCAATCTCGCCCGGGCCAGCGAAAAGCTGCACGACCACTATGGCGACTCCCGGCTGCCCTCCAGCCTCGACATTCTGCGCTGGCCGGGTGTCATCGAGGAAGAGCCCACGGAAGACAGCGCACTCGAGCAGGCGGCGCTCGCCCTGTTCAATGGCGCCCTTGATGAGTTTCTCGCCAGCCGGGCCCGGGAGGGCGATGAGATTGAAGCCGTAATCCGTGAGCGGGTGATCTCGATCCGGGAAATCCTCGCCGGAATCCGCAACGCCCTGCCCGCGTTGCTGGCCGCCCAGCGCCAGAATCTGCTTGACGCCATCGCGGAACTGAAAGTCGATCTGGATACCGGGCGCATCGAACAGGAAGTCGCCCTGCTCGTGCAAAAGGCCGACATCGCCGAAGAACTCGACCGCCTCGACGCCCACGTCAACGAACTCGAGCGCCTGCTCGGGGTTGCCGAACCCGCCGGGCGGCAACTCGATTTCCTGATGCAGGAGCTGATGCGCGAAGCCAACACCATCTGCTCCAAGTCCGCCGCGATTGAAACCACCCGCAACGCCCTCGATCTGAAAGCGCTGATCGAGCAGATCCGTGAACAGGTGCAAAATCTTGAATAACGGCTCGCTGTATATCGTCACCGCGCCCTCCGGCGCGGGCAAGACGAGCCTCGTTCGGGAACTCGTCAAGGGCGACGATTCGCTGCGAATTTCGGTATCCCACACCACCCGGCCCAGGCGCGACGGCGAGCGGGACGGCATCGATTATTTCTTCGTGGAGCGCGAAGAGTTCCAGCGCAAGCTCGAAGCAGGCGCCTTCCTCGAACACGCCGAGGTCTACGGCCACTACTACGGCACCTCCCGGGAATGGGTCAACCGGCGGCGCGAACAGGGTATCGACGTCATCCTCGAAATCGACTGGCAAGGCGCCGACCAGGTGCGCGACCTCGACCCCGGCGCCTGCTCCATCTTCATCCTGCCGCCATCGGTGGCCACCCTGCGCCAGCGCCTCGAAACCCGCGCCCTCGACGACGCCGGCACCATCGAAAAGCGCATGCAACAAGCCCACCGGGAAATCGCCCAGGGAGAAAAATCCGACTATCTCGTCTTCAACAAGGAGTTCGAGCGGGCCCTCGCCGACATCCGCGCCATCATCCGCGCCCGCCGCCTCCGCCGCGAAGAACAGATGGACCGCTATGCCAAGTTGCTGCGTTCGGTCTGACCAGAAGAACCGGGAACATTAGGTATTCTCTGAAAAACTCCATACGTGGAGTTTTTCATTATCGCTTCCATGTGCCGCAGGGAAGCTCTGACTTGATTAGAGCTTCCCTGGTTTTGCAGCAATTCTCGTTATGGCAGTGGGCGCGCTCACATCAGTCATCCTGCGCGCAGTCGCAGGATCTCATTGCGTGGCCACTGCAAGAGATTCTGCGACTTCGCTTCGTTTCGCGCAGAATGACGGAGGGGATGCTTCGTTTCGCGCAGAATGACATGAAGCTTGGAGCGCCATAATGAGAATCGCTGGTAGTTTTGTCTGAAATGTGCATCCGGGCGCCGAATCCAGTAAAATCGGCGGCCCGCTGGGAATTGTTTCCCTGGAAACCGGAAGGCAGATCAAATGGCGCGTGTTACGGTAGAAGATTGTCTCGACAAGGTGGATAACCGCTTTGAACTCGTCATGGTGGCGAGCAAGCGGGCGCGGCAGTTGCAGACTGCCGGGAAGGACCCGCTGGTGGCAGAGGACAACGACAAGCCCACGGTGCTTGCCCTGCGGGAGATCGCCCAGGGGCTGGTGGGGCCGGAAATTCTCACCGCCAGGCCCGAGCCGGAAATGAGAATGGAAGAGATCGAGCAGGAAATGGAAATCATGCTGGAGCAGCCCGAACTCGCCGCCCCGCCGCCGGAAACCGAGGAATAACCCGGGAGCCTGCGCCACAGGCGCACACAAAGAGGTAGCCTCGGTTGACAGCCCTGCAGATTGAAAACATCGACACCCTGGCCGAAGGCCTGTCGGGCTATCTGGAAAAGCCGCAAATCAACCATGTGCGCCGCGCCTACTACTACGCCGAGCAGGCCCACGAGGGCCAGATGCGCCGCACGGGCGACCCCTACATCACCCATCCGCTCCAGGTGGCCGGCATTCTCAGCCACATGCACATGGACCATCAATCGCTGATGGCCGCCATGCTGCACGATGTCATCGAAGACACCGGCATCACCAAGACCGCCATCAAGACCCAGTTCGGCAATACCGTGGCAGAGATGGTGGACGGGGTCAGCAAGCTGAGCCGGATCAAGTTCGGCTCCCAGGCCGAGGCCCAGGCCGAGAATTTCCAGAAAATGGCCATGGCCATGTCGCGCGATCTTCGCGTCATCATGGTGAAGCTCGCCGACCGCCTCCACAACATGCGAACCATCAAGGTGCTGCCGCCGGACAAGCGCCGCCGCATCGCCCGGGAAACCCTGGAAATCTACGCCCCCATCGCCAATCGCCTTGGCATGAACGACATGCGCATCGAGTTCGAGGACCTCGCCTTCGAGGCGATTTACCCGCTGCGATTTCGCCGCATCGGCGCCGCCGTGCGCCAGGTGCGCGGCAATCGCAAGGAAGTCGTGACCCGGATTCAGACCTCGCTGGAAGCCTGCCTCGAACGGGAAGGACTGCCGGGGCGGACCATCGGGCGGGAAAAACACCTGTACAGCATCTACGACAAGATGCGCAGCAAGCGCAAATCCTTCCGCGAGATCATGGACGTCTACGCCTTCCGCATCGTGGTGGACCGGGTGGACACCTGCTACCGCGTGCTCGGCGCGGTTCACAGCCTGTACAAACCCGTGCCGGGGCGCTTCAAGGACTACATCGCCATTCCCAAGGCCAATGGCTACCAGTCGCTGCACACCACCCTGTTCGGCATGCACGGCCTGCCCATTGAAATCCAGATCCGCACCGAGGAAATGGAAGCCATGGCCAATAACGGCATTGCCGCCCACTGGCTGTACAAATCCAGCGAGGAACTGCCGAGCAATGCCCACGTCCGGGCTCGGGAATGGGTGAACGGCCTGCTTGAAATGCAGAAGAACGCGGGCAATTCGCTCGAATTCATCGAAAATGTGAAGATCGACCTGTTCCCCGACGAGATTTACGTTTTCACCCCCAAAGGCGAGATTTTCGAGTTGCCGGTGGGTTCCACGCCGGTGGATTTCGCCTATGCCATTCACACCGATATCGGCAGCACCTGCGTGGCCTGCCGCATCGAGCGCCGCCTCGCGCCACTGAGCGAAGCGCTGGAAAGCGGGCAGACCGTGGAAATCCTCACCGCGCCCGGTCACAAGCCGAATCCCGCCTGGCTCGGATTCGTGGTCACCGCCAAGGCGCGCACGGGAATCCGCCACTTTCTCAAGAAGCAGAAGCAATCCGAATCCACCGCCCTCGGCCGGCGCCTGCTCACCAAGGCCCTGGCGAGCTTCGGCGCAAGCCTCGACAAGCTTTCCCGGGAAGCCGTTTCCAGCCTGCTCGAGCAACTGCGGCTCGATTCGGTGAATCGCCTGTTCGAGGAAATCGGGCTGGGCAATCGCATGTCCCATACCATGGCCCAGCGTCTTGTCGACCTGAACGAAAATCCCACCGGCGCCGGCGTGGGCGGCAATCTGCTCGTGCGCGACGCCCAGAGCTCGGTAATGAATTACGCCCGCTGCTGCAATCCCATCCCCGGCGACCGCATCGTCGGCTATATCAGCTCGGAGCGGGGCATGGTCATCCACACCGACGACTGCAACAACATCTCCGAACTGCGGGCCAATCGCGAAAAATGGGTGGAAGTGGGCTGGGACCCGGAAATCCAGGGCGAATTCACCGTGGAAGTGCGGGTGGAACTCGAACACCAGCGCGGCATCATCGCCACCCTGGCCACCGCCATCACCGGCGCCGAGGCGAACATCGAAAAGATCACCACCGCCGAGCGGGACGCCCACTTCAGCATCGTCAATCTGCTGATCAATGTCAGGAACCGCGTCCACCTCGCCCGGGTAATGCGCAAGATCCGCATGGTCAAGGCGGTCACCCGGGTCACCCGGGTCAAGTCGCGCAAGGCGCGCAAACCTTCCGTCCGCGCGGATAACGTCGTTCACTAGGTATTCTCTGAAAAACTCCATCCGTGGAGTTTTTCATTATCGCAAAACAAAAGCGTGGTTTTGTTTTGCTCCCGAATTCAATGGCTTACGCCATCGAATTCGGCGGCACTTCCATGTGCCGCAGGGAAGTTCTGACTTGATCAGAGCCTCCCTAGGAGCCTGCGCCACAGGAATCGGTGATAACCATGCCGGAATCTCAAGTTATCCAGACCGACAAGGCCCCTTCCGCGATAGGCCCCTACTCCCAGGCGGTGCGGCAGGGTTCGCTGGTGTTTCTTTCCGGGCAGGTGCCGCTGGACCCGGCGAGCATGCGGCTTGTGGGAGGCGGCATCGCGGAACAGACCGAACAAGTTTTCGACAATCTCGCGGCCGTGGCGCAGGCGGCGGGAACCAGCCTCGACCAGGCCCTGCGGATGACGATTTATCTCACCGACCTCGGCAATTTCAAGGCCGTCAACGAAATCATGGCCCGGCGTCTCGCGGCGCCGTACCCGGCCCGGGTCACCATCGGCGTTGCCGCATTGCCGGCCAATGCCATGGTGGAGATCGACGCGATTCTGGCGGCGGATTCCTGAAACCCCGAACCCATGCAGCCATGACCGGCCCGCCGCTGGACCAGATTCCCGTTGACCGGCTGGACGGCATCGGCCCGAAGATCGGGGAACGGCTCGCGGACCTTGGCATTGCCAGCGTCCAGGACCTGTTGTTCCACCTGCCGTTCCGCTACGAGGACCGCACCCGCATCACCCCCATCCGGCAGGCCATGGTGGGCGACTGCGTCCAGATTCAGGGCAGGATCGTCGACAGCGGCGTGGAGGCCGGTCGCCGGGGCCGCAGCCTGCGCTGCCTGTTGCGGGACGATTCCGGGATGCTCAGCCTGCGCTTCTACCACTTCAACCGCTTCCAGCGGCAAAAACTCACCGGAGGCGCCCTCGTGCGCTGTTTCGGCGAAGTGCGCTACGGCCGCAGCGGCCTGGAGATGTATCACCCGGAGTATCGCGTGTTGTCCAGCGAAGACGCGCGGGTCCCCGATACCCTGACGCCGGTGTATTCCACGGTGGAAGGCATTCACCAGCAGCGCATGCGCCAATTCGTGCGGCAAGCCCTCGCCCTGCTCGCCGGTTCCGGGAAACTGCCGGAACTCCTGCCGGAGTCGCTGCTCGGCGACTTTGACGGCATCGATCTTGCCGAATCGGTCCGCCTGCTTCACGAGCCGCCGCCGGACATCAAGCTCGACTATACCGGTCGCAGCGAGAACAGCCCGGCGCGCCGGCGGCTGGCTTTCGAGGAACTTCTCGCCCACCGGCTGTGCATGCGCCGCCTCAAGCTCGACGCCGGCGCCCTGCCGTCGCCGCGTTTCAGCATCAAGCAGGAACTGCCCAAACGATTTGTCGATTTGCTGCCCTTCCAGCTTACCGGCGCCCAGCGCCGGGTCTACCGGGAAATCCGGCGGGACCTGGCGGGGGAGGCGCCCATGATGCGCCTGCTCCAGGGCGATGTGGGTTCGGGCAAGACCGTGGTGGCCGCCCTCGGCGCCCTGCTTGCCATCGAATCGGGCTTTCAGGCCTGTCTCATGGCGCCGACGGAAATCCTCGCCGAACAGCATTGGCAGAACTTTCTTCCCTGGTTCGAGGCCCTGCAACTGCCGCTTGGCTGGCTCAGCGGAAAAACCCGGGGCAAGGCCCGGGACGAAGCGTTGCAGGCGCTTGCCTCGGGGGAATGCAAGCTGCTCATCGGCACCCATGCGGTTTTTCAGGAACAGGTGCAATTCCAGCGGCTCGGGCTGGTCATCGTCGATGAGCAACACCGTTTTGGCGTACACCAGCGGCTTGCCCTGCGGGAAAAGGCCGGCGCCCTGCGCGCCCACCAGCTTGTGATGACGGCCACGCCCATCCCCCGGACCCTGGCCATGAGCGCCTACGCCGACCTCGACAGTTCGGTCATCGATGAACTGCCGCCTGGGCGCAGGCCGGTGAATACCGTGGTCCACTCCAATTCCCGGCGCAATGAAATCATCGAGCGCATCGCCGCCAATTGCGCCGCCGGGAGACAGGCCTATTGGGTCTGCACCCTGATCGACGAATCCGAAACCCTCCAGGTCCAGGCCGCCGAGGCCACTGCGGCGGAACTGCGCCAGGCCTTGCCGGGCATCCGGGTGGGGCTGGTCCACGGCAGGCTCAAGGCGGCGGAAAAATCCGCCGATATGGAGCAATTCAAGCAGGGCGAAATCCAGTTGCTTGTGGCGACCACGGTAATCGAGGTGGGAGTGGATGTGCCCAATGCCAGCCTGATGGTGATCGAGAACCCGGAGCGCCTCGGGCTGGCGCAATTACACCAGTTGCGGGGCAGGGTGGGCCGCGGCGCCGAGCAAAGCCACTGCGTATTGCTCTACCAGCCGCCGCTTTCCGACCTCAGCCGGGAGCGGCTTGGCATCATCCGGGAAACCAGCGACGGCTTCCGCATTGCCGAGGAGGACCTGCGCCTGCGCGGGCCAGGCCAGGTGCTCGGCACCCGACAGGCGGGTATTGCGGGATTCCGGGTCGCCGATATCAGCCGGGACAGCGAGATGCTCGAGCAGGTGCGCGACGCCTGCCAGGAGCTGCTTGCCAGTTATCCCCATCTTGCCGAGCCCCTGATCCGCCGCTGGATCGGCGAGCGAAGCCATTATGCCGACGTCTGACAGGCTTTTGGCGTACTTCCACCTGGTCCGGCTACACCGGCCGGTGGGGATTTACCTGCTGCTGTGGCCCACGCTCTGCGCCCTGTGGATTGCATCGGATGGCTTTCCACCGCCAGGTCTGCTGCTCATCTTTGTGCTGGGCACGGTCATCATGCGCTCTGCAGGGTGCTGCATCAATGACTTCGCCGATTACCAGATCGACGGCGAAGTGCTGCGCACCCGGGAACGGCCCCTGGCCACGGGGCGGTTGCGGCGCCGGGACGCGCTGGCCGCGTTCACCGTGCTTTCCCTGGCGGGATTCGCGCTGACCCTGTTCACCAATCCGCAGACGATCCTGCTGGCCGTGGCGGCTGTCCCCATTATCGCCCTGTATCCATTCCTCAAGCGGGTAACGCATTTGCCCCAGCTTGTGCTCGGCGTCGCCTTTTCCTGGGGAATCCTCATGGCTTTCACCGCCGGCGCCGGCAGCATGCCCGCAGCGGGCTGGCTGCTGTTCGCCGCCAATCTGCTGTGGACCGTGGTCTACGACACGCAATACGCCATGGTGGACCGCGAATACGACCTGCGCATCGGCGTCAAGTCCACGGCGATCCTGTTCGGCGGGGCGGACAATTTCATCATCGGCGCATTGCAGGCGCTGACCATTGTGTTGCTGTGGCTTGCCGGCCGGCAATTCGAACTGGGCGCGCCCTGGTTTTTGTCCTTGATCGGAGTGGGTGTCCTGTTTGGCTGGCAACAGATGATTATTCGGGGCAGGCGTCCCGAGGCCTGTTTCAGGGCTTTCCTCAGCAACCAGTGGGTGGGGCTTGCCCTGCTGCTCGGCGCGGCCCTGGGCCAGCCTTGAAATCGGCCAGGGATGAAGTCGTGTAGAATTGCGCCATGAATCCAGACCGGGCCAAGGTTACGATCTTCGATGTCGCCGAACATGCCGGCGTTTCCATCAAGACGGTTTCGCGCGTGGTCAACAACGAACCCAATGTGCGCGAAAACACCCGGGAACGGGTCATGCTTGCGGTGCGCGAATTGCGCTATCAGCCCAATGCCGCCGCCCGGGAACTTTCCGGCAAGCGCTCGCGCATCATTGGCCTGATCTACGAAAATGCCGAGGAATTCAGCTACCTCAATGATGTTTTCAACGGGGCCCTTGGTATTTGCGAGCCCGCCGGCTACTCCCTGCTGCTGCGCCCGCTGACCCTGCCGGACCCGGAGATCATCGACCATATTCGCCAGTTCGCCACCAATGCCCGGGTGGAGGGGATTGTGCTGCCGGCTCCCATGGGGGACCTGCCGGAAGTGTCGGGCCTGCTGCGGGAAATGCGTATCCCGTTCGCCGCGATCACGCCCCGGGAGCCCGCCCCGGACGAAATCAATATCCTCTGCAATGACGAAGCCGCAAGCCATGCGCTCACCGAATTGCTCATCCGCCAGGGGCACGACGCCATCGGCTTCATCAAGGGGCATCCCGACCATGGCGCAAGCCACAAACGCTTCGCCGGTTACCGGCGGGCCCTGAAGCAGCACGGTGTCGCCTATGCGCCCCGGCTGGTGCGGCAGGGCTATTTTGATTTTGAATCCGGCCGCATCGCCGCCGGCAGAATGCTCGACCTTCCCAATCCGCCAAGCGCCGTACTCGCCAGCAATGACGACATGGCGGCGGGGGCGATCTTTGCCGCCCGGAAGCGGGGGTTGAACGTCCCCGGCGAACTGTCCATCGCCGGTTTCGACGATACCCGCTTCTCCTCCCGCATCTGGCCGCCATTGACCACGGTGCGCCAGCCCATCGTGCAAATGGCGGAAACCGCCGCGGCCCTGCTCATCGACAAGCTCAATGGACATTCCACGGAAGCGCCGGATGCGCCGTTTGAATGTGAAGTGGTGATTCGCGAATCCACGGCGCCGTTGAGTCCTGCCTGATTTGCGCACCGCCCGCCCGCAGAGATCCTGCGACTGCACGCGGGATGACAGTTACGAGTGTCATTCCGCGCGGAGCGAGGTTGCAGAATCCTGCTCCGCACAAGAATCCATTTGACAACGCTGTCAGTTTGCTGGTAAACAGGAAGCCTCGATTTTCTTGCGGGATTCGCACATGTCCGCTGTTCCGGGCCAGGGTGAAAACACCGGCGGCGCCTATATCTGGCTGACCAGCCTCAGCGCCGCGCTCGGCGGCTTTCTGATGGGTTTTGACGCCTCGGTGATCTCGGGCGTGGTGGGGTTCATCGAGGATGAATTCCGCCTCGACGAACTCCAGCTCGGCTGGGCGGTTGCCTCCCTGACCCTCACTTCCACCCTCGCCATGCTCGGCGCCGGTCCGCTGAGCAACCGCATCGGTCGGGTGGGCGTGCTCAAGGCTGCGGCGCTGCTGTTCCTGCTGTCCGCCATCGGTTGCGCCCTGGCGCCGGGATACGCCCCGCTCGTCGCCGCCCGCATGGTGGGAGGCTTTGCCGTGGGCGCGGCGCTGATCGTGGCGCCCATGTACATCGCCGAAGTGGCGCCGGCGGAAATTCGCGGGCGACTGGTCTCGCTCAACCAGCTCAATATCGTCATCGGAATTTCCGCCGCCTTTTTCAGCAACTACCTGCTGCTGCAACTGTCCCAGGCCGACAATCCCCTGATTTCCCCGGATTCACTCTGGCGCTGGATGCTCGGGGTGGAGGTGCTGCCGGCGCTGCTCTACCTGATCGTGCTGCAACGGGTGCCCGAAAGCCCCCGCTGGCTGCAATTGCGCGGCGGCGACGAAGCCGCGCTGGCAACCCTGATCCGTATCAATGGCGAAGAAGGCGGCCAGCGCGAACACGACGCGATCAGGGCCAGCCTGGCCGAGGAAGAATCCGGCGCTCCAGCGGGTTTTGGCGAATTGCTGCGCCCCCATTTGCGGCTGGTTCTGCTGATCGCCCTCACCATCGGCGTCGTGCAGCAGGCCACCGGCATCAATGCGGTGTTCTTCTATGCGCCGATGATTTTCGAGCAAAGCGGCATCGGCAATGACGCCGCCTTTCTCCAGGCGGTGCTGGTGGGTCTGGTGAATCTGCTGTTTACCGTGGTGGCGATTCTCTGCATCGACCGGCTGGGAAGAAAACCCCTGCTGATCACGGGCCTGGCGGGGATTGCCGCCTTCATGCTGCTGCTGTCCTGGACTTTCGGTCAGGCGACCTACCAGTTGGACGAGACCGCTGTGGCGGCGGTTCCCGAAGCCGAGACCAGAGCCGCGCTGGCCCCGCTCATCGATCAATCCTTCGACAGCGAAGGCGATTTCCGCGCCGCGCTCGGGGCCGCCGGCATCGGCGAGGCGGGCGGGCTCGAATCCGAACTCGTCGCCGGCGCCATCACCGTGGACACCGTGCTGGTGCTCACGGGAATTCTCGGCTTTGTCGCCTGTTTCGCTTTTTCCGCCGGGCCGATCATGTGGGTGCTGTTTTCCGAACTCTTTCCCAACTATGTCCGGGCCGCGGCGATTTCCTTCGTCGGCCTGGTGAATTCCGCCATGAGCTTTCTGGTGCAGATGCTGTTCCCCTGGGAACTTGCGGCCCTCGGCAGCAGCCTGACCTTTCTCGTTTATGGTCTGGTCGCCCTGGTCGGGCTCGGCATTTTGGGAAGAATCATGCCCGAGACCCGGGGCAAGTCGCTGGAGGAACTCGAACTGGCCCTGGCGCCGAGGAGCGAGCCATGAACCGATTGCAGGCGCAACTGGCGGGCGTTGCCTGCGCGCTGGGAATCAGCGCCGGCGCGACAGCCCAGGACGGGCCCATCCCCGTCGAAATCCGCGGCGAACCGGGCAACTTCACGCTTTACCGCGGCGGCGAGCCTTACCACATCAGGGGCGCCGGCGCCGAAACGCTCGGCGACCTCGAATCCCTCGCCGCGAACGGCGCCAATTCGGTGCGCACCTGGCGGCCGGGCGACGGCAGCGTTCTCGATATCGCCCATGAACTCGGGCTGACGGTCGCGCTTTGCATCGAAATCGCCCGCGAGCGG
>JAJDVS010000011.1 GCA_022825945.1 Pseudomonadales bacterium
CCAGTTGACCAGTCGTTCGCCGTTCAGTGCGTCCGCCCATGACGACCAGCGCAGCAGCGCGCGCGGCACTGCGCCTTTGCCCGGCTCGCGGGCGTTGCGCGGGTCGCGCAGCTCCCATTCGCCGTCAAAAACGCTTTGATAGGCTTCCGCGCCCGGCCTTTGCGAAGAGCGCACCCTGGCCGCATCCGCCGCCTCATACATGTAAAAGTAGATCAGGAAGCTGAGTTGTTCGGCGTTTTGGGCTGGATTGGGGTAGCCGCCGCCGAACAGATAGTCGCGGATGCGGTCGATGCCGCGCCGAAGCTCGGGCGTCATGGGCATTTTGTTGTCCTTGCTCCGGTTGGAAACGTTTCGACCCGATTTTCGCTTATGGCCGACCGAACACTGAAGCGTTGAAACCGGCGATCAGCTGATCGAGATTTTCGTCGCCGCCGAAAACGCGCCGCGCCTGATTGTAACCTCCCAGCGCGGCAAAAGGGTGCTCGTCGAAATTCCATCCGCCGAACTCATCCATGTGCAATGCGTCTGCTTTCACCCGATTGCCAATCAGGCTGGCCCAGCGAGACTGTTCCGCGTCGAACTCCTCGTGTTTGCTGCGCCACTCCTCAATACGAACCCCGACTTCGGCGGCTCGGGATTCGTGTTCAGGCGCACGGACGATTCTGCCGTTCTCGTCAAGAGTAAGCCAGTCCCGGCTTGCCGGGTCGATGTGGTCGTTCACATCCAGTATCAGCAGGGTGCCGGGATTGGCGGGAGAGTCGGAAGGCGGGCGTTCCTGAACGAAACCTCCGCTGATCTCCTCCTCATCATCGCCGTGGAAGTCGCTCACGCCGATAAAGTCGAAGATCGTGAACCCGTCCTTGCCGATATCCGGAGCCTTCCTTGTGCCCCTGCCCCGCATCTGCCGGTACAGGATGGCGCTACGGGTGAATCGCGCCATGACCAGATTAACGACCTCCGGGCAGTCGAAACCGGTATCGAGCATATTCACGCTCACCAGGATTTTCGGAAACTCCTCTTCCTTGAAGCGCTTGATGATGGCGCTGGTGTCAGGAGCGGGTCCGCCGCCGATATCGCTCACCACGAAATCCGCATAGCGCGTGGCGGGGTGTGGTTTTTGGTCGGCGAAATGCTGATCGAACATTTCCGCGAGCGTTTCCGCATGACGCTTGGTGACTGCGAACACGATGGTCTTGCCCCATGCGGGCCATCGCTGAATGCCGTCGCGGCCCATAAACCCCTTTTCGTGGGCGTCGCGAAATTCCCGCACCATGGCGCGGTTGCGCTCGGGGATGGTGAACTTGCGCTCAAGGGCGCGTGGGTCCACCCTGATCTGATCTGAAATCTTGAACAATTCCTCGAATTCGGTACGAGTTTGTTTGTCCATCGCGCTCCAGTCGAGTTCGCTCCGCCCGATCTCAAAGCCATTTTCCTCGGCGGTCTTGACAGTCATCGCCCGGTATATGCGGTAAGGGACCAGATGACCTTCCCTGATTGCCTGATTCAGGGTGTAGCGATAGGTGGGTTCGGCCAGTTCGAAGAACCGCAGCGTATCGCGCACGAACAGCCCATCCTCGGGATCGGGCATTTCATCGGAATCAACGACGCAGGGAGTGGCGGTCAGGCCAAGCTGGATGGCGTCAAAATGCCCGAGCGCGCCGCTCCATTTGCCATAAATCGAACGGTGGCATTCATCGGTGATGACGAGATCAAAATAGCCGGGGGAGAGGTCACGGTATTCCGTGATCATGGTTTGCAGTGTTGCGATGGTGATGCGCTTGGCGCGGTCGAAGTTTCGGCTCGTCCGCAGTACCTGGCAGGGATAGTCGCGCAAATTGTCGATAAAGGCGTCTTCGGCCTGCCGGGCCAGGGCGATCCGGTCAACCAGAAAGAGTACCCGGGTGACAATGCCCGCCTCGAACAGCCGTTTGATGAAGGCCGCCGCGGTACGGGTCTTGCCGGTTCCGGTGGCCATTTCGACGAGGAGTTTGCGGCGCCCGAGGGAAACTTCGGTTGAAAGCGCCTCAATGCATTCGAGCTGGTAGTCACGGTTTACGATTTTCTGGTCGATGGCCACTGTCGAGAGGTTGCGACTGACCTGCCGTGCGGCGGTCCGCCTCTCAAGATCGTCCTGGGCGAAAAAGCCCGCGATCTGCCGGGAGTGGGCGGCGGTTTCCCGATCCAGAAAACGCACTTCCTCGCCGTTCGAAAGAAATACGAACGGCACGTTGAGTTGTTCGGCGTAATGCCGTCCCTGATCCTGGGCCGTAATGGGATCGATACTTGAACGTTTGGCTTCCAGCGCAGCCATGGGCCGGCCCTGCCGGTCGCAGAGGACATAGTCCGCCTGGGTGCCATCGGGCAGCGATTGCTCGAACAGTACGCTTGAACCATCCGTGAGATTCCAGCCGGCGTCCTTGAGCAGGGCGTCAATCTTGACGCGGGAAAAAGCTTCGGTCTTGTAGTTCATTCGCCGCGCGCCAGCAGCCACCAGCGCATGGTTTGGGTGACGAGTTCGGCGGCGTCCTGCTGGACGAAATGGTTGGCGCCGGGGACGGCTACGATGGTGGTGTCGCTGTCGTTCCAGTCCCAGGTGTTGTTGAGTCCATCGGAGTGCAGGGCAGTGTCTTCAAGACCGTGGAAGACCAGAAGCGGGGCGTCGAGTTGGGGCGCGGGGCTGCCGGCGATGGAGTCGCCGCCGTCGGCGGAAGGGTAGTTCTGCTTGTAGTAGGCCAGCATGGCGTCGAAATCGGACCGCTGGAAGGCTTCGATGTAATGCGCTCTGGCGGTCGGGTCGCTGACCCAGCCGGACAGGGTTTCCGCGGTCATGGGGCCGCCGAAGAAGATGTCCGGGTCGCTGGCGTTGCCAGCCTGGAAGGCCCGGGCGTAGCCGCTGTTCTGTTGCTGTTCGGCGTTGTTCGCCAGTTCCCGGCCCAGGCCATTGGGATGGGGCAGATTGAGGATGATGAGCCGGTCGAGCATTTGCGGCATGGCGAAGGCGAACTGCCAGGCCACGGCGCCGCCCCAGTCGTGGCCGACGATGGTGGCGCTTTCCCCACCCAGATGGCGGATCACCGCCGCCACGTCGCCTACCAGCAGGCGCATGTCGTAACTGTCCTGCCCGGCCGGGGCGTCGCTGCGGTTATATCCGCGCTGGTCGATGGCCACCACCCGGAAATCGTCCCGCAATCCTTCCATCTGATGGCGCCAGCTATACCAGAAATCGGGAAAGCCGTGGATCATCACCACCAGCGGCCCTTCGCCCAGGGCGGCGTAATGAATCTCCACGCCATCGCTGTCGGCGTAACCGTGTTCGACTTCGTCCATGATGTCGGCGAATGCGCTTGCCGCCATCAGGATTGAAGCGAGCGGCGCGATGTATCTGAGGGTGGGTTTCATGCAATTTCTCCAGTCAGGCGATTACCAGGGCCGGCAGGCGTTCGATGAACCAGTAGGTGGCGATGGCGCCGAGGCCGTAGGCGAGGCCGCGTTCCACGCTGAACATGAGTTCGCGCCCCAATCGGTTCAGCGCGTACCATCCGCCCAGCAGGACACAGATGAATCCCACCTGGCCGAGTTCCACGCCGATATTGAAAAACAGCAGCGCCAGGGGAATATCGGCGTCGCTGAGGCCGAGTTCCCCCAGGGCGCCGGCAAAGCCAAAACCATGCAGCAGGCCGAAGAGGAAGGCCACCAGCCAGGGGCGGCGGTGGACCAGGGTCTCCTCGCCGCGCTGGCCCATGATGATCTCCCGGGCGAGAAAGGCGATGGACAGGGCGATGAGCACTTCCACCGGCGCCCCGGGCACGGGAAAAATTCCCAGCACGGCGCAGGCCAGGGTGATGCTGTGGGCGATGGTGAAGGCGGTTACTGTCTGCACCAGCTTCCAGAAGCCCCGCATCAGCAGCAACAGGCCAAGCACGAACAGCAGATGATCGATGCCGAACAGGATATGTTCGGCGCCGCTGATGAGATAGCGCCCGGCGAGCCGGGCCCAGGAACCCGCGCCGGCCTTGAGTTCGCTCATGGGAACTTCGATTCCCGCGCCATCGCCGGGGATATAGGCGCTGACGCCATCGCCTTCCAGCCAGTTGGCGATGACCAACACGCCGGAAAGCCCCCAGGGGAAATCCAGGCTGTCTTCGATGCTCAGCGCCGGCTCGCAGGCGAAGCGATAGGCATAGGCGGCCGGCGGCAGGCCGGTACAGCGTTCGGGCAATATGCGTTCGATATTGAACAGCGGCGGCACCTGGGCGTCGACCACTGAAAGCCGGTACCTGCCGGGTGTTTCCTCCTGCAGAATCACCCGGGCGACGCCGGTGACATTGATGTCGTGGGCAGCGATTGGCAAGGCGGGCAGCAACAGCGCCAGCGCGAGCAGCCGGCCGGGGATGCAACGCGCGAGCCATGGCGGCCCCCGCCATTTCGGCCCGGCGAAGCCGGCCCTTCCCGAGGGGTCAGTCATTGATGACGATGACATAGTCTTCCCACAGCCGGTCGACTTCTGCCTGCAGCAGGCGGTCTTCTTCGGTGGCGATCCAGTCGAGCCGCACCCGGTCGATGATTTGGTCGAACTGCGGCAGTTGCGCCTCTTCGCGTTCCCGCACCCGCATCCAGTGCTGGCCGCGGTTGCCGATATGGGGCCCCACCCATTCATCCATCGCCGCAGCGAAGACTTCCTCCGCAAATTCATCGCTGAAGATATTCGAAAGGTCGAGGATGTTCACCCGGGGCAGGGGCGAGACCGTGCCCTCTTCCAGCGCGAGCATTGCCCCGGGCTCCTCGTCCGCCGCAAGCATGGCGGTGACTTCCGGCGCAAGCTCGTCCGCGGTGTCGAATACGAGTTCGTCCACGGTTACCGTTTCCAGCGAGGTATAGCGTTCGCGATTGGCATCGTAATAGCCGCGCAATTCCGCATTGTCCGGCTGGATGACCTCGCCGGACAGCACATGGCGCATTTTCTGGGCGAGCATGTCGTGGATGCGGGCGTCATTGTCGAGTTCGAGCCGCCGGGCCTCGCGCACCAGAATCTGCTCCTCGATGTACAGCGAGGTGACTTGATCGCGTTCCTGTTCGGTCAACTCCCGGCCGGCGGAAAGTTCCCGCATGAAAATGCGGGTGTCGATATCCTGCCGGCTGACCTCGAGCAACTCGCCGCCGCCGAGGCTGGAAGCGCCGTAGATGCCGAACAGCAGCAGCGCCAGCGCCGTGAAATGCGTCATGGGCTCGCGCAGCAGCTTGCGCGGGATGGATGTTTCCGGCTGATTTTCCGACATGGTCTGCACCGCGGGTTTTTCCTTCATGCCGAGTTTCTATATAGTAGGGGCTCGTTGCAAGCGCTTCCCTCGGGAATTCCTGCGGCGCAGGCTCCCAGGGTGGGGGAGTTGTGCCAGTCGGGCTGAGATTCTGCGACTACGCTTCGCTCCGCGCAGAATGACAGGCGGGAGCCTTGCCGCGGGCCAAGCGCAACAAAAAACACCAGTTGGAGGAGCGCTGGAATGGAAAGACTGAGCGATGAGTACCTCACTTCCTGTCCCCGGGACGGCAAGCTCATCCTGCGCGGACACGGCATGACCCGCATCGAGACCTTCGTCGACGCGGCCTTCGCTTTCGCCCTGACCCTGCTCGTCATCAGCATCGACGAGATTCCCCGCAGCCCGGCCCAGCTCGTGGAAACCGCCAAGGACATCCCCGCCTTCCTGATCAGCGCTTTCTTCATCGGCCAGCTATGGCTGGTTCACGTGGGCTGGAGCCGGATATTCGGTTTGCAGGATCGGCTCACCGTGGTGCTCAGCCTTGCCATCGTCATGTTCGTGCTGGTATTCGTCTACCCGCTGAAACTGATGTTCCAGTCGGGCATCTTCTATTTTTCCGGCGGCGCCTTTGGCGCCAACATCATGGTGGATGACGGCGAATGGACCGATATCCACGTGGCCGACATGTTCCTGTTTTCGGCCGCCGGCGTGCTCGGTCTGGCGCTGATCGTCGTCGGCCTGTATCTGAACGGGCTCCGCCACCGCGAGCCGCTGCGCCTGACTCCCTACGAGGTATACCTCAGTTGGCGGCGAATCGCCCTGGCGTCCACCGTTGGCGTGGTGGCGATACTCTGCGGCGGCGGCGGCCTGTTCCTGACTGGCGCGAATCTGCCCTGGGCCGGTCTGGGCTATTCCGTCCTGTTCGTCGCCATGCCGCTGGTGGGCCGGATATTCGCCTATCTGTACCCGCCCCCAGACGGTTGACACCGCAGCGGCAAGCTATACAGCTCCGGCGCGCGTCTGTATAATCCGCCCTTTGCAGGCACCGTAATCCCATGTTGCGAATTGTTGAAGAAGCCCTGACATTCGACGACGTTCTCCTCCTGCCCGCCCACTCGACCGTTCTGCCCGCGAGGGTCGCCCTTGGCACCCGCCTTGCCCGGGAGATTCCGCTCAATATTCCATTGATTTCCGCCGCCATGGACACGGTGACCGAGTCCCGGCTCGCTATTGCGATGGCCCAGGAAGGCGGCCTCGGGGTAATCCACAAGAACATGAGCATCGAGCGGCAGGCCCGGGAAGTGCGGCTCGTGAAGAAATTCGAAAGCGGCGTGGTGCGCGACCCCATCACCATCCCGGTGGAGGCCAGGGTTCGCGATCTTGTGGAACTCATGCGCGAACACAATATCTCCGGCATGCCCGTGGTGGACGACAACCGGCTCGCGGGCATTGTGACCAGCCGCGACGTGCGCTTTGAAGCCGATCTCGCCGCCAGCGTGGCGAACATCATGACGCCAAGGGAGCGGCTCGTTACCGTGGGCGAGGATTATGACATCGAGGAGGTCAAGAAGCTGCTGCACCAGCATCGCATTGAAAAGGTGCTGGTGGTCAACGGCGATTCCGAGTTGTGCGGATTGATCACTCTCAAGGATATTCGCAAGTCAGAGGATTTTCCCAATGCCTGCAAGGACGGGCTCGGTCGCTTGCGGGCGGCGGCGGCGGTGGGGGTCGGCGGCGACAATGCCGAACGCGCCGAAGCCATCGTCGAGGCGGGGGTTGATGTCATCGTGGTGGACACCGCCCACGGCCACTCCGAGGGCGTGTTGAACCAGGTGCGGGAGATCAAGAACCGCTACCCGGAAATCTCCGTGGTGGGCGGCAATATCGCCACCGCCGACGCCGCCAGGGATCTTGCCGCGGCGGGCGCCGACGCGGTGAAGGTGGGTATCGGCCCCGGTTCGATCTGCACCACGCGCATTGTGACCGGTGTCGGGGTGCCGCAGATTTCCGCGGTGGCCAATGTGGTGGAAGCCTTGCAGGGCAGCGATGTCCGCGTGATTTCCGACGGCGGCATCCGCTATTCCGGCGATATCGCCAAGGTGCTCGCCGCCGGCGCCCATGTGGTCATGGTGGGCTCGCTGCTCGCCGGTTCGGAAGAAGCGCCGGGGGAGGTCGAGTTGTACCAGGGCCGCAGCTACAAGTCCTACCGCGGCATGGGTTCGCTGGGGGCGATGTCGTCCTCCCAGGGTTCCAGCGACCGCTATTTTCAGGATCTGGCGTCCGGCGCGGAAAAACTCGTGCCGGAAGGCATCGAGGGCAGGGTGCCCTACAAGGGGTCGATGTCGGCCATTGTCCATCAGTTGATGGGAGGGCTTCGCTCGAGCATGGGCTATACCGGCTGCGAATCCATTGCCGAATTGCGCACCCGCGCGCAATTCGTCAAGATCACCGCCGCGGGGATTTCCGAATCCCACGTGCACGATGTCAGCATCACCAAGGAAGCTCCCAATTATCAGGTGTATTAGCGAATGACTGACATCCACGCACAGAAAATCCTGGTGCTGGATTTTGGCTCGCAATACACCCAGTTGATTGCGCGCCGGGTGCGCGAAGCCGGGGTGTATTGCGAGATTCGCGATTACGACATCAGCGAGGCCGAGGCGCGGCGGTTCAATCCGCGGGGCGTCATCTTTTCCGGGGGGCCGGAATCCGCCGGGGAGCGCGCCGCGCCGGCGCCGCCCGATCATTTGTATGCGCTCGGCGTCCCGATACTCGGCATCTGCTATGGCCTGCAGGTCATGGCGGAGCGCTTTGGCGGCAAGGTGGAAGCTTCCCCCAAGTCGGAATTCGGCTTTGCCCAGGTCATCATGGAAAGCCAATGCCGTCTCCTGCGGGGAATCGAAGACCGCATCGACCTCGATGGCAGGGCCCAGCTCGATGTCTGGATGAGCCATGGCGACAAGGTAAGCCGGGCGCCCTCGGGCTTCGCCATTGCCGCCGCCACCGACAGCGCCCCGATTGCCGCGCTTGCTGACGATGAGCGGGGCTTTTATGGCCTGCAATTTCATCCCGAAGTCACCCATACCGCCCAGGGACAGCGCATCATCGAGCGCTTTGTGCATGAAATCTGTGGCTGCGAATCGCTGTGGACGGCAGCCAATATCATTGACGACGCCATCGCCATGGTGCGTGACAAGGTCGGCGGAGACCGGGTCCTGCTCGGCCTTTCCGGCGGCGTCGATTCCGCGGTGGTGGCGGCCCTGCTGCATCGCGCCATCGGCGATCAATTGTGCTGTGTTTTTGTGGACAATGGCCTGTTGCGCCTGCGCGAAGGCGATCAGGTCATGGCTACCTTCGCCGCCAATATGGGCATTCGGGTCATCCGCGCCAATGCCGAAGAACAGTTCCTTGAAAAGTTGCGGGGCGTGGCGGAACCCGAGGCCAAGCGCCGCATAATCGGCAATACCTTTGTCGAAGTTTTCGAACGGGAAGCGGCCCGGCTAAGCGGGGTGCGCTGGCTCGCCCAAGGCACCATCTATCCCGATGTGATTGAATCCGCCGGCGCCCGCACCGGCAAGGCACGGGTGATCAAGTCACACCATAATGTGGGCGGCCTGCCGGAAACCATGAAGCTTGAATTGCTTGAGCCATTGCGGGAATTGTTCAAGGATGAAGTGCGCAAACTCGGGCTTGAACTCGGGCTGCCATACAAGATGGTCTACCGCCATCCTTTCCCTGGTCCCGGCCTTGGTGTGCGGGTAATCGGCGAAGTTCGCAAGGAGTATTGTGAAGTATTGCGCCGGGCGGACGCCATCTTCATCGAGGAACTGCACCGGGCGGAAGTGTATGACCAGGTCAGTCAGGCCTTTGCGGTTTTCCTGCCGGTAAAATCCGTGGGCGTGGTGGGGGACGCCCGCCGTTACGCCTGGGTGATCGGCCTGAGGGCGGTGGAAACCGTGGACTTCATGACCGCGCGCTGGGCGCGGCTCGACGTGGAACTGCTGGAGGCGGTTTCCAATCGCATCATGAATGAAATCCCCGATGTATCACGGGTGACTTACGATATTTCAAGCAAGCCACCCGCGACCATCGAGTGGGAATAGCCGAATTTTCTAGCTCGACTTTTCGTTGCGAACCGCGACAAATCCCGACTGCCCCTTGCCCCTTGCCCGGCGCACGGTGTAGCCATAAAGCCCGAGATTGAGCTTGCCGCCCGCCGTGTGCGCGGTAAGCGCCTCCACAATCTGGTCGGCCACGGGATCGGATTTCGGCGCTTCGGCAGTGGCTTGCCGCACAAGCCACTTGCTGAACGCATCATCGGCGAGGTCATCGCCAATGGATTTGCGCAAGGCAGTCAGTTTCCTGATCTGTCCCTTCGTCAGGGTTGATTCATCAATAGCCATATTTGTTTCCTGCAAATTTTCAAAAGCGGTCCTGAAGACCCGGAAATTCCGTTTTGAAGACCCGCTCCAAAACGCGGAGGAGAGAATACTCAAGTTTTTCCGCAGCATCAAGCGTTGAAATGCAATTTCAGCAATGAATCTGCCAATGAACTTGCCACGATACTCTTTATGACCTGCGCACCATCGAAATTCTTTCAAAATGTTTTCAGGCTTGAGGATCGAAAAGCCTTTCGCTTATCCGCCCCGCAATCCTGATATACACTTGTCGTCATGAACTCAAAAAACATCCTGCGGAAACCATATGGATCGATAAATTCCGGAGCCGGAATAGTGGATACCGGGGAAGCAGCGGGGTCCGCCCGGGACTTGCGCTTCATGGAAATGGCGCTGGAGCTTGCCCGGGAAGCGGGAAACCATGCGGAAGTTCCCGTGGGCGCCGTTCTCGTGCGAGCCGGTGAAGTCATCGGCCGGGGGCGCAACAGCCCGCTGAGCGCATGCGACCCCACCGCCCATGCCGAAATCGTCGCCCTGCGCGCGGCGGCTGCCGAAGCCGGCAATTACCGCCTGCCGGAAGCCACGCTTTATGTCACCATCGAACCCTGCGCCATGTGTGTTGGCGCCATGGTTCACGCTCGCATTGCCCGATTGGTTTTCGGCGCCAGGGAGCCCCGCGCCGGCGCCGTGGTCAGCCGGGAGACGCTCGCCGAAAAAACCTGGCTCAATCACCGCATCGAAGTCACCGAGGGCGTACTCGCCGAGCCATGCGGCGCCTTGCTGCGGAATTTCTTCGCCGGCAAACGCCGAAATGCAGCGAACTGATGGGACAGCAGACTGATAAATCCTTTATCATTGCGCCCTGTTTTCGGACAGGCTCCAGTCCACCCTGTCGCTGCAGGAATCATTCATGCAGGTGCTTTACGGGGGCACGGCGCTCTCGCCATTCAAGACCGCCAATCTGCTGACCGCGCTGCAGGCCGTCGACCCGGCGCTGGAAGCTGTTTCAGCCCGTTTTGTACACTTCCTGGAGCGTGAAACCCTCGTCCCCGCAGACCGTGAAAAACTCGACTCCCTGCTGCAATACGGCGCCGCGTTTACCGGCGAAGCAGGGCCGGCAAGCGCTCTGGTGGCGCCGCGCCCGGGAACAATTTCGCCCTGGTCGAGCAAGGCCACCGACATACTCGGCAATTGCGGCCTCGGCCATCTGGGCCGCATCGAGCGCGCAACCCTGTTTCATTTTGCCGCGGATGAACTTGCGCAGGGCTGGCTGCCGCTGATTCACGACCGCATGACCCAGGCGGTGCTGCCCGATGTGGCGGCCGCCGGGCGCCTGTTCCGGCAGCGGCAGCCGCGCCCCATGGCAATGGTGGATATACTCGCCGGCGGTCGCGGCGCCCTGGTTGCGGCAAACCGGGAAATGGCCCTGGCCCTGGCGGATGACGAGATTGATTACCTCCTGGAAAACTTCCAGGCTTTGGGACGCAATCCCACGGATGTGGAGTTGATGATGTTCGCCCAGGCCAATTCCGAACATTGCCGCCACAAGATATTCAATGCCTCCTGGACTATCGACGGGCAGGCCATGGACGAATCCCTGTTCGACATGATCCGGCACACCCATCGCAGTTCGCCGGCTGGCGTGCTGTCCGCCTACCGGGACAATGCCGCGGTAATGGAAGGCGGCATGGCCGACCGCTTTTTCCCGGACCCGCGGTCGCGTCGCTATGGCCACCACCGGGAAGCCGTGCATATTCTGATGAAAGTGGAAACCCACAATCATCCCACCGCCATTGCGCCCTTCCCCGGCGCATCCACCGGTTCCGGCGGCGAAATCCGCGACGAAGGCGCCACCGGCGTCGGCGCCAGGCCCAAGGCGGGGCTGACCGGATTCAGCGTCTCCAACTTGCGGATACCGGATTTTCCCCAGCCCTGGGAAGAGGATTTCGGCAAACCCGGACAGATTGCCTCGGCGCTTGAGATCATGCTCGATGGACCCATTGGCGGCGCGGCCTTCAACAACGAGTTTGGCCGCCCGGCGCTCTGCGGCTATTTTCGCAGCTTTGAAGAGCAGGTCGATGGCGAACTGCGCGGCTATCACAAGCCCATCATGATTGCCGGCGGCCTCGGCAATATTCGCCCGGAGCATGTGCAAAAGGGCGGCCTGGGTCCCGGCGTCAAACTCATCGTGCTCGGCGGCCCCGCCATGCTGATCGGGCTTGGCGGCGGCGCGGCGTCTTCCATGGCTTCCGGGTCGGCAAGCGAGGAACTCGATTTCGCCTCGGTGCAGCGGGACAATCCCGAAATGCAGCGGCGCTGCCAGGAAGTGATTGACGCCTGCTGGCAATTGGGCCCGGCCAATCCCATCGACTTTATCCACGACGTGGGCGCCGGCGGGCTCGCCAATGCCCTGCCGGAGCTGGTCAAGGACGCGGGCGTCGGGGGAGAGTTTGCGCTGCGGGCCATCCCCAGCGCCGAATCGGGCCTGTCGCCGCTGGAAATCTGGTGCAATGAAGCCCAGGAACGCTATGTGCTTGCGGTAACGGCGGAGAATCTGGCGTTGTTTTCCGGCATCTGCGAAAGGGAACGCTGTCCATTCGCCGTGGTGGGCGAAACCCTGGCCAGCAAGCGGCTTTCTCTCAGCGATACGCATTTCGGCAATCGCCCCATCGACCTGCCCATGGAACTGCTGTTCGGCAAGCCGCCGGCCATGCACCGCCGGGCAGGCTTGCCGCCAAGGCATGAGGGCGAATTCGATACCGGCGGCATCAGCCTTGCCGAAGCCATCGACCGGGTGCTTGCCCTGCCTTCGGTGGCGAGCAAATCCTTTCTCATTACCATCGGCGACCGCAGCATTACCGGCCAGGTGAGCCGGGACCAGATGGTGGGGCCCTGGCAAACCCCGGTGGCCGATGCCGCGGTAACCATCAATTCCTATACCGGTAATGCCGGCGAAGCCATGGCCATGGGCGAGAGGGCGCCGCTTGCCCTGCTCGATGCGCCGGCGTCGGGGCGGATGGCGGTGGCCGAGGCGATTACCAATATCGCCTGCGCCGACATTGCCGCAATCGGACGGATCAAGCTCTCGGCCAACTGGATGGTGGCCGCCGGCCATGGCAGCGAGGATGCGAAACTGTTTGCCATGGTGCGGGCGGTGGCCCGGGAGTTCTGTCCGGAACTCGGAGTCTGTATTCCCGTGGGCAAGGATTCCATGTCCATGCGCAGCATGTGGCAGGCCGAAGACGGCGCCGGGCGCAGCATGACGGCGCCGCTGTCGCTGGTGATCAGCGCCTTTGCTCCCGTGGGCGATGTGCGGCGAAGCTGGACGCCACAATTGCGCCTCGACCAGGGCGCGACCCGCCTGCTGCTGTTCGATATCGGCTGCGGTCGCAATCGTCTCGGCGGCTCGGCCCTGGGTCAGGTCTGCCGCCGGATTGCCGGCGCTCCGCCCGATGTGGATGATCCGGGCTTGTTGCGAGCCCTGTTTGCCCTGCTGGTTGAATGTCGTGACCGCGATCTGGTGCTGGCGTATCATGACCGCTCCGACGGCGGACTGATTGCAGCCGCTCTTGAGATGGCCTTTGCCGGTCGCTGTGGGCTGGAACTGGAATTGCCCGATTCCAGCGAGGCTTTGGCGGAGCTGTTTGCCGAGGAGATCGGCGTGCTGCTGCAGGTGCGCGAAAACGACGCGCCCCTGCTGCGCGAAATGGCTGAAACCAGGGGACTGGCAGCCTGCCTGCGAGTCATTGGCAAGCCTGCCGGGCATGGGGATATCGTGCTAAGGCAGGGCGACCGGGAAATCCTGCGCCGCCCCCGGATTGCGCTGCAGCGCCGCTGGGCGGAGACGAGTTACCAGCTCCAGCGCCTGCGGGACAATGCCGAATGCGCCCGGCAGGAATACGACGCCCTGCTCGACGCCGATGATCCCGGCATCTGCTTCGAAACCGGTTTCGATCCCGGGCGGGACGTTACCGCGCCTTACCTCAATGTGCAGTCCCCGCCCCGGGTCGCGATTCTTCGCGAACAGGGGATCAATGGGCAGATGGAAATGGCGGCGGCATTCGACCGCGCCCGCTTTGCCGCCATCGACGTGCACATGACCGACCTGGTAAGCGGCGCGGCGGAATTGTCGGACTTTGACGCCCTGGTCGCCTGCGGCGGATTTTCCTACGGGGACGTGCTTGGCGCCGGCGGCGGCTGGGCGAGGACCATCCTTTGCAATCCGGCCCTGCGCAAGCAGTTCGAGGACTTTTTCCATCATCCCCGCAAGCTTGCCCTGGGGGTCTGCAATGGCTGCCAGATGATGGCGCTGTTGCGCGAACTGATCCCCGGCAGCGCGCACTGGCCCATTTTCCAGCGCAATCTTTCCGAGCAATTCGAGGCACGCTTCGCCATGGTGCGGGTGACGGAGAGCCCATCGGCTTTTTTCGGCGGCATGGCCGGCAGCCGTTTCCCGCTTGCGGTGGCCCACGGCGAAGGCCGCGCCAGCTTTTCCGGGGACGCCGGCAAGGTCGCCCTGGGGAACCGGGTCGCCCTGCGCTATGTGGACAATTACGGCGCCATTGCCGCAAGCTACCCGGCCAACCCCAACGGTTCGGTTGACGGCATCGCCGCCGTGTGCAATACCGATGGCCGGGTTACGATTCTCATGCCGCATCCGGAGCGGGTCTACCGCGGCAGCCAGAATTCCTGGCGTCCCGACGGCTATGGGGAAGACGCGCCGGCCATGCGGCTGTTCCGCAACGCCAGAGTCTGGCTGGATTGATCATGAGCAATGACAAGCTGTACAAGATCGAGTGCTACATTCCCGAGTCGCATCTGGAGGCCGTGAAGTCCGCCATGTTCGCCGCCGGCGCGGGCCGGGTGGGAGATTACGACAGTTGCGCCTGGCAAACCCCGGGCCGGGGCCAGTTCCGCCCCATGGAGGGCAGCACGCCTTGGCTGGGGCGGAAAGGCAAAGTGGAAACCGTGGCGGAATACAAGGTGGAGATGGTTTGCGGCGGAGAGGTGGTGCGGGAGGTGGTTCGGGCGATGAAGGAGGCGCATCCCTATGAAGAGGTCGCCCACTCTGTACTCCGCTGCGAGAAAATGTAGTCTTCGATTGGTATTGTGCCTGCCATCCCTGGCGCGACGTTCGGCCCTCAAACGTCATTCTGCGCGGAGCGAAGCGTAGTCGCAGAATCTCATTCTATCCGGCAGTGCCCGCTTCCCGGGCGGAACTCGAACTGATCAGCCGCAGGTCGATTTGATCGCCAATGCGGTGGACATCGAACATGCGCACCGGGAAGCATTGCCCCGGCGCATCCTGGAAATAATGCTCCAGCGTGATTCGCACCACCGGAAAGGCCAACTCGTCCCAGGGGATTTCGGCTTTGCTGAACAACTCCACTTCCAGTGTTTCCCCGGTAAAGCCAAGGCCCATGGTTTCGATTTCGGCGCGGAAAAACAGATACACCTGGTTGATGCGGGGCAGATTGAACAGGGTGTACAGCGTCTGTTCCCCAAGGCGGATATGGGCGCCGGCTTCTTCCCTGGTTTCCCGCACCGCGCCGGCATGGGTGGATTCGCCATTCTCCAGAAACCCCGCCGGCAGCGTCCATTTGCCAAGCCGCGGTTCAATGCCGCGCTTGCAAAGCAGCACCCGGCCATCCTCGCTGATGGGGACCGCGCCCACCACATTGCGTGGATTCTGGTAGAAAACCCGGTCGCAGGCGGGGCAGTAATCGCGCGGCCGGTCGTCTCCCGGCGGCGTCACCCGGTTTGCCGGCCCGGCGCAGTGGGGGCAGAACTTCATGCGCGCTTGATTTCGCAGTGCAGGCGGAATCGCTTCGAGGTCATGTAGGCTTCCATTTCCCGCAGGCGTTTTTCCAGATCGCGAAAAGTCCCGGCGCAGTCTTCGGCAGCGCCGCCTTTACGTTGCGGCCTGCCCTCGGCTTCATCCGGTTCGGGGGTTTCGCGGCGGCGGGAATGTGATCTTCGCCGGCGCCTCCGCTGTCTGCGCTCGTCTTCCAGAAACGGGTCCGGGTCCAGCAGGAAGATGCAGACGATGTAGCCGAACAGGGTAAAGGGGCCGAGGATGAAAAGCGACAGAATCGTCAGCACGCGAATCCAGAAGGGGCTGACTTCCAGGTAATCGGCGATTCCCGCGCAGACCCCGGCGATTCGCTTGTCCCGGGTATTGCGGCGAATGGGCTTGCGGTAATCGACCTTGCGAAAATGATCCGAAGCCCGGGACGGATCGAGATGATCCCAGGTGCGATCCCGGAACACGTCGCGGTCCATGCAGAACCACATCGCGAAATACGCCAGGAACAGCGAGGGCCAGAACAGGACGCCGATGACGAAGATCGTCCGCACCAGCGCCGCCGGCACATCGAGCCACTCGGCGACGCCGCTGCACACGCCGAGCCAGATGGCGTTGCTTTTCTTCAGCCGCAGGCTATTCGGTCCGCTCATGTTGCTCCCTCCAGTCGGGCACCTCGGCATCGAGAATCGATTCAAGGACTTCAATGCGCTCGGTGAGCGAGCCCGCCATTGCCGCCAGCGCGTCAAGATCCGGGTCGCCGGCGTCTCTCTGCCTGCGGCGGCGCCGTTTGCGGCTGCTGTCGCCGTCGTCACTGCTCCGGGCGATACCGAGCTTGATCCACCAGGTGATAAATCCGAAAACCATCCCCACCAGGGCGATGATGAAAGTAAAGACATTCATGTCCGGGACCTCAGCCTTTCAGGCGATCTTTCAGTTCCCGCAGTTCCTTGTCGATGTTCTCCTCGCGCGCCAGCTCATCGAATTCGGCCTGCAAGCCCCTTTGCTCCACATTGTCGCTGTCGATCTGGCCTTCCATCTGGTCGATCTTGCGTTCGTAATGCTCGAATTTATCCATGGCGTTGTCAATCGCCTGGTTGCTGAGCTGCTTGCGCACGTCGCGCCGGGTGCTCGTGGCCCGGGTGCGCATGACGATGGTCTTCTGCCGCGCCCTGGCGTCGTTGAGCTTGTCCTGAAGCTGGCTGATCTCGCCGTCGAGCTTGTCCAGGGTTTCTTCGAGCTTGAACAGGTCGGCCTCGGTGAGTTCCACCCGGGACTGGATCGTGGCCTTTTCCACCAGGGCGGCCCGGGCCAGGTCTTCACGGTCCTTGCCGAGCGCGAGTTCGGCCTTGTACTCCCAGTCCTCGGCCTGGGCCCGCAACTGCTCGAGGCGGCGGGTCAGGGTTTTCTTCTCCGCCATCACCCGGGCGGTGCTTGAGCGCACTTCCACCAGGGTATCCTCCATTTCCTGAATCACCATGCGAATCATCTTTTCCGGATTTTCGGCCTTGTCGAGCAGG
Source organism: Pseudomonadales bacterium (assembly GCA_022825945.1). Taxonomy (GTDB): domain Bacteria; phylum Pseudomonadota; class Gammaproteobacteria; order Pseudomonadales; family Pseudohongiellaceae; genus UBA9145. The sequence goes on from JAJDVS010000011.1 coordinate 16,976, forward strand.
GCGCTGATATTGGAATTGATGATGTCGGACAGTCTTGAAAAAATGCTCATTGCTGATTCCTCCTGTGAAATCCAACTTGCAATCCGGAACGGAATTTACCGTTCCCCTTACGTTTCAGCAGGTTCCGTGCCAACTCGGCGAAAAATTTCCAAGGCATTGAATTAATTTAGGAAATTCTGCATCACTGATTCAGCAGCCAAATGAAAATGGCCGAAAAAACCAACTTATGGTAATTTGCGCCAGCAGCAGAAGTGAAAGTTCAGGATCAGGAACTGATGTCACAGGACTCCCCATTTCGCATGATCGGCGAAGCCGCGAGCTTCCTCGAAATGCAGGAACACGTTTCCCTCGTGGCGCCGCTGCGCAAGCCGGTACTCATTGTGGGCGAGCGCGGCACCGGCAAGGAACTCGTCGCCACCCGCCTGCACCACCTTTCCCGCCGCTGGGAAAGTGGCTTCCTCAAGCTCAACTGCGCCGCCCTCAGTGAATCCCTGCTCGAAGCGCAGTTGTTCGGCCATGAAGCCGGCGCCTTCACCGGCGCGGCGAAAATGCGCCGGGGCCTGTTCGAGCGCGCCCATGAAGGCACACTGTTTCTCGATGAACTCGCCAATACCAGCATGGCGGTGCAGGAGAAAATCCTGCGGGTGATTGAGTACGGCGAATTCGAACGGCTTGGCGCCAGCGATACCCTCTCGGTGGACGTGCGCCTGATTGCCGCCACCAATGAGGATCTGCCGGAACTTGCCGGCAAAGGCAGGTTTCGCGACGACTTGCTCGACCGGCTGGCTTTCGATGTGATCACCCTGCCGCCACTGCGGGAGCGGCGGGAGGACATCCCCATCCTCGCCGAACACTTTGCCGTGGGTATGGTGAAGGAGATGGGCGGGGAGTATTTCGCCGGATTCAGCCGCAAGGTCCACGCCGCGCTGCTCGCCTGGCCCTGGCCGGGCAATGTGCGCGAACTCAAGAATGTGGTGGAGCGCGCGGTCTACCAGCATGGCGGCAAGCTCGTGAAGAAACTGGTCTTCGACCCCTTCGCCTCGCCCTGGCGCCCTGCGCCGCCGTCTGCCGGCGGGGCTGCGGCGGAGAGTGGTGATTCGGAAGAAGGGGTGAGCCGCAGCGCTGCCGTTCCCGACCTGGCGCAACTGGGCGAAATCGACTTTCGCCGCCACCTGCGGGATTACGAGAAACAGATTCTCAATCAGGCCCTGCGGCAGAACCAGTTCAACCAGCGCAAGACCGCCGCCTTTCTCAAACTCAGCTACGACCAGCTTCGCGGCTACCTGCGTAAATACGACCTGACTGCGCAGTGAGTGTTTTCGGACTGGACCTTGTCCGAATTTGGTGGCATGACGCCAACTCAACTGGTTCGGGAAGGAAAGGCGGGCTCCGTTCACGCCCACCTGGACAGAGTCATGGTCGGCGGTTACGCCTGATCGAACTTTGCGCGTTTCTGGATCGAGTCCGCAAGTCTCCGGAAGTCCTCGTATGCACTGGAGACTGCGGTGGAATGGCCACCGATGGCACCGTCCGCCTGAGTCAATAGAAATATCGGCTTTCGAGCTTCTTGAGCCATGGCGACAAGGCTTCGATAATGTCGAACGGTCGCCACACAGTTGATGTCGTTTGTTGGGCTATTAGGGTAGGAATGATTGTCATGGTTCAACAAATATCTTGCATAGGCCTCGGGAATGCGTTTGGCCCACTTGTCATACGCCTTTACAGGTCTGCCAAGGCGTACACTGTGTTGCTGCACGAGATACCCAATTGGTTGCATGGCGCCCGAGGGAAGCTCGAATTCTGGATTGTTCCAATTTTCGCGCCGCTTCTTCCACTCACTTCTCCATTGCCTGAGCGTGGGTCCGAGGTTCCTTAATCCTTGCAAAGACCAGATGTCGGCGGCGAGAGGAGCAATAATGTAATCTGTTGCTATCAACGCAGAACGATTCAGTGCGCCCAGGTTAGGACCCACATCAACTAGAATTATCGAAGCGTTCATGGATTCGGCAGTCTTTTGCATTACTTGCCAAAATGCCGTGGCTATCCGGAAGGGCCTGTACAGATTTTTTTCGCCCAACGCGTTCGGCCACTCACTGGAAATATTGTCTTCGAAACTTGAGAGCGCCAAGTCTCCTGGAACAAGCCCGAGTGTGTCAGACGCGAAGTGAATTCGAGGATCCTTGATGTCTCCGACTGCGGTTAATGGTTTTACGGCTTGATATATCGTCTTCGTAGCATCGCCATCTTCCCATAGGGATTCAAGCTCGTCTTCTCCAAGGAACAATGCGGTAAGGTTCGCTTGAGGGTCCAGATCGCATGCCAGAACTCGTACGCCGAGAAGCGACAGCATCCATGTCAAATGATAGACGAGCGAAGTCTTTCCGACTCCCCCTTTATTGTTGAAGAAAGTAAGTACGGGAGTTGCCATAACGATGCAGTCCTAAACTCCCGGGGAGATTGTCCAGACGGTTGCGAGCACATATTCCGGCTCGACCACGAAATCAATCTTCGGATGTCCGGCCTCGTGCATCAGGCGTTGCGCATTCGCGATACCGACTCCGAATCGCTGGACGAATCCCAGTGCTTTCATCGCTTCCGCCAGATTCGGATTTCTGTAATCGGTAATTCCCGGCAATGCGAAGTTCTCCCTCGTGACCAAGCCATACGGGCCGCCGGGATTCTGAATCTCGATTCGATCATCGAACCAGGTTACGCGGACAGGTGAATTCGTAGATTCGTAATCCCGGTGCATGATTGCGTTCCGGACCAGTTGTTGCAAGGCGGCGATAGGGTATTTTTCAGTCCGTTTTTCAAGGTCGCCGCTGATCAAATCGACTCTGCTATGGTTGTGGGAACGGAGCTTGTCTTCGAGGCGGGTAATTGTATCCGTTATCGTCCCATCAACTTCCAGCGCGTCGGTTATCTCATCCGCCAGTTCAGTTCCCGCGATACGCAGGAACTGAACGTAGGCGCCCGGAATGAAATCGCGAGGGCGGATGCCGGCAACAAGCAGGCCGAGAATTGTTGCACGATCATCGTCGACCGACGCAATCATCTTTGCGGCCGCCAATCGTTCGATCAGGCTTCGATCGTTTTGCCTCAGATGTTCACGGTCCACCGAGCCCGGAAGATATTCATCCTCGAATATCCTCCTGTTGAGTTCGGAATGATCTGCGCCAGATATCGGTGAAACGTCAAACGGCCGATCCGCGCTGCGGCGTTTCTCGTTCAATACGCGCTCTTCCTGGGCGTTTGCAATTCCCCTCCTTGGGCCTGAGCGAATATGAATCAAGCCTTTGCATCTGACCGGCGGCGAATCTGAAGGCCTGACCGTAACCACTGCAACATCGTGACCGTCGTATTGCCGTTTCTCGCAAATCAATACAGGTGGAGGCACGATGTTGCCATCGGTTTTCATGTCTACAAGCGTTCGGAGCAACTCGTCGTTAACGACAGTCCTGGCGGGGCTTGCGTCGTCTTTCAGGCCCACTATCACAATGCCGGGACTGCCGCTGCCTGACAGATCGTTGGCGAACGCGCAAATCGCTTCCCGAATCCTGGCTTTGGCATCGCCCCCCAGAGATTCCTTGAATTCTACTCGCGTGTCTTCCCCTCCCCGAATAAGCCGGGCCAACTCGTCGTCTTTGAGGCGCAATGTTCAAACTCCCTTGTTGCAAATCCTGACCCGGCCACTCCGTCAGTTCCGCATCGCCTCGTATACCACCTGCTGGGCGACGTTGTTATTGAAAGGCGCCGGCGGGCCGCCCCATTTCTGCTCCATGTAGATCATGTAGAAGTCGTTTTCCTGATCGACAATGAAGATGGTGCCGCCGATGCCGCGCCAACCGAAGTTATATGGTCCATCTGGATTGTCGGTGGTGGGCTGCAAATGGAAACCGAGGCCCCAATCGCCGACAGGGCCGAAAAAGTAGTACTCGCGCGACACGTCCTCCCCGATTTTCGGCTCCAGCATTTGTTCGAGCGTGGCTTCCTCGATGATGCGCTCGCCGCGATACTCGCCGCCGTTGAGCAGCATCTCCGCGAATCGGACGTAGTCCTCGGCTGTCGAGTTCAGGCCGCCGCCTCCGGACAGCATGCGCCGCGGTACGGTGTTATCGGTCATCGCTGCGCCATGAATCGGTTCGGCAATGCGAAAAGCCTCCCGCTCGGGAACCCAGAACCAGGTTTCGTCCATGCCCAGCGGGTCGAATATTCGCTCTTGCAGCACGTCATCGAGGGTCTTGCCGTCCGCCACTTCGAGGATAGCGCCGAGCACATCGGTCGAGTGGCCGTAATGCCAGGCCGTGCCGGGTTCGAAATACAGCGGCAACGCGCCGATGCGGGCCGCGAGTTCCCGCGCCGTGAGATCCCCTCGCAAATCGCTGGCGTACATCTGCCCCAATTCGCTGTCGGGCGAGAAAATCGCCTGAATCAGGCCCGACTCGTGGGTCAGCAGATGTTCGATGGTCATCGCGTTCCGGGCTGGACTCAGTTCGCCGGTCTCCTGATCGATGACCTGGGCGTTGGCGAATTCGGGAATGAAATTCGAGACCGGATCGTCGAGCGCCATCAGCCCGTCTTCTACCATGGTCATGATCGCCACGCTGACGATGGGCTTGGTCATGGAGTAGATGCGGAAGATCGAGTCCTGATTCACCGGTTTGGGATTCTCCGGGGAAAGCAGGCCTACCGATTCGAGTACGCCTACGCCCTTTCCGTTGCCGACCAGCAAGAGAGCGCCATTGAGAAAATCGCCGTCTACCGCGGCCTGCATCTGCGCCTTGATTTCCTCGATCTCTCCCTGGTCGATGCCGAAATTGGTGGAATGAATTCGCTTGATGGAAGAGTCCGCCAGCGCCAGGGACGCAGGCAGGAACAGCACAAGGGCGGCAGCGGCAACCAGCCGGCGGCCGGATCGAATCAGAATCATGACGATAACCTCGCAACAAGAAGTCCGGAAAGCCGGCCAAAAGTAACCCAGCCTCCCGCAGCGTTCAAGCTGTCCCCGGTTTTGAACGTTACTGCGGCGGGAGCACGAATTTGGAAACGACGACGTCCCTTTCGGCATTGCAAAGGGTGTCCCCCGGAGCATCTTGGGGCGAAACAGGGAAATTCGTTGACGCAAAAAGTTAAGTATACTCTTTCGTTTAAGCCGTATATGTGTGTTCAGTGCGGAGAGGATTATGAAACGAAAGTTGACCTTGACCGTCGAGGAGAGTTTGCTGCCGGTGGCCAAGAGGTACGCCAAGTCGCGGGGATTTTCATTGTCGTCGCTCGTTGAGCGCTTGTTGAGGGATGCAGCCGGGCATCACGAACCGTCTTTCGCAACCCGCTGGCGGGGAAAATTCAGCCCTGCGGAGCGCGGCGGTGCGCGTCATGAGTCCCTTGCGAAGAAGTATTTGCGATGATCCTGCTCGATAACGAATTTCTGATCGATCTTGTCCTTGACCGGCGCCCCATGCCTCCGCCGCGGCGCGCCGCCAGCGAAGGAATACAATCTGCCTGGCTTACTCTTCGGGCAGGAAAACGAGTTCGGGGATGACGACCTCCCATTCGCGGTCGCAGCGGATGCCGTCATGGAATTCCGGTTCCGACTGCTCCCTGCTCCACTGAACCACGGCAAATACCGAAGCGCGACAGCATCTCTCATCTGCGGGATGTTTGAACTTTGCCGACAGCCGGCCCACGCGCCGCCCGGACGAGTTGAACAAGTCCCAGCGAGAATCCCCGGTAGCGCGAACTTCCAGGGAATGGCCCGGTTGGAGATTACCGATCATCCGATGCACGGGATTGCGCGGCGCCTGTCTGCCGGCGAAGCCCAGGTCGACCATTTCCAGGTCCAGCCGCTGGTATCGCGCAGTGAGTTGCGGATCATCCCCCACGACATAATCTCCCGGAGTTTCCCCGACTCCGGGAAACAACGCGGCCGGCGTTTCCCTGGGCAAGACGGCGGGCAGATTTCCGAGTGCATCGACCAATGGATTCGCTTCATTCATCATGCGCGTCAGCGTGAGCGTTTGGCGCGCCCGCGTCATGGCTACGTACAAGAGCCTGCGCGGGGCGTCCCGGTCTTCGCGAGAGTTGGGTCTGGTCCATCCGCCATCGAGCACGATCACGTGATCGAATTCCAGACCCTTGGCCCGATGGGCGGTAAGCAGCAGCAACCCGCGTTGGCGGCCGCGAATGTCGCGGCCCCATTCCGCCAGCCACTCGACAAAGTGATCCGCTGGCGTTTCCGAGTTCCCATTTTCTTCGACATATTCCTCCACCGCCTCGCGCAAAAGTTCATTCCAGCGCCCCCGCGCCTGTTCTTCCAGCCATTGGAGTATGGCCGGCGGCTTCACGACACGCGGTTTTCGCGCCCGCAACCAGGTCAGCAGCGCCTGCGTTTCCCGCAAGCGCCAGAAGCCGCGGAATGGTTCCTTGCCAAACTGCGCTTCGACGCCTTCGAGTTCGCAAGCGGCCCGCACCGGGTCGAGGAATTGCCATTCGCGGGCGATTACCGCGCATTTGTTCCAGTCCCAGCCCGGCCCAGCCAATTCTTCGAGACGGCGCAATTCGCGCAAGGCCGCGCGGGCCTGCGACACGGCATCGCCGCAAGGAAGAATCTGCACCCGCCCCCGCACCACCGGATCCATCTCTTCCCATGCTCCTCCCGAAGGGTCTTCGCGCCGTGCGGAATCGATCCGGATCGGATGGTCGGGTTTCATCCGTTGCCTGGCCGGCGCGATCAGCGCGTTCGCCGCTTCGACGATATTGGCGCTGGAGCGGTAGTTGTCGATGAGATAGACGCGCCGGGCATCGTAATCGGATTCGAAACGGCGGATGTATTCGACGGATTTTCCGTCGAAGGCGTATATGTTCTGGTCGTCGTCGCCCACCGCGAACAGGCTCAGACGATCCTGCTCCTCCTTCAGCGTGCGGCCGGACAAGGCGGAGATCAGCGCGTATTCCTCAGCGCCGATGTCCTGATACTCGTCGATGAGAATCCAGCGGAAGCCGGCCAGCAGACGCTGGCGATTTTCGTCGAGTTCCTCCGGCGGCAGACCCTCGCCCCGCAACAGGGCGGTGGCCTGACGCAATATTTCCCTGAAGTTGTCGTCGTCCGGTTTGTGTTTTCTCTCTCCGGCCGCCTGCACGCTGAAACTCGCGCCGATCAGGCGCATGGCGAGACCATGACAGGTCATGACAGTTACGCCATTGGCGTCGTCGCCAACCAATTCGCGCAGGCGCCGCCGAATGTCCGTCGCCGCGTGGCGGTTGTATGCCAGTGCGATGATGCTTCCCGGCCGCTCGCGCCGTGCGCGCAGCAACCAGGCGATGCGGTGAACGAGGACCCGGGTCTTGCCCGAACCCGGCCCCGCAAGCACGAGCACACTGGTTTGTTCGCGATTATCGGTGACGATTTTCTCTTGCGCGGGATTGTTCAGGCTTTCGACGATTTTTTGCCAGGACTTCGGCGTCATCTGCCGGCTGATCTCGGCTTTCCTGTCCGGCAGCCAGCGCGCCAGGAACGCTTTCTGATCGAGTTTGAAATAATCCATCGCCAAGGCAAGGGCATCGTCGATTTCCTCTATTCCCCTCTGCGCGTATTCCTCCATTACATGGATCTGCAACATCCTGTCCTGGTAATGAAGTTCGAGCCGTTTGAATTGGGCTTTGCCGAAACCGCGCTTCCAGTCGTCGCCGAGTTTGATCGTCATTGCTGGGCGAAACACCGCGAGGCCCTTGTTCAGGCGAATAACTTCCTGTTCGTGCAGCCACATCAACGCGCGGTCCATGAGTTTTCGCGAATCCTTGATCCCCAATTCCTTGATTCGCGATTTCAAGTCCAAGTCGGATTCGATCGCTTCCCGCAATGAACCCAATGTGGTTTCGGCGAGCAGATCGACACCCTGACTGCCTTTCTCCAATCGGGAAAGCAAGTGCCGCAAGAGGCATTGCGCGGCCGCTCGACGCAATTTTGCGGTTTCAGTCAGTGCATTCCAGTTGCGGTTCAATGTCAGCCTGATCGTATCCTGCCGCCCTTGGCGCTTGGTCGAGATGCTTCCCTTGCCGGCAGCTTCTTCGCGCCCGTCGCCAGCAAGGCCCCGTAACATCCGCATAACCCGTTCCGGCAAGGCGTTGTCGTGGCCAAGATCCTTCAGACGTTGGTTAGCCACGCGCAGATTCAGATTTTCCGACTCTCCTTCCTGCAGATCGGGCGCTTGTTCACGCAATTGGTCGATCAGCGATTTTTCCATCGCGCTGGCGGCCTCATACCGCTTGTGCGAGCTGTTCACCCCGCCTTGATGCACAAATGCGGTCAACGCGGTGTCGTTATTGGCGACGCCAAGGGTTTCAAGATCGTATAGCGCCTTGCGAACCCGCTCTGGACTCATCCCGGAGACCTGCGTGAGTTCGTCGGTTGTAATGCCTTCCACCGGGTCCGCATCGATCAATCTGGCAGCGATTGAAAGCAATTGTTTGCGGTAGCTTTCAGGCTCGATGCGGTTTTCGATTCTATTGCCCGCTTCCGCAACTGAGTTTACCCGCAGCGAGGAGGGGAAGATTCGAACGTGATTTTCTTCGCGACTCAGCAAACTCGCCTCTTCGAGCCACGAGACAGCGGTGCGCACACGGGTGTCGTTTGTCAAATCGTCCCGTTCGAAGGCCGCATCGTGGTCTTCGCCCAGAATCTCGCCTGATGTCGCGACAACTTCCCCTTGCATCTTCTTGCGTTTGTCGAGATTGCGCAGCGCGCGCAGGATGCCGTGAATTTCATGTTGGGTCAGCCGGGAGCGGGCCGACATGCCGAATTGGCGTTCCACGTCTTCCGGTGTATAGAGTAGAACGCAGCGGGCGTTTTTACGGTCGCGTCCGGCGCGTCCCGCTTCCTGCAAATAGTTTTCCAGTGAACCCGGAATGTCGGCGTGAATCACCAGACGCACGTCGGGTTTGTCTATGCCCATGCCGAATGCGTTGGTCGCGACAATGACCCGCAATTTGCCCTCGATGAAAGCTTCCTGCACAGTTTTTTTTGATTCCGGCTGCAACCCGGCGTGGAAGAAATCCGCGGAGATTTCCCGCTCTTTCAGAAACTCCGCGATCTCTTCGGTTCTACGCTTCGTGGAGCAATAAATGATCGCGCCGCCGGGTATATCGGACGGCAGATCGGACGCGAGGAGTTGGCTAATATGGTGGTATTTTTCGCTGGCCGTAGTGCGGACGACCACGAATTCGAGGTTCTCACGACTTGCTCCGCCGTCGAACAGTTGCAGTTCGATGCCGAGTTTTTCCCGAAAATGTTCACGGATTTCATTGATCACTTCAGGTTTTGCAGTTGCGGTCAAGCATAATACCGGCGGCTGGTACCCCGCTTGCGCCGTGGTGTTCTCCTTGATAAATCTGGCGATGTAGCGGTAATCGGGGCGGAAATCATGGCCCCAGCGCGAAAGACAATGCGCTTCGTCGAGCACCCAAAGTCCAATTTCGCGCTGTGCCAACGCCTTGCGCACGGTGCTGCTGCGTAATTGTTCGGGAGAGATCAAAACGATGCCTGCATCTCCCAGACGGACACGGTCAAGCGCGTCGGCGCGCTCTGGTAATGAGAGCATTCCGTTAATGGTTGAGGCGGCCTCGATGTTGCGATTTTCGAGACTGGTTACTTGGTCGGCCATAAGCGCCACCAGCGGCGAAATGACAACCGTCAGCGCGCCCGTCTTGTCGTATCGCGAAAGTGCGGGAATCTGGTAGCAAAGGGATTTGCCGGTTCCCGTCGGCAAGATGCCGAGCGCGTGTTTACCGGCCATGACGGCCTCGACAATAGATTGCTGCATGGGATTGCCCGCGTCGTCCCTGGGCTCGGGGCGAAACCCGTCGAAATCGAATAGGCGCTTGAGTTCCTTTTTCGCATCGTGATGTTTCCGGCACCAGTTGCAATCCGGCTCGGTGCAAGCGGTATCGCGCAGGCAGCGCACGAGCTCGCCGGCCTTGGGAAATTGGTGCCGCACCCAGGGCGACATGACCGAATTTCCGCCGGAGACCGAAAGCCAGGCAAGAGCGTAGGCGACGGGCCAGCCGTTCTTTCCCGCCGCGCCAAGCAGGACTCTTCCTTGCGTGAGGCAGGAACTCCCATCGAGCCTGTTCGCAATCGCGTCGCTTGCTTCGGCCTCGGTCGGACAGGCTTTACCGCGTATCTCCGTAAACAATCGATCAAATCCAATCCAACTTCTGTTGTGTCCCCCGCGGGTGGGTGTCCCATCGTTTGATTGGTTGTCCCTGGTCGTCAGCCAGTGGTAGCAGGCGAGCAGGGTAGGATTCATGTCGCGGAAGGCGTCGATTTGTTCCGCAAGCAGTTTCAGGGATTCGCGGCAATCGAGTTCGGGATTGTTGCGCACACTGCGAACAATGCCGCCGTCCTTGTAGTGCTTTACAAGGCTGTGATATGGATTGCGCGGAAAGGCAAGCGGACTGAGCCGCAGCGTATCGAGCGTTGGCAATTCGAGCAGACTCAGCGATGGCGCGGCCGCGCGCAGATAGGGAACATCGAAGTCGATCAGATTGTGGCCAACCAATACATCGGCGTCGTTGGCGAAGGCGTCAAGTCGCTGCCATTGCGAGGGTTCGGTTCTCTTGCTGCACTTCTTGTGAAATGCGCTGCCGTCGCTAGATCGCACGGCAGCGAAGGCGTCGATGCGCGAACCGTCCCTGGCGACTTCGAGATCCAGCGCCAGACACTTGAACGGCAAGCCGAATCGGGTCGCACCCGGCCCGTCAGGCGAAATTGTCATTGCTTTACTGTCATTGTAATCGGGCGCCGGCATCGAGCGGATACGCCGGAATTCTAGCCGACAATTCCAACTGTCGGCGGGAAGGCCCGGAGAAATATTGCAGAATTTTAACAATTTCGGGGAACCTGGGGACACGGCCCTTGTCATGTTTCATAATTGCGGTCCAGTTGATTGAGGGGGCGATCAAGTTGGTCCAATGATTCCATCGATCAGGCAGATCAAATACCTGGTCGCGGTGGCCGAACACCGGCATTTCAGCAAGGCGGCGGAAACCTGCTTCGTTACCCAGTCGACCCTCAGCACGGCGATTCGGGAGCTTGAGCAGCAGCTTGGCGTCGTGATTTTCGAGCGCAATCGAAAGTCGGTGCTGATCACCCCGGTGGGAGAGAGGCTGCTCGCCCAGGCGCGGACGATCCTCGGGGAAGTCGAGGACTTCGTCTGCCTTGCCCGGACCGAAAGAGGCTCGCTGACGGGGGAAATCAGGCTGGGCGTCATTCCCACCATCGGCCCGTTCCTGCTGCCGAGAATGCTCTGCGACCTGCGCCAGGCCTACAACAAGCTGCGGCTGTACTTGAAAGAGGAAATCAGCGCGCGGCTTGCCGCCATGCTGACCCAGGGCAAGCTCGATGTGTTGATGCTCGCCTTTCCCTACCCATTGCGGGACGTGGAAACCACGATCCTGTTCGAGGACGAGTTTCTGCTCTGCATGCCGTCCGGCCACCCCCTGGAGCGGGAGCCGTCGGTGCGGCAGTCCCAGCTTCGCGGCGAATCCCTGCTGCTGCTCGAAGAAGGCCATTGCCTGCGCGACCACGCCCTGGAAGCCTGCGACCTGCAATCCGCGGAAACCAATCTCGTCTATCAGGGCACGAGCTTGCACACCCTGGTGCAAATGGTCGCCAATGGGCTCGGCCTGACGCTGCTGCCCGCCGTGGCGGTGGCGGGCGATGTGCTCGGCGACACCAATTTGCCCTTGCGCCGCTTCCGCTCGGAAAAGGTCTGCCGGCGCATTGGCATGGCCTGGCGCAAATCCGATCCGCGGCGGGACGAATACCGGGTGCTCGCCGAATTCATTGCCGCCCGCTTCGCGCCGCCCGCCTTCGGCGTTCAGGCCGGCAAATGAGCGAGGATTCGCTGCAACTGCAATTGTGGCATCTGCGCTCGGGCGATATTTCGGACCCGGAGTTGCGGCTCGGTCTGCCCTGGCTCACCAAAAGGGAACTCGACTATTTTCGCGCCTGCCGCTCCCGCTTTCGGCAACGCCAGTTCGCCCTGGGCCGCCTGTTGCTGCGGGGAGCGCTTTCGCATCTTGCGCCCGAGCGCTCGCCAGTGGAATGGCGATTCGAAACCGGCCCGCGCGGCAAGCCCGCGCTGGCGGCGGGAGAGCCCTTCATCGGCTTCAGTCTGGCGCATTCGGGAGATCGCATTGTGCTGGCCACCGGGCCCCTGCAGAGGCTGGGCATTGACCTGGAAAACGGCCACAAACCGCGCAATATCGAGCGACTTGCCCGTCGCTGGTTTCAGCCGGAGGAAGTGTCCGAGGTGATGCAATTGCCCGCCGAGTCCCGCCCGGAGTGGTTTTACCGGACCTGGACCATCAAGGAGGCCTGGAGCAAGGCCCGTGGCGCAGCCCTGGCTCCCTCCCTGCGGCAAATTGCGGTTTGCCATGCCGGGAACGAGGCGGGCGGGGAGGGGTTTCGGGTGACTCTCCGCAATGGAGAGAACTCTCCTTGGCGATTCCTGGTCTTGCAACCGGACAGCGGCTATCACTGCGCGCTTGCCTGCGAGAGCGAAACCGGCGCCAGACTCGTTTCCCGCCGCATGACCGGGCTGGCCAGATTCGAAGCCATGACAATCCCGATTCTTGCCGAGGCTTCAGCCAGGGCCTGCGGCGCAGGCCCTGATCCCTGAAAGGTTCCCTCCCCGGAGCACGCTGCCTCAGTCGTCGAGTTGCGCCAGAATGTCAACAATGCTCTGCTGGATGAACCCGTCCCTGGCATCGCGTGGGGGAAGGTCCCGGGCGGCCAGCAGCACTTCCCTGGCCCGGTCTCCATAACGCCTTTCACTGAGCAGAATCAGCGCGACCGCGGCGTCGTGCAGCACGATTTTGGTGCCGGTGTCGAATTCAAGCGCCAGCTCGACATGTTCCAGCGCCCGGGAGCGGGAGGCGCCGAACAGGGTGCGCGCGATCAGTCCCGCCTCGTCCAATGCCCCGGCGTGCCACATGGCAATGCCGGAATGGGCCAGTGGGGATTCCGGGTCGAGTTCCGCGGCGGCCTCCAGCGAATCCCGCACGCGCTGGGCATAGCCATTGTTGAGCGCTTCCAGAACGCCCGATATTTCGGCGAGCCGGCCCATGGCATGGGCGAGCTGGATATGGGCATACACGTTTTCCGGATTGAGTCGCACGGCTTCTTCTCCGTGGCGGACTGCTTCGGTATACAACTCTTCAAGTTCTTCTTCGGCGCCCTGAAAATAACCATGCGTGGCGAGTGATTCCGCCGCGAGGGCGTAACCGTCGGAAGTCCCAAGGCCGGCGGCGATCTCCGCCGCCGCCAGGAAATCTCCCTCGGTCCAGGCTGTCCGGGCGGCTGCCATGTCCTGGGCATTGGCGCCAGCGCTGCCAAGCCAGACGAACATCAGCCAAGCGATTCGGGGCGGCAGGCATCGCATGCCTCTGCGGATATCAGGCCAGAACATACTCAAGCACGAATTTTGAACCATAAAAACCCACCAGCAAGAACACAAAACCCGTCAGCGTTCCCCGGACCATGGTGGTTCCCCGCCAGCCGAGGCGATGGTGGCCCCAAAGCAGCACGGCGAACAGCAGCCAGGCGAGAACGCTGAAGAAGCTCTTGTGGAATATGCCCTCGAGACTCCAGACATCTTCAATGAAAAACGCGCCGATGATGATCGCGAGACTGAGCAGCGCCTGCCCGGCCCAGAGCAATTCGAGCAGGAATCCTTCCATGTCCTGCAGCGGGGGCAGTTTCGCCACCAGTCCTCCGGCCCGGCCGTGCTTTAACTGGTAGTTCTGCCAGGACACAAAAACCGCCTGCAGCGCGGCGATGGAAATGAAACCATAGGCCAGCACCGACAATAGCACATGGCTGCCGGAAACCGGCCCGAGGCTGGCGCCGGGGGAACTGCCGCCGCCGCCCAGCGAGAGCAGGATTGCCAGCATCGCCAGGGGAAACAGCCCGAGAAACAGATTGTCGAGGGGTTTGCGCAAATTGGAGCCCAGGGCCAGCACGGAAATGGCCAGGGCGATCAGGGTGCTGACCTGGGCAATGCCGAACTGATAGCCGCCTCCGTCGCGGACGATTCCCCAGGCGCTCATGCCATGGGCGAGAACTGCGGCAAGGCCGGCGGCCAGCACATAAGCGCGGGTATCCGCATTGCCGCGCAGCCTTCGCCATTGCAATGTCCAGCCAAGGCCATAGCAGGCAATGGCAATCAGCCCTGCGACCGAACTGGGTTCAGGCATGGGTTGTGGCTCCAGAAGTTCGGCAAATCCCCCTGCTCGCGGAGGCATTCCGGCAGGCGCAACAAATCCCGCGCCTGGAAACGCCAGAGTGTCGCACAAGTTTCCGGGCGGTTGAAGCGAGTTTTATGGCGGATGCCCTGAACAGCGGCAGCGCCGGACAGTCCGCTATAATGCACGCTAGGAAAGCTCTGATTAAGTCAGAGCTTTCGCGAGCAAAACAAAACCACGCTTTTGTTTTGCGATAATGAAAAACTCCACGGATGGAGTTTTTCAGAGAATACCTAGGCATCAGGGTCGGGCCATGTTCGAAAATCTCGGCAACAGACTTTCCGCAACCTTTCGCAGCCTCAGCGGCAAGACCGCGCTGAACGACGGTCAGGTGCAGGCCGCCCTGCGCGATGTGCGCCGGGCGCTGATCGAGGCCGACGTGGCCCTGCCTGTGGTCAGGGATTTCATCGAGCGGGTGCGGCAGCGGGCCACCGGGCAGGAAATCGCCCGCAGCCTGACGCCGGCCCAGACCCTGCTCAAGATCGTCCAGGCCGAACTCGAAGCGGTGATGGGCTCGGCGAGCGCGGAACTCGAACTGCGCGCGGCATCCCCGGTGGTGATTCTCATGGCCGGTCTGCAAGGCTCCGGCAAGACTACCACCGTCGCCAAGCTCGCAGCCTGGCTCAAGCGCGAACAGCAGAAGAAGGTCATGGTGGCCAGCGCCGATGTGTATCGCCCTGCCGCCATCGATCAGTTGCGCACGCTCGCGGCCCAGGTCGAGGTGGAGTTCTTTGCCGGCGACAGCAGCCGCGGCGCGCTGGCCATCGCCGCCGCGGCGCTGAAGGAAGCGAAAAAGCAGTTCGTCGACGTGCTTATCGTCGATACCGCGGGCCGGCTCGCCATCGACGACGAAATGATGCTGGAAATTCGTCAATTGCACGAAACGCTCAAGCCGGCGGAATCGCTGTTCGTGGTCGATGCCATGACCGGCCAGGACGCCGCCAATACCGCCCGCACCTTCGGCGACGCGCTGCCGCTTACCGGCGTGGTGCTGACCAAGGCCGACGGCGACGCCCGGGGCGGCGCCGCGCTGTCGGTGCGCCATGTCACCGGCAAGCCGATCAAGTTTATCGGCACGGGCGAGAAGCCCGACGCCCTCGAAGCCTTTCATCCCGAGCGCATCGCTTCGCGCATTCTCGGCATGGGCGACATGATGTCGCTGATCGAGGAGGCCGAACGCAAGGTCGACAGGAAGAAAGCCGCCCGCATGGCGCAAAAGGTCAGGAAGGGCAGGGGCTTCGACCTCGATGACATGCGCGAGCAACTGCGCCAGATGCGCAACATGGGCGGCCTGGCCGGAATCATGGACAAACTGCCTGGAATGGGTGCCTTGCCGCCGGGGGCCGCCGGCATGATGGACGAACGTCAACTGGTCCGCATGGAAGCGGTGATCAATTCAATGACCCCGCGCGAGCGCAGCAACCCGGCGATCATCAACGGTTCGCGCAAGCGCCGTATTCTGCAAGGCGCCGGCGCGAAAATCCAGGACCTCAATCGCCTCCTCAAGCAGCACAAGACGATGCAAAAAGCCGCCCGCAAGATGAAAGGCGGCAAGCTGCAGAAACTCATGGACCAACTCCCCGGCGCCCCCGGCCCCGACCGCTTCCCCGGCGGCGGCAATTTCCCGCGGTTTTGATACTTCTCCTGCGGCGCAGGCTCCTGGGGGAGGAAAACCGGCTTACGGCAAGTTCAGTTCACGGCAGAAGGTCGCGAATGGCAGTACGCGGGTTCCATTGGAGACGTAGTCGCGGTTGCCGGGATGGACTTGATAGAAGTCGGGGATATCGGTGCGTTCGCGGAAGTACTTGATCGTTCGGCTCGGGGATTTTTCGCCGGATTTGCATTCCACGGCGAACAGGGGTTGCCGGTCGCGCAGCACGACAAAATCGACTTCGCGCCTGTCGGTATCGCGGATGAAACGAAGTTCCATGCGGAAACCCCCGGTGTCTTCCAGGAAATGACAGTATTTGAGCAAATGACTGGCAACCAGATTTTCAAATCGTTCTCCCTTGCCCGGTACTTGGGACCAGTCCCATAGATATAGCTTGGCTTCTTTCTTGACCGCGCGAGTGCGTGGCGCGCCGAAGGGCGGAATGCGGAAGCAAACGTACAGATTTTCCAGAATCTCGAGCCAGCGCTTGACGGTTTCGTGGGCGACCTGGAGATCTTCGCTCAGACTATTGATCGAAAGCGGAGAGCCGACTCTGTCCGGCAAGGCTTCGGCCAATAGCTCAACCAGGGCGATCTGACGCAGGTTTTCCAGATCGCGCAGGTCTTCGTAGACCACTCTCGACATGCGTTCCCGCTGCCAGCGGCGCCAGGCGCGGGAATCGCCGGCCAGCAGTGGCTCGGGGAATCCGCCGAAACGCATGAGAGTTTCTAGGTCGCCGGCGTTGGGCGCCGTCGAGAGTTCACCGAGGGAGAACGGATGCAGGCGGAAATGGTGGTAGCGGCCTTGCAGCGAGTCGCCGCCCTTGCGGTAGTGGTCGAGCCGGGCGGAGCCGGTAACCAGGAACGAAGTCCTGTCGCCTTGGGTATCGTAAAATCCCTTGACCAGATTGCGCCAGCGGGGAAACTTGTGAATTTCGTCCAGCACGACCAGCGGCTGCCCGCCGGGAATCTCGCCCTCCAGCAGAGGTTTGCGGACCAGTGGGCTGTCCCAGTTCAGGTAGGCCGGGTGCCGCCTGTTCTCCGCGCCGAGAATATCGAGGGCGAGCGTGGTTTTCCCGACTTGCCGCGGACCGCCGAGGAAAACCATCTTTTTCCTCAGATCTTCGCGAACTTGCGAGTGAATGTAGCGCGTCAGGGCATTCGAATCGGATGCCATGGAAATTCCCCGGGAGTCGTCGCAATTTCGTTGGTTGATTCAGGTTAACTCTAAATTATTCATGAGTAAAGTAATATTGTATAGAAAATACTCACGTTTCTCGGCAGCGCCCCGCCTGGATTCGTCTTTCATTGCCTGTCGAATTGCCTTAGAATAGCCGCCTTTTTTGTCCGGGCCGGATAGATCCGCCAGAGAGCGAAGAATCCGGCGGTCGGATTTCGACAGGAACTGATTATGGTAACGATTCGTCTGGCGCGTGGCGGGGCGAAGAAAAAGCCGTTCTACCACATCACCGTGGCCGACGTGCGTTCACCGCGCGACGGCAGGTTCATAGAACGGATAGGCTTCTTCAATCCCGTGGCCAAGGGCCGGGAAGAACAGTTGCGGCTGGACCTGGAACGCATGGACTACTGGAAGTCCCAGGGCGCCCAGGTCACGCCCAGGGTGGCCGCCCTGGCGAAGGACGCCGGGGAAGCCGGAACAGCGTCCGCCGCAAGCTGAGCTGCGGCGGCTCTTTGAGCGAGCTGCCCGATGAGCAAGCAGCGGGACATCGACCCGGCAAGCCGGCGCATCGTCATGGGTCGCATCGGCCGGACGCACGGCGTCAAGGGCTGGTTGAAGCTGCAATCCTGGACCCATCCGGCGGCCAATATTCTGGAATTCGAATATCTGCTTGTGGAAACCGGCCAGGGGCTCGACCAGTTGCGAATCGACCGGAGCCGCTGGCAGGGCGGCAGCCTGCTGGCGCATTTTGCCGGCTACGACGAGCCGGAGCGGGCCCGCGGGCTCACCGGCCTTGAAGTGTCGGTGGAGGAGTCCGCGCTGGCCTCGCTGGAAAAGGGAGAATACTACTGGCGCCAGTTGCAGGGGCTGCAAGTGGTGAATCTGGCGGGAGAATGTTTTGGGCGGGTCAGTCACCTGCTGGAAACCGGCGCGAATGATGTGCTTGCGGTGGAGCCGGACACGCACAGCCTTGACGACCGCAGCCGGCTGATTCCCTTTGTTCCGGATCAGGTGGTGCGGAAAGTGGACCTTGCCGCGGGAACCATCGAGGTTGACTGGGGCGCCGACTTTCTTGAATAGGAGCCTGCGGCGCAGACTCATAGGCCGTGACATGCGCGTTGATATCGTCACGCTGTTGCCGGAAATGTTCGCCGCGCTGACCGAATATGGCATTACCGGCAGGGCGCTGCGCCAGGGATTGCTCAAGCTGTCCCTGTGGAATCCGCGGGATTACGCCGGCGACCGGCATCGCACCGTGGATGACCGCCCGTTCGGCGGTGGACCGGGGATGCTGATGAAAACCGGGCCGCTGCTCGATTGTCTGGCGGCGGCGCAGCGGGAAGCCCGGGGCAGGGTGGTGTATCTGTCGCCCCAGGGCCCGCGAATGGACCACGGGGCCGTTGCCCGGCTCGTGAAAGCGCCCAGGCTGGTGCTGCTTTGCGGCCGCTACCAGGGCATCGACCAGCGGGTGATCGACAGCGCGGTGGATGAAGAACTGTCGCTTGGGGATTTCGTCATCAGCGGTGGCGAAATCGCTGCCATGGCCCTGATCGACGCCATGATCAGGCTGCTGCCGGGGGCCTTGGGCGATGAAGACAGCGCCGGCAGCGACAGTTTTGCCGATGGCCTGTTGCTTGGCCCGGAATACACCCGGCCGCGGAAAGTGGCCGGAATTGAGGCGCCGGAATTGCTGCTGAGCGGAGACCACGAGGCAATCCGCCGCTGGCGCCTAAAGCAGAAGCTTGGCGCAACCTGGCGCAAACGGCCCGATTTGCTGGCCGGCCGGAAATTGAACGAAGAGGAACGGCAGTTGCTGGACGAATACCTGGCCGGCAAATGAGGCACAGGGAAGTTGGCTACAGAGCAGACGACGCCCGAGGAGCGAATACGATGAGCAAGAACAAGATCATCCAGAAGATCGAACAGGAACAGATGGACAAGGAACTCCCCGAGTTCGGTCCGGGCGATACGGTTGTGGTCCAGGTTCGCATCCGGGAAGGCGAGCGCGAGCGTATCCAGGCATTTGAAGGCGTGGTGATCGGCATCCGCAACCGCGGCCTCAATTCCGCCTTCACCGTGCGCAAGGTTTCCCATGGCGTCGGCGTGGAGCGGACTTTCCAGACCTACAGCCCCATCGTCGCCGGCGTCAAGGTAAAACGCCGCGGCGACGTGCGCCAGGCCAAGCTGTACTACCTGCGCAAGCTTTCCGGCCGAGCCGCCCGCATCGCCGAAAAACTCGGCAAGAAACCCCAGACGGCTTCCTGAGAGCCTTGGGGGGCTGTCATTCTGCGCGAAGCGGAGCGTAGTCGCAGAATCTCTTGCAGTGGCCACGCGATGAGGTCTCGCGACTGTGCACAGGATGACCGATGTGAGCGCGCCCACTGCCATAATGAGAATTGCTGGAAGAAGAGGAGATATCTGGTCTCCCAGAACAAGACCGTATATGATTGCGGTTTTCCCCGGAGGACAGGCCCATGAGGCCTTTCGGAATTTCATCTGTCCGTCCCGCCCTCGCGGCGCTGCTGCTCGGCGCCCTGCTGCAGCCAGCCCTTGCCCAGAATGAATCCCTGCGGGACCGCCTGCACCAATCCATCGTGGCGGCTTCGGGCAATCAACTGGAAATCCTCACTATCCGGCCCACCCCCATCGCCACGATCTACGAAGTCGAACTGAACACCGGCGAATTGCTCTACAGCGACGCTTCCGGCCAGTACCTGTTCGCCGGCGACATGTACCGGACTACCCCGGACGGGCTGCTCAATCTTTCCACCGCCACCCGCCAGGAGGCCAACCAGCGCAAGGTGGCCGCGATTCCCGACGCGGAAGCGATCATCTACCAGCCCGAGGGCGAGGTGAAGGCCACGGTAACGGTGTTCACCGATGTGGATTGCACCTTTTGCCGCCGCCTGCACGGCGACCGGGAAGCCCTGCTCGACTATGGCATCCGCATCCGCTACCTCGCCTATCCCCGGGGCGGAGAGAATGCCGAATCCTACGACAAGATGATTTCCGTGTGGTGCTCCGAGGACCGCCATCGCTCCATGAACCAGGCCAAGAACGGCCAGAATCTGCCCAGCCGCGATTGCGAAACTCCCGTGCTCGCCCATTATGGCCTCGGCAATGAACTCGGCATCCAGGGCACCCCGGCCCTCGTGTTTCCCGACGGACGCCTGATTCCAGGCTATGTGGAGCCTCCCCGGCTCGCGGCCATGCTCGGCATTGAATAGCTTGCCCGATCCGGCGCCGGAATCGCCGGGAAATCATTGGGTATAATCCGCCCGGTCATCCCCGGCGCGGAAGCCCCGTTTCATGCATGAACCTGTCAAGATAGGCATTTGCGGCCTCGGCACCGTGGGCGGCGGCAGCCTGCGCCTGCTGCGGGGCAATGCCGGTGAAATCGCCCGCCGGGCAGGCGGCCCCCTGCAAGTCGCGCGGATAGCCACCCGGCGCCCCGAATCGGTTGCGGTGGATGGCGCCGCGGCTGTCGGCGGGGATCCCATGGCGCTTGCCAGGGATGATGCTATCCAGGTGGTGGTGGAGACCATGGGCGGATTCGACCCCGCCCATGCCGTGGTTGCCGAGGCCCTCGCCCGGGGCAAGCATGTGGTCACCGCCAACAAGGCCCTGATTGCCGAGCGGGGCAACGAGCTGTTCGCCATTGCCGCGAAAAATGGCGCCACACTGGCCTTTGAAAGCAGCGTTGCCGGCGGTATCCCCATCATCAAGGCCCTGCGGGAGGGGCTTGCCGCCAATCGCATCGAATGGCTGGCCGGAATCATCAACGGCACCGGCAACTATATACTCACCGAAATGGCCGCCGGCGGCCGTCCGTTTGCCGAGGTGCTCGCCGAAGCCCAGGCGCTTGGCTATGCCGAAGCCGATCCGGGTTTTGACGTGGATGGCGTCGACGCCGCCCACAAGCTCACCATCATGGCCGCCATCGCCTTTGGCATTCCCCTGCGATTTGCGGATACCTTTACCGAAGGAATCAGCGCGCTGACACCGGAAGACCTGACCTACGCCGAAGAACTCGGCTACCGCATCAAGCATCTCGGCATAGCCCGGCGCAGCGCCGGGGGAATCGAGATGCGCGTACACCCCACCTTGATCAGCAAGCGCTGGCTGTTGTCCCGGGTATCCGGCGTGGACAATGCCGTGGTGGTCAAGGGTCACGCCGTGGGCACGACCCTGTACCAGGGCCCCGGCGCCGGGGCAGACGCCACGGCCTCGGCGGTGGTGGCGGACATCATCGACATCGCCCGCCAGCTTCGCGCCGGCGCGAGCCGGCCGCTGTCAGCCCCACTCAATGGCCAGCCTGAAGCCGAAGCGCCGCCCGCGGTTCCCATGGACAGCATCGAATCGGAATGCTATTTGCGCATCCCCGTACTCGACCGCATGGGAGTCATGGCGAAAATCACCCGGGTGCTGGAAAGCCACGCCATCAGCATCGAGGCGGTGATCCAGAAGGAAGTCCACGGCGGCAGCGTACCCATCGTCCTGCTCACCCATGGCGTTGCCGAAGGCAGGATGAACGCCGCCATTGCCGAATTGCAGTCCCTGGCCGATGTACAGGGGCGGATTGGTCGGATCCGGGTAGCGCCGTTTCCCGCCGGGGATTGACCGGTGGAGTATCTCAGCACCCGGGGTGGCTGTTCCGGCCGGCGTTTCGAGGAGGTTCTGCTCACCGGCCTTGCCCCGGATGGGGGGTTGTTTGTTCCCAACGAGTTACCCCGGCTGGATTCAGCCGAACTGCGAAAGCTGCGCGGCCTGCCCTACGCCGAACTCGCCTCTCGGATTGCGTCGCTGTTTACCGACGATGCGTTTCCGGAAGATGCTCTCGGGAGCATGATCGGGGAAAGCTATGCCGGGTTCTCCCATCCCGAGCTCGCGCCCCTGACCCGGCTTGGCGAAGGGGAGTATCTGCTCGAGTTGTTCCACGGCCCCACCCTGGCATTCAAGGATTTTGCCCTGCAGGTGCTGGGCCGGATGCTCGATCATGTGCTTGTCCGCCAGGGCAGGCGGGTGCTCATACTCGGCGCGACGTCCGGGGATACCGGTTCGGCGGCCCTGGAAGGATGCCGCCATTCCGGACAGGTCGATATCTGCATTCTGCACCCACATGGCAAGGTCTCGGAAGTGCAGCGCAAGCAGATGACCACCACGCCGGGGGGCAATGTCCGCAATCTGGCGGTGGAAGGCAGTTTCGACGATTGCCAGCGGCTGGTGAAGGCGGCTTTTGCCGATCAGTCCTTTCTGCCTTCCGGCCGGCAACTCGTGGCGGTGAACTCGATCAACTGGGCGCGCATTGTCATGCAGGTCGTATATTACTTCCACGCCGCCCTGCAGCTTGGCGCGCCGCGGCAGGCGGTTTCCTTTGCGGTGCCCACGGGGAATTTCGGCGACATCTACGCCGGCTATCTGGCGCGGCAGATGGGCCTGCCGGTGGACAAGCTGATCGTCGCCACCAACGAAAACGACATTCTGCACCGCTGCATCAGCCGCAACGAATATGTCACAGCGCCCCTGCGCCACACCCTGTCGCCGAGCATGGACATTCTCATCTCAAGCAATTTCGAGCGCTATCTGTTCGAATTGTTCCACCGCGACAGCGCGGCCCTGGCGGCCTTTCTCACCAGCGGAGCGGAGCAGGGGGCAAGCCTTCCCCCGGATCGCTGGCGCGCCATGGGCGAGGTCTTTGCCAGCGCCAGCGCAGACGATTCCGGTACCTGCGCCACCATTGCCGAGGTCTGGCGCGAACACGGTGTCCTGCTCGACCCACACAGCGCAGTGGGAGTGCGCGCCGCCCGCGAGTGCCGCGGGAGCGCCAAAACGCCGGTGATTTGTCTGGCGACGGCGCATCCCGCCAAGTTTGCCGGCGCCATAACCGCGGCCGGCCTGGCTGCGCCGGAGTTGCCCCGGCGCTTGCAGGAGCAGTTCCGGCTTCCCGAGCGATTCACCGTCATCGACAAGGATCTGAATCGACTCAAGGGATTGCTTTGCGAATTCGCCGCATGAACCGACCGCAAAAGAACCCATGACCAGGCTGGTTCGCCGGCAGGCGCAGGGGCCGGAGTTGGCCGTGGAGCTGCATCCGCTCCTGCGCCGCATCTACCGCCAGCGCGGCGTCGCCGGGGCGGATGAGCTGGATCTGGGGCTGGCCGGTCTGGAACCGCCGGACGCGCTGCTGGGCATGGACGCGGCGCTGGAACTGCTGCTTGCCGCCCTGCGCGAACAGTGGAAAATCCTGATCGTGGCGGATTACGACGCCGACGGCGCGACAAGCTGCGCCCTGGCTATCGAATGCCTGCACGCCTTCGGCTACGACCGGGTGGACTACATCATCCCCGACCGCGCTCGCCACGGCTATGGCCTGAGCCCGGAAATCGTCGCACTCGCCGCCTGCCGCGAGCCGGACATGCTGATTACCGTGGACAACGGCGTGTCCAGTATTGCCGGCGTTGCCGTGGCCCGGGCCGCGGGCATGCGGGTGCTGGTCACCGATCATCACCTGCCGGGGGAAAGCCTTCCCGAAGCGGACGCCCTGGTCAATCCCAATCAGCCCGGTTGCGGTTTCCCCTGGAAGAACACCGCCGGCGTGGGCGTGATTTTCTATGTGATGGCCGCCCTGCGGGCGCGGCTGCGGAAAAACGGCTGGTTCGGCAATGCTGGCCCGCCCGAGCCCGATCTCAGGGAAAGTCTGGACCTGGTGGCCCTGGGCACCGTCGCCGACGTGGTTTCACTGGACCGCAACAACCGGATTCTGGTCAATGAAGGCCTGCGCCGCATCCGCGCCGGCCGCACCCGCCCGGGAATCAGCGCCCTGTTCGCGGTGGCGGATAACCGGCTCAATCCGAAACCCGATCCTGCCGCACAGGCAGGATCGCAAGCGGGGCGCCCCGGGCAGAGCGGGCTGAATATGGGCAAATTGGCCCAGGCCGGCGCTGCGCAACTTGCGGGCTATCTCGCCAGGGCGGGCCGCAACGCCACCGCAAGCGACCTCGCCTTCCGGGTGGGGCCCCGGCTCAATGCGGCCGGCAGGCTGGAGGACATGTCCACGGGAATCGAGTGCCTGCTTGCCGAAGACCCCTCGTCGGCGAGAGACCTTGCGCTGGAACTCGATGCGATCAATATCCGGCGCCGGGAAATCCAGGCGGAAATGGATGCCCAGGCAAGCGAATTGCTGGCCGGGGCGGAATCCATTGCCGTAGCTCCCGGCGCGAATCCGCCCACGGGACTTTGTCTGTACGACCCGACCTGGCACCAGGGCGTGGTGGGCATTCTCGCCTCGAGAATCAAGGACCGGCTGCATCGCCCGGTAATCGCCTTCGCCGCCGATCCCGACAATCCCGAAGCCGATCTGAAGGGCTCCGCCCGTTCCATAGCCGGGTTTCATATCCGCGACGCCCTCGACGCCATCGCAAGCCGCAATCCGGGCCTGATCAGCCGCTTCGGCGGTCACGCCATGGCCGCCGGCCTCAGCCTGCCGCCGGATCGCCTGGAAACTTTCCGAATCGCCTTTGCCGAAGAGGCGTCGCGACAAATCAAGCCGGAACAATTGCAGGCCGTGCTGCTCAGCGACGGCGCCCTCGAACCCGAATGGTTCACCCTGGAAGTGGCCCGGATGCTGCGCAACGCCGGCCCCTGGGGCAAGGATTTCCCCGAACCCCTGTTCGACGGCGATTTCCTGCTGCGTCACCAGCAAACCCTCAAGGAGAAGCACCTGCGAATGGAACTCAGCCCCAGGGACAATCCCGACATCAGGCTGGGCGCCATCGCCTTCAACGTCGAACAATGGCCCGCCCCGGAAGCCGAAGAAATCAGCCTCGCCTACCGCATCGACATCAACGAGTTCCGGGGGCGGAGCGATTTGCAGCTTGTGGTGGAGCAGATCCTCACGAGAGCGCCCTGACCACATAGAAGGCAAGTCCGGCGAA
The DNA here is from genome assembly GCA_022825945.1 of Pseudomonadales bacterium. Lineage (GTDB taxonomy): Bacteria > Pseudomonadota > Gammaproteobacteria > Pseudomonadales > Pseudohongiellaceae > UBA9145. The sequence continues at coordinate 42,044 of JAJDVS010000011.1, forward strand.
AAACGCCAAGCCGCTGCCAAAGGCGGTAATCGCGCCTTTCAGTATCCAGATCTTCAGAGAATCAATGTCGCCCTTGAGCTCGGTACGGAGAGAATCCATTTCGCCCTTGAACTCCTCCTTCATGGTCAAACGGAACTCTTCGAGAGCGGATTTGGTGGCGAGCGGACGCACCGCGCAGATGATGGTTTCCGCTATGGATTCGGCCTGAATCTGGGTCATCCCACTATCCACCATGGTGCGCGTTGTCCTGAAAATATCTTCAGCCTGCATAAGACCTCCTGTATATCACAGCTATCACGAAATTGAAAATTGACCCGGCCTGAAAGCGAATTCAAGCTCAAGCTGTTAAGGTCTAGGACAGAATCATCGGTAATGCCAAGCTTCAGTAGAAAAATTTTCGGCTCGCTCGCGGCGCCCAGCCGGATGCTCAAGCCGACCGCCATTCCCGGGCCTCGCCCGAAGGCGCAGGAGACTGATGCAGCAGTGGCTCAGTCAGTTACTCTCCCAAGGGAGCGTTGTATTGCGGAGAGAAAGTTTGGTAAAGTCTGCGCATTTCTGGCCGAAACAGCCGGAGGTGGGCAAAAACATCCCCGGAGGTCGCTTGACAATGAAAGTAGCCGAGACGCATCATATCTATAAGCCAAGCCAAGCCAAGCCAAGCCAAGCCAAGCCAAGCCAAGCCAAGCCAAGCCAAGCCAAGCCAAGCCAAGCCAAG
>JAJDVS010000043.1 GCA_022825945.1 Pseudomonadales bacterium
CCCCGGGCTGGGGAACGGTGTGGAAAGTCCATAGCAATTCGCCGGTGTTGACATCGAAGCCGCGCACATGACCCGGCGGCATTTCCTTGTAGTCGGGCTGGTCCGATATCGCCGATCCCACCACGATGACATCGCCCACGATGATCGGCGCCGACGTGACCGAGTAATTTATCGGCGCCTGACGCCGCGCCCGGGGAATGCCGGCGATGAGATCCACTCTGCCGTCTTCGCCGAACCCGGGAATCGGCTCTCCGGTTTCGGCGTCGACCTCGATCAGATAGCCGTCGCCGGTTCCCCACACGACCCGGGATCTTTCGCCGTCAGACCAATACGCCAGCCCGCGATTGCTGAAGCCGAGCATCATGATCGGAATGCCCGAGGCGTAGCTGCGGGGATCGAAAGTCCACAAGGTTTCGCCGGTCAGCGCATCGACGGCGGCGGCCTGATACAAAGGCGTGGAGATGTAAAGCACGCCGTCCACCGCCAGCGGGGCGGCTTTCAGACCGTTGATGCTGACCTCCGGTACGTCGTTGGCAATCAGCAGATTCGGGTACTCGGTCTTCAACTGGTCGAGATCGAAACGCCCGTCTATCGATTGCCAGCGCCATTTGATTTCCAGCTCGCCGAAGTTGTCGGCGTTGATCTGGCCCAGGGAAGAATATTTTGTGCTGCCGCTGTCGCCGCCGTAGTAGCGCCAGTCGCCTTCGATCATCCCGGTCTGTGCGTTCGCGACGCAGGAAAGGGCGAGAATCGCGGGGAAAATCAGCCTGGAAACGGATCTTTGCATTCCGGATGCTCGTCCCATACGGAACTCAAACCCGCCGACCTCGATCATGCACATAATCCGGCCCGATGGCTGCGATGCTGGTGGTGCCGCTGCCGCGCATGGCGATAGCCAGTTCCCGGTTCAGCAGATCGAGAACCCGCTCCACGCCGGCCTGGCCAAAGGCGCCCAGCCCGAAACAATAGGGCCTGCCGATGCCCACCGCCGAGGCGCCCAGGGCAAGCGCCTTGAACACATCGGTGCCCCGGCGGAAGCCGCCGTCGATCAGGACGGGAATGCGGCCATTCACTGCGGCTGCCACTTCCGGCAGGCATTCAATGCTGCCCCTGCCCGTTTCCACCGCCCTGCCGCCATGATTGGAAACCACGATGGCGTCGGCGCCGCTCTGCACCGCCATGGCGGCATCGAATCCCACTTCAATGCCCTTGATCACCACCTGCATGCTGGTGACTTCCTTCATGCGCCCGATCACCTTCCAGGTCATGGCGGGATTGTTCAGGCTCGCTCCCCGCATATCCAGGCCTTCCAGCATCGGCTTGGGCTGGCCCGTGTGGCAGGCAGTGCAGGTTCGGGTGTCGGAGCGGGTCATTCGCGCCTGGGTTTCGGTGTTGCGCCCGCCGGGCAAATCCACGGTGAGGCATACCGCGGTGCATCCCGCCGCTTCCGCCCGTTGCAGCATCTGCACGGTATTTTCCCAGCGATTCGTGGCATAGAGCTGGTGCCAGATGGGTGCGCCACGGGCCTCCGCCACCGCCTCCACGGGAGTCGATGCCTGGGTGGAGAGAATCATGTGATGTCCCTTGGCGGCAGCCGCCCTGGCCGAGCCGAGTTCCGCATCCGCGTGATAGGCGCCCTGGCTTCCCACCGGACATAGCACGATGGGGGAGCCGGCCCCGGTACCCAGCAGATTGATCGAAGTATCGATCTCGCTGACGTCCACCAGACGCCGCGGCTTGATCTGGAATCGGCTGAAGCCCTCGCGATTCGCCCGCAGCGTCTCGTCGCTGTCGACGCCGGTTGCCAGATAACCGAAATGGGCCGGAGGCAATTTCTCCCGGGCCAGCGCCTCCATCTCGAAAACATTGATGACCTCGCCGGGCTCGGTCAGTCGCTCACCCAGGGCTTCCTCCACTTCCTGGGCAAAAGCGGAATAGCTGGTCAGCAAGGGGCTGGCTGCCAGGTACTTGAGAAACTGACGGCGCTGGGTCGTTGGTTGATGCTGGCTCATGGAAGGCTCCGGCGAAAGGGGCTTCTTTGGATAATTCAGATTCCCGGGAGCCTGCGGCGCAGGCTCCCGGTTCGGTGTATCACAGAAACTTGCGCAACCGCAAATGTCTGGCCGCGACGCCGAGCCGCAGTCATTCCGCGAAGCAAGGCCCGCAAGTTCGCCGCCAATGCCTGACACCGCCGGGAAGTCATGCCGTAAAAGGTCTTTCCTTGGCGAGGCGCAAAACCCGGGATTTTGCGAAATCGGCCTATCGCCGGACAGGGCCAGTGCCTATAATTGGCGTACTTGACAAATGGTGTTAGGAGTTTCCTGTTGCCGGGGAATGCAAACAAATGCTGATACAAGGGTAAACACATGAAACACGCGCTCGGAACCCTGCTGCTCTGCGCGGCGGGCATGATTGCTTCCACTGCCTGTGCCTCGGGTTCGATACTCGCGGGCACCGGCATCAGCCCGAGAGATGCCTACACCCTCGGCAAGTCAGTCACCTTCCAGAAACTCGTTTGCGCTGACTGCCCGCTGCAGGCCGCGGACCTCGACCGGGACCGGGCCGAGAGCCTGCGCGCCAGCCTCGAAGCCAGGGACGCCGCCGTCAAGCCCGGCACGCCGTATGACGATTACATTCTGGTGCTGTGCCCGGGGCCTTCGGCAAGCGGCTGCGACAGCGAAGTGGACGAGCAGGAACTCGTGCATTACTACCTTACCCGGCGTTTCCGGCTGTAAACGCGGATCGGCCTGACCACCCCACCCAGAGAACAGAATCAGCAGACATCGAGCCTGGGAGAGAACTATTGCCATGAAGATTTTCAGCAGAATGATCGTGCTGGCCGCCGCGGCGGTTTCCGTCCCGCTGGCCCTGGCCGCCGGTTCCCCTTGGCTGCCCGCGCCCCAGGGGGGCAATCTTGCCGTTTCGCATGTGGACCAGAGCGCCACCGAGTTCTTCCGTCAGGAATCGAAAGTCCCCACGCCGGGCGGCGGTCACGAGTTGGCCCAGCAAACCGTCTGGGTTACTGGAACCCTGGGAATTTCCGATGCCGTCGCGCTGGATTTTCAACTCGGCAAGGCGGACAGTTCCTATGCGGTGGGCCCCGGCCTGCCGCCTGCCAGGGCCGATGTGTCCGATATGACCGACATCAATGTCGGTCTGACCTGGCGCGTGGTCGATGAAATCGTCAATCCCTCCATGCCGAGCATCGCACTGCGCGCCGGCATGATTCGCGCCGGAAACTACGAAACCGGGCTGATCAATTCCATCGGCGATGGCGGCGACGGCTTTGAGATCTCCGCCATGGCGGGCAAGTTCCTCGGCGACCGCTTCGCGGTTTCCGGCGAGATTGGCTATCGGGACCGGGATTCGGACAGCCATGACATTCCCGCCAACTGGTTCTACCGCTTCCGCGCCGGCATCTTTCTCTCGAACCAGGTGAGCCTGAGCCTGAACTACGATATCGAGGACGCCACCGAAGGCCTGAACATCGGTGTGCCGCCTTTCTCGCCGGCGCGCTTCCCGGATCTGGAGGAGGACATCCACCTGCTCGGCCCCGCGATCAATTTCGTCGTCTCCGATGAGTTCAGCATTACCGGCTCCTGGGCGCAGGTCATCGATGGCCGCAATACCGCGGTCTCCGACGTCTACAGCTTTACCCTCAACTACTCGTTCTTCTGATGCGGCGGCAAGCCACCAGAACCAGTGCCATGACCCGATCCGCGGCGATCTTGCTCGCCGCGGCCCTGCTGGCGGGCTTCGCTTCCGCCGAGAATGAAGCGGTGCTGATTGCCGTGTGGGACGCGAGCGACGAATCGAGCAACGCAACGGTGGATCATTCCCCCTGGCAATCGCTGCTCGACAAGTTCCTGCGGGAGCACGAATCCGGTGTCAACCGCTTTGACTATGGGGCGCTCAAGGCCAGCGCGGCCGACCGGGAAGCGCTGGCGGATTACCTGGCGGCGCTGCAATCCATCGATCCCCGGGACTACTCCCGGGCCGAACAAAAAGCCTACTGGATCAATTTCTACAATGCCTTGACCGTGGAAACCGTCACCGAAGAGTTTCCGGTGGAATCCATCCGCGACATCAGCGAGAGCCTGCTGGGCATCGGCGGAATCATTCCCGTTGGACCCTGGGGAGACGTCCGCGCCCGGGTTGCCGGGATCGACCTCACCCTGGACCACGTGGAGCACGGCATCCTGCGGCCCATATACCGGGACCCGAGAATTCACTACGGGGTGAATTGCGCGAGTATCGGCTGCCCCAATCTCGTCGCCACGGCGTTCAGCGCCGACAATACCGAGGCGCTGCTTGACGAGGCCGCCAGGGCCTATGTCAATCATTACCGGGGCGTTGACATCATCGACGAGGATTTCATGGTGATCTCCAGCATCTACACCTGGTTTGTGGAAGATTTCGGCGGCGGCGAGGAAACTGTCATCCAGCACCTGACGCAATACGCCGATCCGGAACTCGCAGCCCAGCTGGAAAACTTCGCCGGCTTCATCGAGTACGGATACGACTGGAGCCTGAACCGCCCCTGAGTCACTTCAGGCCCAGCCGCAAGGCGAAAATCATCGACACGATGCCCACGCTGGCACCGACGACGCCCCGGAATGTGCCTCCCACCTTGGATTTGCCAAAACGCCTGCGCATCGAGTCCACCGGCACCTCCCTGATGCGCATGCCCTGCCGAATCGCCTTGACCTGCATTTCCACGGTCCAGCCATAGGCTTGATCGCGCATGTTGATTCGCTCCAGCGCCTCGGCGCGAATCGCCCGAAACGGGCCGAGATCGGTAATCCGGTGACGCCACAAGACCAGGATCATCAGGCTGGCGACAAAACTCCCCGCCAGTTGCGGGAGCGACAACGCGCCACGCTCCATCTTGCCAAGCACCCGGGAGCCGATCGCCAGCTCGGCGCCATCCGCCACAGCATCGAGCAAATCCACCGCCTGCTCCAGGACGCAGGATTGATCGCCGTCGACGAACAGCACCACATCGACCTTTCCCAATTGAGCCAGCGCGGCAATACAGGCCCTGCCATAACCCGGCACCGGCTCGGCCACCACCCGGGCGCCGGCCCCGGCGGCGATGCTCGCCGTGCCATCGCTCGACCCGTTATCGCAAACCAGCACTTCATCCACCAGGGCGGCGCCAGCGTCCCCTTGCAATGCAAGCAGCGAGCGCACCACCACGCCGATGTTCTGCGCTTCATTGAGGGCGGGAATCACGGCGCCAATGCGCAAACTCCGGTACACGGCAATCTCCCCAGGCCTTATTGGCTCGATGTGGCTCGGCGGCGCCAGTCCCACAGCAGCGCTCCGCCGATCAGCGAAAATTCCAGCATTCGCGCCCAAAGCGGTTGTTCGTAGGCTTGCATCAATGGATCGCTCATCAGGTTGATGCCGGAAATGTAGCTCAAAAGCACAGCCAAGGATGCTGTCCAGGCCCAAAGGCTCGGGTAAATCGCGGCAAAGGGCAGTATCCAGATCAGATACCAGGGGTTGATTACCGGCGAGACCAGCAGAAGCGCTCCGAAAATCCAGTCGCCCCGGGGGATGGAGAACTCCGGCTCGGCATGGCGGCGCCGCAGGCAAACCAGCCAGAATGCGGCGAAAACAAGGCCGAGCGCGACTCTGGCGTCAAACCGGTTCAGCACCAGGGCAAGCAGGCCGAACAGCGCGGAATTGAATTCCCACTCCCGGGCGAAAACGGAGAAAGAGGTCAGATCGGTCCCGCCGCGAATCACGAAAGGTCCATACAGCAGGGCAATCGTCAGCGCAAAAATCAGCCAGTGAAGCGGCCTGGCGCGAATCAGCAGGAAGGGTGCCAGCACCAGAGCGAAAACCTTGGCGCTTGCGGCCATGCCAAGGGCCACAGCGGCCCCGGGCCAGCGATTTTCCCGGGCCAGCACGATTGCCGCAAGCAGCGGGAACAGGCCAATGCCATCGGGATGCGCGGTAAAGGCAATCTCCTTGATGATCAGCGGGCACCAGGCGTACAGCATCACATTGCCCGCACTCGTCAGGCGCAGCAGCAGGGCGATCGTGGCCATGTCCAGCAAAATCAGCAGCAACTGCAAGGCTGCGATGTTCGCCGGGCTTAGCCAATACGAGAGCAGGAAAGCCAGTTGGGTCACCGGCGCATAAATCGTCTGCAATTCCGGGTAGTTGATCTGGCTCAACACGGCCTGAAACGCCGCTGGCACGGTCGGGTCGATAAAGAACTCTTCCGGGGCGGCGCCATAGGGCGTTCCCGCGGCGGCAAAGCGAAAGCCGTCCCAGAGATAGCGCCAGAAGTCATCTTCGAGCAGGGGGCCGCCATAGAGTCCGCAAAGGCGAAACAGCAAGGCCCACAGCAACATGCGGCCAAGCGGAATCTGCCGGCCCCGGCCTTGGGCGAAAAGGTACAGGCCGAAAACCGGCAACCCGGTCCACAGCATCAGGAGATAGAACCCGGCGAGTTGCGGCTCACCCGGCCCTCTGGCGAGCAGCGCGAGGCTGAAGTAACCGAGTGCGCAAAACAGCCCGACGGCATCCACCGGCCAATGTTCCAGCAATCTGCGCCAGGAAGAATTCAATGGGTCAGCGCCAGGAGTCTGCGCCGTAGGAATTCACGGCTGCAAATCCGCTCTCATCCACGCCCCCGGTCGCTCGATTTCGCTGAACATCCACCAATATTCGCCTCAACCGACCGGCCGGGGGCGGGGCGATAGCGAATTTTCGCTTTCGCGAATTCCTGTGGCGCAGGCTCCCAGGGAAGATAATGAAAAACTCCACGGATGGAGTTTTTCAGAGAATACCTAGGGGAAGCAATATTCATTTTGGCGCCTTATCCCTCAAGTCATTCTGCGCGGAGCGAAGCGCAGTCGCGGAATCTCTTTCAGTGGCCACGCAATGAGATGCTGCGACTGCGCGCGGGATGACCCATGTGAGTGCGCCCGGCGCCATGATGAGAATAGCCTGCAAGCGGCCAGCCAGGAGGCTTCAGCCGGGATGGATTTCACTGCAGGAAGAGCCGTGGGCGAAGCAGCTATAGCAGCGGTGGTGGCGCAGCATGACGCGAACGCCGGCTGCCTCGTCAAGGCTGCCGCCGAGGTCGAAGCTTTCGTCGTCATCCACCAGGGTGCAGGCATATACTCGCATGCGGCCGTTCTTTTTCACCACCATTTTGGAAAAGTGGCACATGAATCGGCTGCGCGAGTCCGCCGTTTGGTGCGCGGTCATGCAATGCTCGCTGACCAGGGGCACATCGGGATGGGCGCCCGGAGTCAGGAAATCCGGGAAGGAAACGATACGCGTGCCGCCGGGCAGGCCATGGCCGAGGCATAGTTCGCGGAACTGCAGGTCCACCGCGGCGGTGTCCTCGCCGGAATCCCGCTGTCTGGCGATGGAGACGGGAAATCCGCGCCGGTGCAGCTCCGCCAGACATTGCCAGGCCTTGCGCCAGCTTCCCTGGCCGCGCCCGGCGTCATGCCTTGCCCGATCGGCGTAATCGATGCTGATGCGAAAGGAAAGCGGGTGCGGACGCCCTGCCAGGCTTTCGATGGCCTCGATTCGCCGCAAGACGGGTTCGGTGCCATTGCTCAGCACAAGGCAGGGGGCGAGACCAAGGGCGTAATCGAGGATGCGGGTGATGTCCCGCACGACAAAGGGCTCGCCGCCGGTGAAGGAAAACTGGCGCACACCCAGCGCGGCGGCTTCGTCGAGCCAGGGCATGGCGTCGGCCAGATTGATGCGTTCCAGCCGGTCGTCGCCGGGTTTTGAGCCTTCGAGGCAAAAAGGGCAGGCGAGATTGCAAGCGGTGCCGGTGTGAAACCAGAGCTCTTTCAACAGGCCGGGCTCGATATAGCCAACCGCTATGGCGGCGGGCTCGCTGCGAGCGAGCATCAGGAGACTGCGCCGCGGGAATTCACGGCTGCAAATCCGCTCCCGTCCACGCCCCCGGCCGCTCGATTTCGTTGCATATCCACCAATATTCGCCTCAACCTACCGGCCAGGGACGCGGCGATAGCGAATTTTCGCTTTCGCGAATTCCCGCGGCCCAGGCTCCCAGGCTCATGGTTCAGCGCTCCTGACTCAATCCCGGGCCGGGCTCTATTCCCATTGATCGCGGAACAGCATGAACATGCAGGCCGCGAACAGCATGACGAATGCCACCATGGCCGTTTCGGGGATTGTCAGCAGGCCCAGAAAGCGGAACTGGACTTCGGCGCAATTGCCATCGCCCCGCAGCAGGAAATTCAGCGCGTCCACCAGCGGAAAGTTCTGCAGCAGGTAGTTCAGGCCGGGGCCGCAGGCGGGAATCTGGTCTTCGGGCAAGTGTTGCAGCCAGATCTGCCGGCCGGCGAAATAGCTGCCAAAAATCGTCATGGCTCCGGCCACGCCGGCGTAGACGCGCTGGCCCTTGGGACTCGGATTGTGGACCGCCCCGGCGAGACAGGTCAGTCCGCAGAGAATGATGAAAATGCGCTGGGTGATGCAAAGCCCGCAGGGAGGCAGGAACATGGCGTACTGCATGTACAGCACGATGCCGATGGTGGCCATGGTGAAAACAAAGATCGCCAGGCTCAGAATGCGGTTGTCGGGAATTGGCAGTTTCATGCCGCGAATAATAGCCTGATTTGTGTATCCGTTCATGTCGCCCGGGCCTGCTTACCACCATCCTGGGCGAAGCACCCCTACCGTACTGTGCGGAGCACCCCCTACCGTCATTCTGCGCGTAGCGAAGCGGAGTCGCAGAATCTCATGCAGCGGCCTTCCAGGAAGATTCTGCGACTGCGCGCAGAATGACAGCATCGCGGATTGACAGCCGGGGTGCGACTGCGCTGCTTGCTCTCAGGCGTTCCAGTTGCGCAGGAATTCATCGAATCCGATTTCGTCGTCGGCTTCCACTTCACGCTGGCGCTGGATGGATTCGGCGGCGGTTTGCTCCATGCGTTCGCGGACCTCATCCGCCAGGGGAGCGGACTGGAAGGCGGCCGCATGCTTCTTGGAAATATTCATGGAAAACTCGCAAAAGCTCAGCCCGTCGCGCTCCATTTCGGCGAGCATTCTGGCCGATGGGGTCCGGGACGGGTCCCGCAGTTTGGCCTCCTGCCGCTCGACGCTGTCGAGATAGCCGCCACCGTGAAAATGATCGAGCAGGGCGGCGCTGTGCCTGATGTCGGCGAGAAAGCCGCCGGCCCAGTCCGCCAGCTTCACGGCCTTGCCGCCGCGCCTGAGCATCAGGGAAGTGTCGCGCCCATCCTCCACCACCCGCAGGATATTGTCCGCCACCTCGAAAAATTCGGCGCGGTTGCACCGAGGGCTTTCGCTGAGCAGGCAATGCAGCAGAAACGCATCGATAAAGCGTACCTGCTCGGCGTCGATGCCAAGCGGCAGGAAAGGATTGAGGTCGAAAAGCCGCAATTCGACGTATTCGATGCCGTCGCGCACGAGCGCGTCCACGGGCCGCTCGCCGCTGCGGGCCACGCGCTTGGGCCGGATGGTGCTGTAGAACTCGTTCTCAAGCTGCAGCAGATTGACATTGATCTGGCGATACTCGCCATCGACCTTGAGGCCGATTTCCTCATAGGGCGGATAGGGCGTGCGGATGGCGTCCCGCAGGCATTGCACATAAAGCGGCAGGTCGTTATAGCAGACGAAAAGCGATTTCTGCGCATCGCTCTGATAGCCGAGCCGCCCCATGCGCAAACAGGTGGCGTTGGGCAGATACATGGTCCCGGTGGGCATGCGCTGCAGGCGGTGCTCGCGGCCTTCGACGAAACTCGCCGCCGCCGCCGGCGAAGCGCCGAACAGATACAGCAGCAGCCAGGAATTGCGATGAAAATTGCGGATCAGGTGGAGGTAGCTTTCGGTGCGGAAGTCCATCAGCGAACCGCGAAATCCCGTCATGAGCTGATAGGGCTGCCAGAATTCCTCGGGCATGGAAAAGTTGTAATGCAGCCCGGCGATGGCCTGCATGAGGCTGTCGTAACGCCAGGAAAGCCCCACCCGGTAGAGCCGCTTCAGTTGGCCGATATTGGAGCTGCCGTACTCGGCGATGGGCACTTCGCCTTCGGTCCCCGCCGGGCAGGGCATGCTTGAGGCCCACAGGATTTCATTCTGGTCCAGATTGGCGTAGGTGAAACGGTGGATGTCCTCGAGCATGCCGAGGCAACCGTCGATGCTGTTGTGCTTGGGCGTGATAAATTCGAGCAGGGCTTCGGAGAAATCCGTGGTGATGTGCGGGCTCGTCAATGCCGAACCCAGGGCCGCTGGATGGGGCCGCCGGGAGATTCGCCCCTCGGGAGTCACCCGCAGACTTTCCTTTTCGATGCCGCGGCAAATCGCGGTCCATTCGGGGTTGAAAAGGGAAAGTCCGTAGCGCTTCAGGGCAGCGTCGAATCGTTCAGCCACATCGACTCCGGGAAGGAAAAACAGGGGCGCCGCACGAAAACCGCGGCATTATGGCAAAAATCGCGGGAGTGCGCGAATTCGTCTTGATTCCCGGGTATTCTCTTAAAAACTCCGTCCCTGGAATTTTACATTATCGCCACTTTCCTGTGCCGCAGGCTTTAGGAGCCTGCGCCGCAGGAATTCGCGAAAGCGAAAATTCGCTATCGCCGCGCCCCCGGCTGATCGATTGAGGCGAATATTGGTGGATATGCAACGAAATCGAGCGGCCGGGGGCGCGGACGGGAGCGGATTTGCAGCCGTGAATTCCTACGGCGCAGACTCCTAGGGGGCCAAACTCCTGTGGGGCGGCACACCGGTTCCGGATTAGGGATAGATCTGCGGGAGTTGCTATGATGGACGCTTGAGGCATGGTGTTCCGTTGCCATGATGAGCGCAAGGAGCAACAAAATGAGAATCGGGATTCTGCTGCGAATTTTTGCCGGCTTGCCGGTTGTCGCGCTTTTTTCGCAGGTCCAGGCGCAGCAGGTGGGCTGGTATCTTGGCGCGGGCGTTGGCATGAACGACACCGGGGCCTTCAATCAGGCCGGCTTCAATGACGACACGCTCTGCTATCCGGCTTTTGTCTGCGACGGCGCGCCGGCGGGTTACCGGTGGTTTTATGACCTGGAGCCCGATTCGGGCATGGCGCTGGAATTTTCCGCAGGCCGGGCCTGGAACGATTGGCGGGCGGAAGTCGCCCTTGCCAGGCTCGACAACGGCATCGACCAGCGCTTCACCGGCATCGAGTTTCTCAATGGCAATCCGGTTCGCTTTATCGAACAGGACGACTACCGCATCAGCACCCGGGCAAGCGCGGGCAACCTGCTGATTCATTCACTTGCATTCAACATATACCGGGATTTCGCCGCGGCGGGCGGCTGGACTCCCTATCTCGGCGCCGGTATTGGCGCGGCCAGGGCCGAGCTCACCGAACTCTACTTCGAGGAACGCTACACCTGCATCAGCGAGGCCTGTCAGGGCAGGCCCCGGGGCGAATTCGACAGCCTGCAACTCGCCGACCTCAGCGACACCGTCCACACCGCACAGATCTTCGCCGGCGCCGATTATGACATCGCCGATGAGCTGAAACTCGGCCTGAAACTCGCCTGGCGCCATGTGGACGAATTCAGCGCGGTGTACAGCTATCTGGAACACGCCCCGCCCAGCAAATCCAACACCAACAGCTTCGGCAACACCAGCCACTGGTCCCTGATCGTGGAGTTGAAACGCTTTTTCGAGTGAGGCAAGAACGATTCCAGCACGAAGTTTGCCTTGAGTGGCAGTCAGGTCGACAGCGCCCTGGAAAGCTCGTCGAGGCTTTCGAGGTTGTGGGCGGAGCGGAAATCGGATACGTGGGGATGCATGGCCCTGGCGCCCTGTGTGAGTGGCTCGAAGCCGTCCCAGCGCAGCAGCGGATTGAGCCAGATGAGGCGGCGGCTGGAGCGGGCAAGGCGCTGGATTTCGGATTCGAGTTGCGCTGGGTCATCGCGTTCGAGGCCATCGCTGAGTAGCAGGGTGGTTGCGCCTTGGCCGAGTACCCGGCGCGCCCAGAATTTGTTGAACTGCTGCAGGCAGTGGCCGATGCGGGTACCGCCGGACCAGTCCCGCACCGCCCCGGCGACGCCTTCGAGGGCCTGGTCCACATCGCTGTGGACGAGCTGGCGCGTGACATGGGTGAGCCGGGTGCCGAACACAAAGCTCTGCACCCGGCGCCGGGCGGCGATGGCGTGCATGAAATGCAGGAACATCCGCGAATAGGCGCTCATGGAGCCCGAGATGTCGCACAGCACCACCAGCGGCGGCTGGCGGGTCTTGCGCCGGCGGAATCTCAGCGGCGCAGCGGCGCCTGACCGCGCCAGCGCGCGCAGGCTTGCGCGGCGGTCGAGATGGCGGCCCCGGGGGTCGGGCCGGAAACGCCGGGTGGGGATACTGTCTTTGGGGAGCCGCAAGCCGGCGATGGCGCATTTGGCCTGTTCGAGTTCGGCGGCAGACATGTCTTCGAAATCCCGCTCCCTGAGGATTTCCGCGGGCGAACTCGTCAGCAGGCCGTGCAGTTCGAGCTGTTCTTCGGTGGATTCCCGCAGCCTTCCCTCGCCGCCCATGGCGTCTGCAAGCCGGCGGCGCACTTCGCTGGTGCTGGTCTCGTCTTCGAGCAGCAGATTCGGCAGCATGGCGCCCAGCATCCGCTCCATGAACGCCGGATTGCGCCAGAAGATGTGAAAGGCCTGATCGAACAGTTCGCGCTGGTCCCGGCGGCTGACAAAAATCGCGAACAGGCAGCTGTGAAAATCTGCCCGGCTGGAAAAACCCACCAGATTGACAGCGCGGATGGCGTCCAGCGCCTTGCCGGGCCCCACCGGCAAGCCGGCGGCGCGCAGCAAGCGGGCGAAGTGCATGATGTTCGCGGCCATGCGGCCGCCGTCCGCGAAGGTGGCTTCAAGCCGCATCGTTCACCTTTCTGTCATTTTGCACGGCCCCTCGTCCTGTCATTCTGCGCGAAGTCGCAGAATTTCATGCAGTGGCCACCCGAAGAGATTCTGCGACTTCGCTTCGCTTCGCGCAGAATGACGGGAAGGAGGCCTCGCCTCGCGCAGAATGACGGGAAGGAGGCTTCGCTTCGCGCAGAATGAGTCAAGCTCATCAGGCGACCCGCGCCGCCAATTCCGTCTTCACTTCCTCGAGAATCCGCGCGGCTTCGCTGCCGCGGATGCGGGCGATGTCATCCTGGTACTTGAGCAGGGCGCCCAGGGTATCGTCGATGGCCCTGCTGTCCAGGGCGACCTGGTCGAGTTGCAGCAGGGACTGGGCCCAATCCAGTGTTTCGGCAACGCCGGGAAGCTTGTACAGATCCTGCTCGCGCAGGCGCTGGACGAAAGCGACCACATGACGGCTCAGGCCGGTGTCCATCCCCGGCAGCCTGGCCTCGATGATCGCGAGTTCGCGTTCGGCGTCGGGATAGTCAACCCAGTGGTAGAGACAGCGCCGCTTGAGCGCGTCGTGGATTTCCCGGGTGCGGTTGGAAGTGATGACGACCAGGGGCGGCTCGGCCGCCTTGACCGTGCCGATTTCCGGGATCGAAATCTGGAAGTCCGACAGCAATTCCAGCAGATAGGCCTCAAAAGGCTCATCGGTGCGGTCAAGCTCATCGATGAGCAGCACCGGGGCGCCGCGCCCGTTACTGCGAAGCGCCGCAAGCAGGGGCCGCTCGATCAGGAAATCCGCGGCGAACACATCATTCGCCAGATGCTGCCGGTCCACCGCTCCGGCGGCTTCGGCAAGGCGAATCTCGATCATTTGCCGGGCATAGTTCCACTCGTACACCGCGGAGGAAACATCGAGCCCTTCGTAGCACTGCAACCGGATCAGGCGGCGGCCGAGGCCGGCGGCAAGCACTTTGGCGATTTCGGTCTTGCCGACACCGGCCTCGCCTTCGAGAAACAGCGGCCGGCCCATTTGCAGGGACAGGAACAGCGTGGTGGCCAGCGGCCGGTCGGCAACGTAGTTGCCGTCCCGGAGCAGCCGCTGGACATCCTCGATGCTAGTGTGCTGTCCCATGAGTTCGCCGCATTTCAGCGCGCCCCCCGCAGTGTATGGAAAGGCGCGGTCCGCAGGTAATGGCCCGCCCCATTGCCAGGGAGCGCAACGCGGCCACGCGCTGCGGGGGGCGCACCCTTCGGGAGCGGTCCTGAAGTGCCACTGTGGCGTTGCCGCCCTTGGCAATACTTGCGGTATTGCTCGCGGCCGGCGCCTTGCATTGACGCTTCAGGACCGCTCTGAAATGCGGCGAACCCATGGGACAGCACGCTAGCCGTTGCGGGCATGCTCAGGCGCAGGCCGCCACCGCGCGCTGTGCCATGACCCGCACCAGATGCGCGCGATACTCGGCGCTGGCGTGAATATCGGCGTTCATGCGGTCCACCGGCGCCTGGAAATCATCAAGCGCCGCCGGGCTGAAGTCATTCGCCAGGGCTTCTTCCAGCTGGTGGGCGCGATGGGCGCAGTCCGTGGCTCCGGTGATCGCGGCCCGCGCGCCGACGGCGGTTCTGGCAATGAACACTCCCACAATGGCATAGCGCGAAGCCGGGTTTTCGAACTTCATGTAGGCCGCGGCCTCGGGCCTCGGGAAATCCACCGCGACGATAATCTCATCTTCTTCCAGGGCGGTTTCAAACATGCCGGTGAAAAAATCCTCACCGGCGATTTCCCGGCGGTTGGTACGCACGGTGGCGCCGAGGGCGATGACTGCGGCGGGATAGTCCGCCGCCGGATCGTTGTTGGCAATGGAACCGCCGATGGTGCCGCGGTTGCGCACGGCGGGGTCGCCGATATTGCCGGCGAGAGCGGCAAGGGCGGGAATCGCCTCTTGCACTTCGCCGGAGGCCGCCACTTCGGCATGGGGGGTCATGGCGCCGATGGTGACGATATTGCCATTGACGACAATGCCGCCAAGTTCGGCGATGGCGCCGAGATCAATCACATCGGATGGGCTGGCCAGCCGGTGCTTCATGGTGGGCAGCAGGGTTTGCCCGCCGGCGACGAGCTTGCCGTCGGCGGCGTTGGCGATCAGATCCGCCGCTTCGGCTACCGAAGCGGGTCGATGATATGAAAATGAATACATTGCAGTTTCCTCCCGCGCGGGTTCAGGCGGCGGATTGGCAGGCGCGCCAGACGGTTTCCGGCGTCGCCGGCATTTCCACATGTCTGGCGCCGATGGCATTGGCGATGGCATTGATGACCGCGGGCGGCGCGCCAATGGCGCCGGCTTCGCCGCAGCCTTTCACTCCAAGCGGATTGTGCGGCGGGTCCGTCGGGGCATAGCCAACGCGGAAGTCCGGCGCATTGTCCGCCCTGGGCATGGCGTAGTCCATGAAGGACGCGGTCACGAGTTGGCCGTCGCTGTCGTACCGGCAGCCTTCAAGCAGGGCCTGGCCGATGCCGTGAACGATGCCGCCGTGAACCTGGCCTTCGACGATCATCGGATTGACGAGCTTGCCGAAATCATCCACCGCGGTGTAATCGGCGATTTCCACCACGCCGGTATCCGGGTCCACCTCGACTTCGCAGATATGGGTGCCGGCGGGGAAGGAGAAGTTCATCGGGTCGAAGAATGCGTTTTCGTCAAAGCCGGGTTCGACGCCCTCCGGGTAGTTGTGCGGCACATAGGCGGTGAAGGCGACTTCGGCGATATTCATCGACTTGTCGGTGCCCGCCACCGTGTAGTTGCCATCGGCGAATTCGATATCGCCCTCGGCGGCCTCCATGGCGTGGGCGGCGATCTTTCTGCCCTTGGCGATGAGCTTGTCACAGGCTTTGGCGATCGCCACGCCGCCCACGGCGAGGGAGCGCGAGCCGTAGGTGCCCATGCCGAACTGGGTTCGCGCGGTATCGCCGTGAATCACCTCGATATTCTCGAAAGGAACGCCGAGCTGGTCGCAGACGAGCTGGGCAAAGGTCGTCTCGTGGCCCTGGCCATGGGAATGGGTGCCGGTGAACACCTGCACATTGCCGGTGGGGTTGAAGCGCACCTGGGCCGATTCCCACAAGCCGACACCGCCGCCAAGCTGGCCCACAGCCGCGGAAGGCGCGATGCCGCAGGCTTCCACATAGGAGGAAAAACCGATGCCCCGCAGTTTGCCCCGGGACCTGGCTTCCTCCGCCCTGGCCGCGAATCCGGCGTAGTCGGCCAGTTCCATGGCCTGATCGAGGGCTGCTTCGTAGTCGCCGCTGTCGTAGCACTGCACCACCGGCGTCTGGTAGGGAAAGGCGTCTTTCGGGATGAAGTTGCGCCGCCTGATTTCCGCCGGGTCGAGGTCCATGTCCGCCGCGCAGACATCCACAAGCCGCTCCAGCAGATAGGTCGCTTCCGGGCGGCCGGCGCCGCGGCTGGCGTCCACCGGCGCGGTATTGGTGAATACCGCCTTCACTTCGGAATAGATGAGCGGCGTCGCGTATTGTCCGGCCAGCAGGAAGGCGTACAGATAACTCGGCACCATGGTGGAGAATGTCGAAAGATAAGCTCCGAGATTGGCTGTGGTTTGCACCCGCATGGCGAGAAATCTGCCGTTCTCGTCAAGCGCCATTTCCGCCCGGGATACATGATCGCGACCGTGTGCGTCAGCCATGAAGGCTTCGCTGCGGTCCCCGGTCCACTTGACGGGCCGATTGACCTTGCGGCAGGCCCAGCCCACGACGAGCTCCTCGGCGTAGACGAAAATCTTGGCGCCGAAACCGCCGCCCACATCGGGGCCCACGACGCGCAACTTGTGCTCCGGCGCGAGTTGATTGAACGCCGCGAGCACGAGCCGGTGCACATGCGGATTCTGGGTCGTCATGTGCAGGGTGATCTCTTCGGTGCCCGAGTTGTATTCGCCGAGTGCGGCGCGGGGCTCCATGGGATTGGTCACCATGCGGTTATTGGTGAGTTCGATGCTGGAAATCCTGTGGGCCGAAGCGAAGGCTTCGTCGTTGGCGGCCTTGTCGCCAAAAGGCCAGTTGAAGCAGACATTGTCCGGCGCCACATCGTGAATCTGCTGCTGACCCTCGCTGGCCGCTTCGCCGGTGCTGGAAACGGCCGGCAGCGGACGGTACTTCACGTCCACCAGCTCTGCGGCATCCTGTGCCTGTGTCAGTGTTTCTGCAATGACAACCGCCACATGATCGCCAACATAATTGACCTTTCCCTGGGCCAGGGCGGGATGGGCCGGCGCCCGGTGGGGCTCGCCGTCGTCGCTGGTTACGGTTACGCCGCAGATGAGCGGGCCGATGCCGTCGGCGGCGAGATCATCGCCGGTGAGCACGGCAACCACTCCGGGGGCGGCGGTCGCGGCGGAAGTGTCAATGCCTTCGATGACGGCATGGGCGTGGGGAGAGCGCAGAAAATACGCGTGGGTCTGGCCGGCGACATTGATATCGCCGGTGTAACGCCCTTTGCCGAGCAGAAATCGCTGGTCTTCCTTGCGGCGCACGCTGGCGCCGATGCCTTGTTCGCGCATGTTCAATCCCCCATGGCCCGGGCGCCTTCCCGGATCGACTTGACGATGTTCTGGTAGCCGGTGCAGCGGCAGATATTGCCATTGAGTTCCCGGCGCACGGTGGCCGCATCGAGCTCCCTGCCGTGGCGGTTGACGATATCGAGGCCCGACATGACCATTCCCGGCGTACAGAAGCCGCATTGCAGGCCATGGTTGTCCATGAAAGCCTGCTGCATGGGATGCAGTTCCGCGCCATTGGCAAGCCCTTCGATGGTGGTGAGGTCGCAGCCGTCGGCCATGGCCGCGAGCATGGTGCAGGACTTGACGGACTTGCCGTCCACCATCACCACGCAGGCGCCGCACTGGCTGGTGTCGCAACCGACATGGGTGCCGGTCAGACGAAGCTGTTCCCGCAGAAAGTCCACGAGCAGCGTTCTGGCCTCCACCTCCCCCGAGGCGGCCTGGCCATTTACAGTCAGATCAATTTTCATATTCAGCGTTCTCCTTCCGAATCTGTCAGCCGGCTTCTGCGCCGATTAGGAGCCTGCGCCGCAGGCTCCTAGGTCCGGCCTATTGAATCACATCGGGACCTGGTAGCCTATTCCATGCCCAATCTACAAATCGTGGAACCATATCGGAATCAACACCCACGCCGGAAACACGAAGGCGGCGATCACCAGCACCATCGATCCTCCGCGGGATTGCGCATATCGCGCACAAATCAACAGCAGCGGCGTCAACAGGAACAGTCTGGCGACGATGGTGTTGCCGCCCAGTCCGGCATACAGGGCCAGGGGAGTCGAAAAAAAGGCAGCCAACCAGAAATAGCCCTTGTTGGATGAAAAAATCCCGGCCACCGCATTCACCGGGGACAGCAAGGTGGAAAGCCAGAACATCAACAGGATCAGAGTGATGCCCGTGCCCGAGCCGGAAACCTGCAGTTCGGGCATCAGAGAAGCCAGTAGACTGCCAACGCTGCGGCAACCAGGATGGCGCCGATAACGAGCGGGCGACTGATGACGCTGGAATCGGCTGCGTTCGCCGCGGCTTCGGGCTCAGCGGGCTCTTTGGCGGGAGGTTCCCGGCTGGCGATTTCCTCGCTGAGGCGGGAGAAAAACTGGTCGGCAAGTTTGCCGGCGGCGCCGTCGATGAGCCTGCCGCCGAGTTGGGCGAGCTTGCCGCCAACACTGGCCTTGACGGCATACTCAAGGCTGGTCCCCTCGCCTTCCTCCACCAGAGTCACCCGGGCGCTGCCATTGGCGAAACCCGCCGCGCCGCCCTGGCCTTTGCCCTGGATCAGATAACTGTTCGGCGGGTCGAGTTCGTCGAGTTCGATGGCAAAGCTGAAACCCGCCTTCACCGGCCCGATGCGATTGGTGATGCGGGCGCTGAACCGATTGTCCCCGGTACGCTCGAAACGCTCGCAGCCGGGGATGGCCGCCTTGAGGATCTCCGGATCGTTCAGCGCATCCCAGACCTGTTGGCGGCTTGCGGCAATACTCTGCTGCGCTTTCATTTCCATAATGTCGATGCCCCCATTGCAGTGCCGGCGACGGCTTGTTTTCCCCGGTGGCCGGAGAATATCATCACCGCGCAAAGCAATGCGACACCATCCCACGAAATTTCGCTCGCCACAAGGAATCCACCATGAACGGCGCCAAGGCCCTGATCGAAACCCTGGCCGATTGCGGCATCGAATTCTGTATCGCCAATCCCGGCACTTCAGAAATGCATCTCGTACAGGCGCTGGATAGCGTGCCGCGCATGAAGTCGGTGCTTGCCCTGTTCGAAGGCGTCTGCACCGGCGCCGCCGACGGCATCGGCCGGATGACCGGCAAACCCGCCGCAGCCTTGCTGCATCTGGGGCCGGGACTGGCGAACGGCATTGCCAACCTGCACAACGCGCGGCGCGCGAATACGCCGATGGTCAACATCGTCGGCAATCATCCGCATTACCACATCGGTTTCGACGCGCCGCTGACCTCAGACATCGAAACCCTGGCGCGCAATTACTCGTGCTGGGTCAAGTCCTGCTCCACGAGCGGCAGCCTGGCCCAGGACGGCGCCGACGCGGTGAGCGCGAGCCTGCGCAGCCATGGCGGCAGCGCGGGGCAGATCGCCACGCTGATCCTGGGCGCCGACGCGGCCTGGGGAGACAGCCCCGGCCCGGCCCGACCGAATTCCACGCCAGCGCGGGCGAAAGTCGACGAACAGGCGATCGAGAACATCGCCGGCCTGCTCGGCAACGGCCAACGCACGGCCCTGTTGCTTGAACACCACGGAACCACTCCCGCGGCGCTGGAAGCCGCCGGCCGCATCGCCGCGAAAACCGGCTGCCGGCTGCTCAACGGCACTTTCCCAGCCCGTGTCGACGGCGGACCGGGAAGAATCGCGGTCGAGCGCCTGCCCTACTTCCCGGAACAGGTGCTGGCGGAAATCGCCGACGTCAAACAACTCGTAATCGTCGGCGGCAACGCGCCGGCGAGTTTCTTCGCCTACAAGGACGTTCCGGGATGCCTGATTCCCGAGAATTGCGCCGTCAGCCGCCTGACCGCGGTGGAAGAGGACGCCGTTGACGCACTGGAACGGCTGGCCGAGCGAGTCGGCGCGGAAAAGTCGCAGCCGAACCGCTTCGAACGCCGCGAGATTCCGCTGCCCGAAGGTCCTTTGAACACGCGCAACATCATTCAGGGCATCGCCGCCACCATGCCGGAAGACGTCATCGTCTGCACCGACTCCGGCGGCGGCAACGCCGCCTATCCCTATTGCCAGAACACCGCGACAAATAGCTGGCTCAGCCTTACCGGCGGGGCCATCGGCCAGGGCGGCCCCGTCGCCACCGGCGCCGCTCTCGCCTGCCCCGACCGCCCGGTGCTGGCGCTGCTCGGCGACGGCGGCGCGGCCTACACCAACCAGAGCCTCTGGACCCAGGCCCGCGAAGGTCTCAACGTCACCACGCTGATCTTCGCCAATCGCACCTACAACATCCTCAATGTCGAATACACCCGGCTCGGCATCACCGAAACCGGCGAAATCGCCGCCAGCCTGTTCGACATCGGCAAGCCCGACATCGACTGGGTACAAATGGCCGCCAGCATGGGCGTACCCGGAAGCAAGGCCGACACCGCCGAAGAACTCGTCGCGCTGCTGCAACGCGGCTACCGCGAACCCGGCCCCTTCCTCATCCAGGCCAACGGCGAAATGCAGCGTTAATCTCTCAACATTCAAATGTGCCACTTGCACCAAAAAATTCGGAATAGCTAACGTGAATAATCAAGTAAAGGGAAGCTCGTCATCAAAACCAGCAGAATCGCTTGACAAAATTGATTTTCTTATAGAAAAACTTCATAGCACTAATACCCTCAGTTACGACGACAGAGTTAAGCTATGCACAGAAGATTTCATCAAATCTCGCAGTGCATCTCAAGAACTCAGCAATCGCTATTCTAAGCCTGAATTCTCACTACCCGAAGACAAATGGAGAGAATACATCAAGAAAACTGATCAGGATTTAGACCACCAATGTGATGAAGTTATCGCTGGATTTGAAACCCATTTAAAGAATGGAGAAATTCCCGTTCCACATGGTGCAATGCGTATAGCTATACTGCTTAGCAAAATAGGGGAACATGAACGTGAGAAGCGATTTTTAGGTGGGTGGATAAAACACTTCCCATCTGGATTAGGTGCCACCTATGGAAAGCTAGTTGACAGAAGATTGAAGGTGGGTGCGATTTCAGAAAGACCTGAACCCATCGAAGCAGTCGTTCGGCCTGCTGGAGATCTAGAATTAGGAATAATTTTGAATGATCTAAAATCGACTAGAGGGAAAATTTCAAAAACTGAGTCGCCACCCAGAATCAAACCTCAAAAAAAGAATACAAGGAAAAGTTTGTTGACTAAGATCTGGCAAGCTTTAGTGAACTAAATTTTTGCGCGTAGAATATTTTAATAAATTCCTGTTCAAACTATTCACTTTTTAATTTCTAGCGAGGCGGAGGCTCCGCAAGCAGCGCCTTCAATTTTGAACTGTCTCATTGACGGGGCAGCTTACGCCCGTAGCTGTACTTGATGCCGTAGACTTATTGTTCAACTCCGATTTTCAACGGTAATTGCTGATCTTGGCGGGCGCCTGCGCTGACGTTGCATGCCGAACAGAGGGCTTGCAGGTTTTCGAGGTTGTTTTGCCCGCCCTTCGAGCTGGGCACGATGTGGTCAAGGTGAACAGCCGTGGGCGGAAGGCCGTACAGATAGCAGCCACAACCCTTGCCTAAGGGATCCTTTGACAGATCCCCGCATATCCCGCCCTGGCTCTCAACAACGCTGAGCAGCTTTTGACCGAACCGCCTAGCTTCCTTCCATTGTCTGGTTCGCATTTCGGTGAGCATAGACCGCGCTTCCTGGTAGGCATTACCGTCATGCGGTCCATATTCTCCAACTACAATGCACTTTGATACCCGCGCTCGAATGGGCAGCGCATTCAGATTTTCGATGAAACTCAAATCCTCAAGGTATCCAGCCTCCAAAGCTTTTTTCAATGCAACCATTTCCT
This sequence comes from Pseudomonadales bacterium, assembly GCA_022825945.1. Classification (GTDB taxonomy): domain Bacteria; phylum Pseudomonadota; class Gammaproteobacteria; order Pseudomonadales; family Pseudohongiellaceae; genus UBA9145. Next base: position 21,967 of record JAJDVS010000043.1, read on the forward strand.
CCAGAACCGCCTCGTTGCGTTTCAACAGGGCAGTTGATTCTTTCCTATGATCCTCAGCCTCAGTTAACTTGATTTCTGCCGCGGCGCGCTCCTCTTTACTGTCTCCTATGCCAAGGAAGTTCCCCACGGAAAATGCGCAGAGCACTATAGCTACGAATACAATTCCAGCGATTATTGGAAACTCCACCAGAAATGAGAGTACCGTTCCTCCGATAAAGTACAGAGCCAAGCCTGCAATACCGACTATTGTTAAGAAGTCGCGATCCGTAAATGTACTGGGTTTTCGTTTACCCACTGGATTTGCTGCCTATGCCCGTATTTGCGGCGGATCAGTCCGTTGTAGACAATCCTCGCGCACATGACGTGATCCCGGCACGGGGAGCCGCCTCGTTATATCGTATACACTGGGTCTAAGTGGCAACGGTTCATGAACTACATTCTCCGCATCCGGATCATGGCCAAGTTCCGACGCCACTTCCGATACATGGAAAATGCATCCTGAAAATTCGGCCCTGCTTCGGACCTTGTTCAGAAAACGTTTGTCAGCCGTGACAACCTCGCAGTTCGAACGAACCGCCAGAGCGAGATAGTAGCAATCGTAGACCGCATGATCGATTTCGGCGGCTATTCTGATCGCGCTCGTAGAAAGTTCTTGCATGGACGCAGGGGATAGCATCGGACTGAACCGAAGAGTATTTATCGCCTTTTCCATTTGTTCAATTTCTATCTCGCGTCTCCGCTGCATTTTCCAAAGTGCGTTCGCAACTTCGGCGAAAATCAAGTCTGGAGCAATGAGCCGTACTTCACCATAAAGCAGTTGCAAAGCCTGAGTTGAATTCTCCTCATCTACAAGCCATTGTACGGCGACGCTGGCATCGACCACGTAATCTTTCATTTCGAAGAGCATTCGTCGATTTCGCAACAGCATCCGTCGCGATGCGCCCGAATGATATCGGTTGTACTGATCGACGGGCGAATTTCGCGCCGCAGCACCGCCGCTCGCTCCGCAAATTCCTCCACCGACAGAGGACGGTCTGCCAGCGGCCACCGCCACCCTTCTTCGTTCTCGGGCACGGATTCCTGCTCGGGATTGCTGTTGCGGCTCATATCAGAATCCGCGGTACGCTCTTTTCGCTTCCTGGACTTGGACATCGGGTCTACCCCTCTCCTGAAAACCGAGGGAAGCTTAGTACCGTTCGAGCTGGAATGCCAAGAAATCGGCGAAACTAGCAACAACTTCGCCCGTATGATTGCGGGACAG
>JAJDVS010000009.1 GCA_022825945.1 Pseudomonadales bacterium
GGCACAGAAGTCAACATTTATATATTACTAGGCACAACAAAACGGCTTTCCGAAAGTCAAAATGAAAACCTTGGTAGAATCAATCGAGTACGATCATGGATAATCGCATACAGGGGGCTAAACCGTCGAAGTCAAGATGCAGTTTGACCTGGATTCCTGGACGATTTCCTCCCTGCGGCCGGAAGCCGGAGAAGCGGAACCGCGATTGCCCGCGGAAATCGATCTGACTTGAGGCGCTACATGGCCGGCGGGCCCACGGTGGTGGCCAGGTAGCTGGTGACCGCCAGTATCGCCCCGGCAATCGCGATTTCCATTCGGATGGCTCTCCCCAAGGCGGCGGGTTCCGCGCCGGCGAACATTTTCGGCACGAGCAGGAACCGGTTGCCTGCGGCCACGAGCAGCAACAGTCCCACCAGCGCCAGTTTGATCAGCAGCGTGACGCCATAGGGTGTGCTCGGCAATTCACCCGGCGAGTGGAACAGTTCCAGCGCAAGCAGTAGTCCCGCGGCGAACAGCGCCAGCAGGCAATAACCCGCCATATCGCCAAATCCCTTCATGGTTTCCGCTAGACCATCCCCTTCGCGGCTCAGGCAGAAGTACAGCAAGGGCGCGAAGGCGCCGATCCATACCCCCATGGCCAATACATGGAGGACGATGGCGGCTTTCGCTGGCGCATCGAGCACGGCGACATGGCCGGTGATGGTGAAGCTTGCCAGCGCCAGCAGCAGGCCCAGGGCGTGAACGAGGCCAATCAGGCGGTAGCGCGACTGTGGCGGGGGGCGGCTGCCAAGGCGCATGGCGAAGGCGGCGCAGGCGATGGTGGGGAGCAGGAAACCCCCAAGGCGCAGCAGGGTGGCGCTGCCGGTTTCAAAACCGAGCAGCAGCCGCGCCATGGCCGGGTCGAACATGCCGCCGGGCCCTCCCCCGCTGGTCATGCCCACCTGAAACAGAAAGCCGAACAGCGCGCCATTGAACCCAAGCAGGCTGCCCAGGCCGATATAGGCGCTCAGCAGGACAATGGTCTGACGGCGATCATCACGATAGAACAGCAGGCAGACAGTGCCTCCGGCCAGTGCCGCAATGCCGAGATACTCAAGCAGTTTCGCCAGTTGAATTGCCAACTCCCAACCGGTGGCGAAGGGAAGGTCCATTGAGCTGGCGGGGAATCCGGCGGGAACTCAGACTCGCCGGAGATCAGTTGCCCGCTACTCCCGCAATGCCGGGGTCCATGGTAAAGCGGAAGCTGTCGGTGAGGGTATGGCCATCAGCGCCGATTGCCGCCCATTCCACGGTGATCTCACCTGTGGGAATGCCGGGCGCGGTGATGGAATAGAATGCCGCAGGCTCGGCACTTGCCGAGAATTCGGTGGGAATCTCCACTTCGCCCTGGGTCAACTGCAAGCGCACGAGGCGCACCGGGCCATTGAACTCCACTTCAATCGCGGCCACCTCGGACACGGTGGAATCGGCGGAGGGCGAAGAGTTTTTCAGCGGAGTATGGGCATAAGCCGCCGGGAGCGTGAGCATGGCGGCGAATACTGCGATGGACCGGATGACTCGCTTTGGCTGCATGTGCATTTCCTCGTGTGCCAGACTCGGGATTATCGCAAGTAAACCCCTGGTGCGGCACGGAATCGTGCTGCGTCATATTGTCGCATTGCCTACTTTCGGCGCCAGACTTCGGCAAGTGGCGACAGGTTGATTTCATCGAGCACGGTGCCGGGGCGGGCTGCAATCACCATGGCGAGGATGGCGGCGACGTCCTCCGGGGCGATGGCGTTTTCCCCGGCTTCTCCGGGTCCGAAATGCAGTTCGTCGAAGAAAGGGGTTCGCACCGCGCCAGGATTGATGATGCTGACCCGCACCCCGGACTTGCCGCACTCTTCCCGCAGGGACTGGGCGAACCCGCGGATGGCGAACTTGCTCGCACAGTAGATGCTGCCCTGCCGCCCTCCGCGCAGGGCGGATTCGGAGCCGGTGAAGACAATATCGCCGCGTCCCCGCTGTTTGAGCAGCGGCAGCAAGGCTCGGGTAATAATGACGTGTGACAGGAAATTGGTATTCATCACCAGTTGAATATCCGCCAGGGAAAGTTGCTCCAGATTCGCCATGCGGCCAATGCCGGCATTGTTCACCAGGGCGCGGGGCGGCTGATTCAATGCGGCTGCGATTTCCCCGACGCGTTCCTGCACCGCATCCGGCCGCGCAAGATCCACCTGCTCCTGGCGGTAATCGGGATGCCCCAGGGGATCGTTGTCCGCATTCTTCACCAGGCCCAGCACCGCATGGCCGAGACGCAGCATTTCCCGCGCCATGGCGAGACCAATTCCCGAACTCGTTCCTGAAATCACGACGAGCGATTTTGCTTCAACATTCATGGATGCCTCTTCGGCTTTGGATACTCTCTGAAAAACTCCATCCGTGGAGTTTTTCATTATCGCAAAACAAAAGCGTGGTTTTGTTTTGCCGCCGGATTCAATGGCTTGCTCCAGTCACGGAGCATAGCTCCGTACCGTTGCGGTCGCGCTCGAAGCTGCGCTTCGAAAACGCTTGCCTCCACCCATCGAATCCGGCGGCACTTCCATGTGCCGCGGGGAAGCTCTGACTTGATCAGAGCTTCCCCGGGTCAAGTTGGTCACTTGGCAAACAAGGCCCGGCTGTGAAGTGGCTTGCCTCCAAGATGGGGGTCCAGGGCCTGGCGTAGGAGGCGTTTGGCTGCGGCGGCGGCTGCGGGGTCTTCGAGGTCGAGTCGGGCCAGGGCGTGCAGGTGGGCGCCGGGGAAGATTCTTTTGGGGTCATTGCTGTCTCCGGGATCGGCCTCTTCAAAGCCGAGATCGGGGAGGTAGCGGTACTGCCTGTTGCGGGACAGGGGCTGCTCCCTGTGACATTCGGTTTGCAGGTTGATGGCGTAGCCGAGTTCGGCGAGCAACTCAAGTTCGAAGCGGCGCAGGATGGGTTCCAGGGAAGAATCGATTGCCAGCGCCCTTAGCGTGTCCTGGTAGGCCTGGAACAGTTTCGGGTGCTCCACATGGTCGTGGAGCAGGCGGCTGAGCAGTTCATTGACATAAAAACCGCTGAACAGGCGCTCGCCCGCGAGTTTGGCGGCAGATCCCGCGCTTTCGGTGGCGGTGAGGGTCTTGATTTCGCCGCGGCCCGTCCAGGAAACCTGCAGCGGCCGGAATGGCTGCAACAGGCCTTGCTGCCGCGACTTGCCCCGGCGGGCGCCACGGGCCACGGTGGCGATTCTGCCGTGGTCGCGGCAGAAGAAGTCCACCAGCAGGCTGGTGTTGCGGAACGGGCGCCGGTGGATTACCCAGGCGGGTTGCAAAAGGATTCGGGAGGGCATGTTTGGGTGAATTTTTTGCTCAGCTTCTTTGGGTTGATCAGGTAACTGAATGCGCCGACCGACTGCCTGCTTCCGGGGGTATCTCACATGCCATCCATGGCGCGGCTTCCCAGACTTCGATCAGCTCCAGTCTCGCCCTCCATGGCGAGCCGTTCGGCCCTCAAAGAGCTTCGCTCTTTGTCGGCTGCGCCGACCGACCCTCACCCAGGTCTGAAGCGAAACCTTGCTTTCGAAGGCTTGTTCCATGTCCTTGCGGGCGGCGGCGCCGATGAGTTTGAGGCGCTGACCGCCGCTGCCGATGAGGATACGTTTCTGGCCCTGCTTTTCCACGGTGATGAGGGCGCTGATCTGGATCGCGCCTTTTTCGCTGGCGAATTTTTCGATTTCCACCATGACTTCATAGGGCAGTTCGTCACCAAGCTGCCGGGTGATTTTTTCGCGAATGAGTTCTGCGGCAAGAAAGCGCGAACTGACGTCGGTGACCTGATCGCCTGGAAACAGAAACGGGCTTTCCGGCAGGAATTCCCGCAGTCTGGTTTCCAGCAGTTCGAGATTATGCCCGCCCAGGGCGGAAACCGGCATGATTTCGGCGAAATCGAAATGCGCCGCAAGGCGCTCGATATGGGGCAGCAGCCGGCGCTTGTCCCGAAGCTGATCCACCTTGTTGATGACAAGCAATGCCGGCGCCGAAACTTCCCTCACCGCCTGCAATACCGCCTCGTCCTGCTCGTCCCAGCGCAGGCGTTCGCTGACCAGCATAATGACATCGACTTCGTTGACCACGGTCATGACGGTTTCATTCATCATCCGGTTGATGGCCTTGCCGTAGCGGCGGTCGAGACCCGGCGTGTCCACATAGATGCACTGGGCTGCGGCGGTCGTGCTGATGCCGAGGATGCGGGTGCGGGTAGTCTGGGGTTTGCGCGAGGTGATGCTGATCTTCTGCCGCAACAGGTGGTTGAGCAGGGTCGATTTGCCCACATTGGGCCGACCCACGATGGCGATGTGGCCGCAGCGGGTCGCAGGCTCCCGGGTATTCGTCACTCTTTCTGCCCCAGCGCCGCCAGGGCCTTGCCCGCCGCCACCTGTTCGGCGGCGCGGCGCGAGGGACCGCTGCCTTCGGTGGCGATCCGATGCCCCGGCAGCAAGCAACACACCTCGAATCGCTGCTGGTGGCCCTTGCCCCGGATTCCCAGCAATTCATAATCCGGCAAGTCGCGTCGTTCGGACTGGATCAGTTCCTGCAGCCGCGTCTTGTTGTCCTTGCGCACGCCGCTGCTGGCGTAGTCGGCGCCAGGCTCGGGAATCCAGCGCCGGACGAATTCGCGGCAGGCTTCCATGCCGCCGTCGAGGTATATCGCCGCGAGCAGGGCTTCCACCGCCGCTGCCAGGATCGAATCCCTCTCCCGCCCACCGCTGCCCGCTTCACCGGAGCCGAGTTCGAGAAAGTCTCCGAGTTCGAGATTCCGCCCAACCTGGGTCAGCGTGGAACCCTTTACCACGGCAGAGCGCATAATGGTGAGATCGCCCTCGTCGGCGTCGGGATGGGCGTTCCAGGCCTGTTCCGCCACCAGAAAGCCAAGCAGGGCGTCGCCGAGAAATTCGAGTCTTTCGTTGTGTTCCCGGCGGGCGCTGCGATGGGTCAGGGCGCGCCGGGCCAGGGACTTGTCGCTGAATTCATGGCCGATTGCCGCCTCCAGGGTGTCTAGTGGCTTGCTCATCGCCGCTATCGGGGCCCCAGCTACCGGATCCAGCGGGATTGGGAAAAAGTGGGCAGATTCCAGCCCGGGTCCTTGTGCATCCACACGGCAACCGCCTTGCCGACGATATTCTCTTCCGGCACCACGCCCCAGAAGCGGCTGTCGCTGCTTTCATCGCGATTGTCACCCATCATGAAATAGCTGTCCGGCGGCACCACCCACAGGGTTCGCGCCGGGTTGCGCGTAAGTTGGTTCTTGGTCTGGATGGTGTGCTCCACGCCGCCGATGAGTTCGGTCCAGCTAGTGCCCGGCACCGGCCCGAAGGCGGAATTGATGGTGGTCTCGCCTTGGGATTCCTTATGCACGAGTTCCCGGTTGATATACAGTTCGCCGTTTTCGTAGCGCACGGTATCACCCGGCACGCCGATGACGCGCTTGATGTAGTACTGATTTTCATGGGGCGGGAAAAACACCATGACTTCGCCGCGTTGGGGTTCGTCCAAATCCATGAGTTTGGTTCCGGCCACGGGCAGGCGCAGGCCGTAGGCGTACTTGTTGACGAGAATGAAATCGCCGATATTCAGGGTCGGAATCATCGACCCGGTGGGAATCTGGAAAGGCTCGAAGAGAAAGGAGCGCAGTACCAGCACCAGGGCAAGCACGGGAAAGAAGGCCCTGGCGTATTCCACCACCACGGGCTCCCGGGCAAGGCCATTGTTCTGGCTTTCGTCCGGCTCGCCGGCGCGGGATGCCGGACGGTTGCGGCGGGCTTCCTCGGCAAGGGCGAGACGGCCGGGCTTGAGCAGCAGCGAGTCCAGCAGCCAGATCAGCCCGGACAACGCCACGAGGATGACCAGCACCAGGGAAAAATCGATATTCATCATCATGGGGGCGCCTGCGCCTAACCGTCAGACCGTAATACGGCGAGGAAGGCTTCCTGGGGCACTTCCACATTGCCGAGCTTCTTCATGCGTTTCTTGCCGGCCTTCTGTTTTTCCAGCAGTTTCTTTTTGCGGGTGATGTCGCCGCCATAGCACTTGGCGGTGACGTTCTTCCGCATGGCCTTGACCGTGGTGCGGGCGATGATCTGCCCGCCGACGGCGGCCTGGATCGCCACGTCATACATTTGCCGGGGTATGAGTTCGCGCATTTTCTCCGCGAGTTCCCGGCCGCGGGAGCGGGCGTGGTCGCGAAAAACGATCAGGGCCAGGGCGTCGATTCGCTCGCCGTTGATAAGAATATCCAAACGGACCAGCCGTGACGACTCAAAACGGAGGAAATGGTAATCCATCGAGGCATAACCCCGGCTGACGGACTTGAGCCGGTCGAAAAAGTCCATGACCACCTCGCTCATGGGCAACTGGTAGCGCAGGGAAACCTGGCGGCCGGCGAACTGCATGTCCCGCTGCACGCCCCGCCGCTCCTCGCACAACTGGATCACCGCCCCGAGATGCCGCTGCGGCGTGAGAATACCGATCTCCACGATGGGCTCGCGCATTTCCTCGATGTCGTTCACCGGGGGCAACCGGGCGGGGCTGTCCACGATCGTGGTTTCGCCGTCCTTGCCGAGGACCTCATAGGCCACGGTGGGGGCCGTGGTAATCAGGCTGAGGCCGTATTCCCGCTCGAGCCGCTCCTGGATGATTTCCATGTGCAACATGCCGAGAAAACCGCAGCGAAAACCGAAACCCAGGGCCGGCGAGTTTTCCGGCTGGTATTGCAATGAGGCGTCGTTGAGGGAAAGTTTCGACAGCGCCTCGCGGAAGCTCTCGAGATCGTCCGAGTCCACCGGATACAGTCCGGCATAGACCTGGGGCGAAACCTGGCGAAAGCCGTCAAGGGCCGGGGTGTCCGGCAGTTTCGCGTGGACGATGGTGTCGCCCACGGGAGCGCCGTGGATGTCCTTTATGCCGGCGCAAACGAAACCCACTTCGCCGGCGAGAAGCTGACCGGTAACCTTGCGCTTGGGAGTGAAGACGCCGAGCTGGTCGACTTCCTGGGGCTTGCCCTGGGTCTTGACGACGATTCGGTCGCCGCTGTCCAGACAGCCGTTCATTACCCGCACGAGGGAGACGACGCCGAGATAATTGTCGAACCAGGAATCGATGATCAGCGCCTGCAGGGGCGCGTCCCGGGAGCCGGCCGGGGCCGGCGCGCGGCGGATGATCTGTTCCAGAATCTCGCCCACCCCCATGCCGCTCTTGGCGCTGGCGGCGATGGCTTCGCCGGCGTCGATGCCGATGATTTCCTCGATTTCCTCGCGCACCCGCTCGGGCTCGGCGTGGGGCAGATCCATCTTGTTCAATACCGGAATCACTTCCACGTCCTGGTCGAAGGCGGTATAGCAGGTGGCCACGGACTGGGCTTCGACCCCCTGGGAGGCGTCCACCACGAGCAGGGCGCCTTCACAGGCGGCAAGCGAGCGGGAGACCTCGTAGCTGAAATCCACATGGCCGGGGGTGTCGATGAAATTCAACTGGTAGCGCCGGCCATCGGCGGCATCGTAATGCAGGGTGACGCTCTGGGCCTTGATGGTAATGCCGCGCTCGCGCTCGATGTCGAGGGTGTCGAGCACCTGGGCGGCCATTTCCCGTTCGCTGAGCCCGCCGCAGAGCTGGATGAAGCGATCCGCCAGCGTCGACTTGCCGTGGTCGATGTGGGCGATTATGGAAAAATTGCGGATGAGGGTCTGGTCGGTCACAATGGCGGCGCGGCAAAAAACCAGCCAGCAAGTCTACTGCATCAGGGCGGCGGTTTCAGCGTGTATGAGACTGGCCCGGGATGGCCGCACCCCCTGTCATCCCGCGCGCACCCCCTGTCATCCTGCGCGTAGTCGCAGGATCTCGTGGGAAGGCCGCCGCACTTCCGGGCGGATACTCAGGGCAAATCGATGGTCAGACTGCGGTTTTCGCCCTGGCGCAGGATTTCCAGCGGAATCCGGCCCCCTGGCGGGAGGGATTCGGCGATGCGGGCGAAATCGGCGACGGTATCGACCGAATCGCCATTGAGGCGGGTGATGACATCATTGAGTTGCAGGCCCGACTCGCTGCCCGGGCCGGACGCCATCTGCGCCACCCGCACACCGCTGATGCCGGCCACCCGGCGGGTTTCCGAACTGAGTTCGGCAACGCGAAAGCCGAGGGAATTGGGGGAGCGCAACCGCGGTTCCGGGGAAAACGGGATAATGCTTCTCGCGCTTGCATTGGTGGGCGAACTGCCGAGAGTGATCTGGAAGCGCCGCTCCTCGCCATCGCGCAGCACGGTGACCCGGGTGCTTGCGCCGGGCCGGTACTGGCCGACGAAGAAGGGCAATTCGGTGTAGTACTCGATTTCGTGCCCGTTGAAACGGGTGATGATGTCGCCATTGCGCAGCCCGGCCCGCTCCGCGGGGCTTGCCGGCTGCACCCGGTCCACCAGGGCGCCAAGCGGCCGCGCGAGGCCGAACTGCCGGGCGGTGTCGTGATCGACTTCGCGCATTTGCACACCAAGCAGGCCCCGGGCGACGGAGCCGTTGTCCCGCAGTTGCTCCATCACGTTCACCGCCACATTGCTCGGAATCGCGAAACTGACGCCGTTGGAGCCGCCGGTGCTGCTCAGAATGCGGGAATTGATGCCGATGACCTGGCCTTCGAGATTGAACAGGGGCCCGCCGGAGTTGCCCTGGTTGATGGCCACATCGGTCTGGATGAAGGACATGTAGTTGTAGGACGAGCGGCGCGGCACGGTGCGCCCCTTGGCGCTGACGATGCCCGCCGAGGCCGAGAATTCCAGACCGAAAGGCGAACCGATAGCCAATACCCAGTCGCCGATTCGCACGGCGTCGGAATCGCCAAAGGCGACAAAGGGCAGGGCTTCCGCTTCGAGTTTTAACAGGGCGAGATCGGAAGGCTCGTCGAGTCCGACAACGGTCGCTTCGAACATCCGCCGGTCATTGAGGTGGACCCGTATCTCCCCGGCGCCATCCACCACGTGATTGTTGGTGATGACATAACCGTCGGTCGAGATAATGAATCCCGAGCCTACCGCCGGCGGCGGCTGGAACGGTTCTCCGGGTTGCCGTGCGTCGGGAATCTGCCGGCGGAACAGGTCGTCGAATTCGTCGAACAGGTTGCCGGAAGTGGCGCGCCTGGTGGAGATTTCCACAATGGCGGGGCCATGGCGTTCCACCAGCCCGGCAAAATCGGGAAGTTCCGCCGCAAGCGCGGGAAATGCCGGCATCCAGGCCAGGGCAAGGGAAACCAGTCTGCTGTGCAAGGCGCTCTCCCGAAACGGCGATAGGGCGTCAAATGTACCATAGCCATGGGAATCCTGGCAGTAACATGGCTTTCCCGGACCAGGACCGGTCAGGGAAGTGCCGCCGAATTCGATGGCGTAAGCCATTGAATTCGGAAGCAAAACAAAACCACGCTTTTGTTTTTCGATAATGAAAAACTCCACGGATGGAATTTTTCAGAGAATACTTGGGTATCTGGCATCTCGCCGCCGCCGGCGTCTCAGAAGTATGTCATTCTGCGCGTAGTCGCAGAATCTCCCTGGGAGGCCACTGCCTGAGATTCTGCGACTGCGCTTCGCTTCGCGCAGAATGACTGTGGTTGGAGCCTGCGGCGCAGGCTCCTAGGAGTCTGCGCCGTAGGAATTCGCGAAAGCGAAAATTCGCTGTCGCCGCGCCCCTGGGCGGTCGATTGAGGCGAATATTGGTGGATATTCAACGAAATCGAGCGGCCAGGGGCGCGGATGAGAGCGGATTTGCAGCCGTGAATTCCTACGGCGCAGGCTCCTAGTCCTGCAAATCGTTCACCAGATGGAACAGGGGGGAGTCTTCGATGTGTTCCATTCTGGGAGGTTCGGCTGGATCGAATCTCATGCTGCCGATGTATTCGAGGAGGCGCTGCCGGGCTTCCGGGTCTACCGGGGTATTGGCTACTTCGAGCACCTGGGAGACCGGCGCGGAAGGCTGGGCAGTGGGTGCAGTGGTTCCGCTGGCGACCTGGGGGGCTGCCGGGCTGGTGTCGAGGCCGGCCTGGAGGCCGATGAAAACCGCGGCCGCCACGGTAGCGGCGATGGCGAGCTTGCCGGCGAATTGCCGCCCGGCGGAAATGTGGCGAGGCTGCCGGCCCGGGACAGGCTCGTCCCGCAGCTTGCCGGCGAGCTGCAAGTGGAAATCCTTGCTGAGCGGCGCCACGCGCTCGCGTCTCGCAACGGCGCTGGCGAGGTGGAAGCGTTTCCAGGCCGCCAGCAATTCCGGATCGTTGCCGGCGCTCTTGAGCAGACGCCGCAGCTCAAGGTCGTCGGTTTCGTTGTCCAACATGGCGGAAAGCGTTTCCCACCGTGATTCATTCATGTCCTGCCTCCCGCATTTCCCGCTTCGCGGATTTTCCGGTCAATGGCTTCCCGCGCCCGGAAAATCCTTGATCTTACCGTACCTACCGGACAATCCATCACTTCCGTGATCTGTTCATAACTCATCCCGGAAAACTCGCGCAAGGTAAAGGCGGTGCGCAGGTCCTCGGGCAATTCCCCGATGGCGGCGTCGATCACCGCCTGTAAATGCTCCATGGCGAGTTCGCTTTCCGGGTCGTCCGTTTCCCGCAAGGCCGGCGCCATATCGCCGTGTTCCGCTTCATCGATCTCGACGCTAGCCAGCATCAGGCGCCGGTTCCGGGAGGCCAGATGGTTCTTGGCCGTGTTCACCGCTATCTGGTAGAGCCAGGTATAGAACGAACTGTCTCCCCGAAACAGTGAAAGAGCCCGGTATGCCTTGATGAATGCTTCCTGACTGATGTCCTCGATTTCCTGTGGATTCTGCACGAAGCGGCTGATCAAACCAGCTACCCGGTGCTGATAGCGCAGCACCAGAAAGTTGAATGCGTTGGCATCGCCGGCCCGTACCCTCTCCACGAGTTGCCGGTCAGTATCCCGAGACATTCGTTCCTCGCAGTCTTTCCCGGAGGCCTTCGAACCCTCCCCGAGGCACTGACGCTTTGTTTCTGAGACAGCGGATGCGGCAAAAAGTTCTCACCGGTGCGCCTGTGCTAATGTACCCGGTCATTTTACTCCGTCCGCGCTCCGGCGCGGTGCGCTGCGAAACATGACCGACTCCCCGCCGCAAAAATTCGATATCCTCATCATCGGCAGCGGCGCCGCCGGGCTTACCCTTGCCCTGCGGGCGGCCCGCTTCGCCGGGGTGGGGGTGTTGAGCAAGGCAAGCCTTGAGCAGGGCGCCACTTTTTACGCCCAGGGCGGAATCGCCGCGGTGCTCGACGAGGGCGACAGCCTGGAATCCCATATCGAGGACACCATGGCCGTGGGCGGCGGGCTGTGCCACCGCGACATGGTGGAGCATGTGGTGAACCACAGCGCCGCGGCGGTGCGCTGGCTGCTTGAACAGGGCGTGCCGTTCAGCACCCGAACGGAAGCCGCCGTGCAAGACGCCGGCAGGACTGCGGATCTGAGTTCACTTCATCTCGCCCAGGAAGGCGCCCACAGCCATCGCCGCATCATCCACGCCACCGACGCCACCGGCAAGGCGGTATTCGAGACCTTGCGCCGGCGCGCCCGGGAACATCCCCGCATCCACCTGATGGAAGGCTGGACCGCCATCGACCTGATTACAAGCGAGCCGGAAGCCGGCGGCCGGCGGCGTTGCCGCGGCGTGCATGTACTCGATGACGCCAGCCGCGAGGTTCACTCAATTGCGGCCAGATTCGTGGTTCTCGCCACCGGCGGCGCCAGCAAGGCCTATCTATACACCACCAATCCCGACAGCGCCAGCGGCGACGGCATCGCCATGGCCTGGCGCGCCGGCTGCCGGGTGGGCAATATGGAATTCAACCAGTTCCACCCCACCTGCCTGTTCCACCCACACGCCCGCAGTTTCCTGATTACCGAGGCCATGCGCGGCGAAGGCGCCCGGCTCGAATTGCCCGACGGCGAGCGTTTCATGCACCGTTTCGACAGCCGCGGCGAACTCGCTCCCCGGGATATCGTTGCCCGGGCCATCGACCACGAAACCAAACGACTTGGCGAGGACTGCGTGTACCTGAACATCAGCCACCAGAACGCCGAACTCGTGCGCGAGCGCTTTCCGAACATCTGCCGCCGCTGCCTCGAACTCGGCATCGACATTACCCGGGACCGGATTCCCGTGGTGCCCGCGGCGCATTACACCTGCGGCGGGGTGATGATCAACCAGCACGGGGAAACCGACATCGACAACCTGTATGCAGTGGGCGAGACGACTTTTTCCGGGCTCCACGGCGCCAATCGTATTGCCAGCAATTCGCTGTCGGAGTGTTTTGTGATCGCTTTCAGCGCCGCTGATTCGATCGCCGAAAAATTCGCCGATACGCCCTTCTCCGGAGTTGGCGACGATTGGCCCGAGGGCCGGGCCGAATCCGGCGACGACATCCTGGTGTCACACAACTGGGACGAATTGCGCCGCTGCATGTGGGATTACGTGGGCATCGTCCGCAGCGACAGCCGCCTGCGCCGGGCCGAGCGGCGGCTCGAATTGCTGCGGGAGGAGATTCACGCCCACTTCCGCAGCTACCGCATCAGCCGCGACATCGTGGAATTGCGCAATCTGGTGCTGGTGGCCAGCCTTATAGTGCGCGGCGCCGCGACGCGCAAGGAAAGCCGCGGCCTGCATTTCAATCTGGACCATCCGCAAACCGCAAGCGAGGCCGTGGATACGGTTCTGGTCCCCACGGACCATGCCGACCTGTCAGGCGCTCACGCACCCGGGGCTCAGTCGCTCTCATAGTGCAGCCAGCGCCGCAGCCGCCGCAATTCATCGGCGGCCAGGGAATCGGGAAACAGGGTCAGCAGCAGATGGCGGCGGCGGGCGCTCTCCAGGGGAAACTCGAGCACCAGCAGCCACTCGGAGCCATGCAGCATCCGGGGCGGCGAGGCCGCCACGGTTTCTCCGTCGATTTCCAAAGCGACCGATTTCGCCCCGAGCCGCAGGCTGACCGCAACTCCCCGGCCACGAAAACCGCGGAACTCATGCCAGAAACTGGCGAGCACAGTCAATGTCGCGCTGGCCTGGAGCCACAGCGGCGCTCCCGAATGGACCACCGCCAGCAGCGCGAGCGAATGGAATGCCAGCGCCAGCCGCCAGCGCAGCCGGGAAGGAACGGGACGAAGTAACAACACCGCAAAAGCCTAGTCGGCTTTCGAGGGTTTGGCCAGGAGCCGGGGTTTTTCTCCCGTCACTCTGCGCGTAGCGAAGCGTAGTCGTTCGATTTCTGCATATTCTCCAATATTCGCCTCAATCGACCGGCCAGGGGCGCGACGATAGCGAATTTTCGCTTTCGCGAATTCCTGCGGCGCAGGCTCCCAAGTCTCGACGGCCCAGCCGCCGGGCATGGCTCGGCGCCACTCGGGACTGCGCGCAGAATGACGGACTTATTGAAATGCCGTCTTGTACGCCAGGATGCGGTCGATCAGTGGTTGCCAGCGGCCCGCCGGCTTGCCTCCCAGCAACCAGCCGAACAGCTCCTGATCCTCACAGGCAAGCAATTCCCGATACCGCTCCTGCTCCTCCGCCTCAAGCGAACCGTACACCTCCCGCGAAAAAGGCGTCAGCAATAAATCCAGCTCAAGCATCCCCCGCCGGCTACGCCAGTAAACCACCCCCCCATCACCCAACTCCTGCACCATCACTCCTCCACAACCCACTCTCCGGCACTATAACCCGGCCAACAGAATTCTGAATTGCTCGACGGTCCCCGCTCCGCCCTTGCCAGGAGCCTGCGCCCAACCAATAGTATGATAATCCATCCTTGCCACTCCCGGTTTCAACCATGACCTATCCGGATTTCAACAACATCTCCGTAGTGCTGGTCCACACCTCGCATCCAGGCAACATCGGCGCCAGCGTCCGGGCCATGAAAAACATGGGCCTGAGCCGCCTAAGCCTGGTTTCGCCCAAGGAGTTTCCCAGCGGCGTGGCCGTTGGCCGGGCGGCTTCCGCGGTGGACCTGCTCGACCAGGCCCAGGTCTTCGGCTCCCTCAAGGAGGCCGTGGCAGATTGCGGACTGGTGATCGGCGCCAGCGCCCGCTCCCGGCGCATCACCTGGCCCCTGCTCGGCCCGGCGGAATGCGCCCGGCTGCTGGTTCGGGAGTCAGGCCGGAACCGGGCCGCGCTGGTTTTCGGCCGCGAGGATACCGGCCTCAGCAATGAAGAGCTGCAGCTTTGCCATTACCACGTGCGGATACCCGCCAACCCCGATTATCCTTCCCTGAACCTTGCCGCCGCCGTCATGGTGCTCTGCCACGAGTTGCGTCAGGCCGCCCTCGGCCCGGACGTGTCTGGAGAGCTTGAACGGGACTGGGACCAGCCCATGGCAACCGGCGCTGAAGTGGAGCGCTTTTATGAGCATCTCGAGCGAATACTGATTGCAGTGGAGTTTCACGACCCGGACCATCCACGCCAACTCATGCAGCGGATCCGGCGACTGTTCGGGCGCATCCGCATCGACGTCATGGAAATGAACATCCTGCGGGGTATGCTCACCAATATTGAACGCAAACTGGGCGAGGAGCCGCCGCCTCGGAACAAAGCCCGAAAATAAGCCGGGCAATGCGGGAAAGAACTCAGGCGGCCCGCTCCACTTCCGCCACCCGGCGGATTCGCCAGGCGCAGCGCCGGTCACCCTTCAACAGGTGATCGGTCTGTTCGATGATGACGCCGGGGCCAAGCAGTTCGCAAAACATGCGTTTTTCCGCTTCGCAGAAATGCGGGTAGCTATCGGCGCAGGCCTGCAGGGGACAATGGTTTTGCACCAGAAGCCAGCCATCGGGCAGCAGGCGCGCTTCCGCCATGTAGCCATCGGCGCCGAGCAGATTGACGAGACGTTCGACGCGCTGCCGGGTATCCTGTTCCGGTACTTTCCGTTGCGGTCCTGGAATTGCCTCCCGATAGCGTTCCCTGATGCGGTGAAAGCGCTCATCCACCATGCGCTCGACGCCTTCCCGGCCCCAGCAGACTTCCACCACTTCCAGCATTTCCCGGGCCAGTTCGACACCGGCGCGGGGAAACCAGTCGTTGCCCTTCCGGGTCAGCGCCCAGCGGGAGACCGGGCGGCCCCGATGCTGCTTTTCAGCGGCCTGTTGCTCGACGAGTTCCAGTTTCGCCAGATCGGCGAGATGATGCCGCACGCCCATGGTGGTCATTTCGAGCTGCCGGGAAAGAATCCGCACCGACTGTGGGCCGCGCAGCTTGAGACTGCGCAGGATATGCCGCTGGCTGCGTGATACTTGCATGAAGGAAACCCTTTGGAACTTGTTCGATGTATCGGTATGCAAGCCGAAAGGTTTACAAAAGGTTGACGAAGCTCCGGTCCGCGCAGGCTCCTACCGCACCATATCCACGTGTGGAATCCCCGCATCGTCATAGGGCGCCGAAACCCGGCGAAATCCCTGGGCGGCATAAAACTCCACCAGGTGCCGCTGGGCGGAAAGCTGGATTTCCGCGCCGGGCCAGTGCTGTTCGCAGCGGGCGATGGCTTCCCGCAGCAGAATGCCGCCGAGCCCGCCGCCGCGTCGTTTCCGGCTGACGATGATCCGGCTGATGGCGGCTGCGGGGAACTTCAATTCGGGCGGGTTGAGGCGGGCGTAACAGGCGAGTTTCCCCTCGGCCATACCGCACAGATGCAGGGATTGCCGGTCATGGCCGTCCAGGTCCTGATAGACGCAGTCCTGCTCCACCACGAATACCGCCGAGCGCAGCCGCAGCAACTCGTAGAGCAGGTCTCGATGGAGTTCGGCGAAGGGCAGGCAGAGCCAGCGCAATTCCGGCAAGGGCATTCTCCGGTCAGGGGCACAACGCGAATGATACGATGCGATAGCCTTGCGCGGGGGCCGAGTTTCCCAACGGCCCCCGGGAACCGTATACTTCGCGCCAGACTCGTCCCCGTGGCACAACTGGATAGCGCGACGCCCTCCTAAGGCGTAGGTTGCAGGTTCGACCCCTGCCGGGGACGCCAGATTCCTTCTCCGGTTTCGGTGGACATCCTCAATTGCCCTGGTATCTCAAGGGCAGGGGAAAGGCTTCCGCCGCGAAATTGCCGTCGAGAAACCATGGCGCGCCGGATTCCGCGATTTCGATACTCACGGCGGCCAGGGCCAGATTGGGCTCGCGGCTGCAATTGGCGAAGGCCAGCAGTGGCTCGCCCTGGTCTTTCCGATCAGTGGGCTGCGGGCAAAGGCGGCTGTTCTCGCGCAATTTCTGATCGCAATGGAACAGGAACATGCGTTTCTTGGGCCTGCCGCGAAAGTGCATGCGGGCAACAACTTCCTGGCCGGTATAGCAGCCCTTGCTGAAATTGATCACCCCGGAGATATCGTAGTTGAGCAACTGCGGCGTGTACTGCCCGCTCATGCCCGGGCTCACATGCACCTCACCCGCCTCCAGCCCCTCGCCGAGCCAGTCCTGGCAGGGGTCTGCCTGCCATTCACCGAACAACTCCCGCAGCGAGGGAATGACGGCTTCATCAAAACACCATAATTCGTAGCGGTCCCCGGGTATCCGCAGCAGACACATCTGCCTGGAAACCAGGCATTGATTCACCGACGCCGGCGGCTTGGGAAACAGTCTCACCAGCCCATTTTCGCTGCCGGTGGACCACAAACCCAGCGCCAGGGGAATCCGGACTCGCCGCAATTCGACTTTTGAAAACACCGCATAACGCGACAACGTGGCGAGTATCTTTTCCGACATTCCCGCCGAAGTCTGCAACAGGCAGGCGCCGCCGGCAGCCGGCACAAGACGAAAATCCGCAATGACACGGCCTTTCAGATTGCAGATCGCCCCGGGCAGCGAACGATGCTCCGCCAGCAGATCCACATTGCAGCTCACCTGCCCCTGCAGAAACTTCCGGGCATCCGGCCCGCTGACCTCGACAAACTCATGTCCCGGCAAGGCGCAAACAGACATCTACCACTCCCTCTCCAAGAGCCAAATGCGCGAAGTGTAGCAGCAACAAACTCACCGGGGGTCCACAGCGGCGATACTCCCGGCAAATGCTAACATTAGCCCCCCGTTTACCCCAGATTTGTCATGGAATCACTTCTGAATGTCGCACTGATTGCGGCTCGCGCCTCCGCCCGTAATCTCGCCCATGGCGTCGACCGCCTCGACCGGGTTCGCATCCTCGACGCCAGCGACAGCGACTTCGCCAGCAGCATGGACCAGGATTCGGAACGAACCCTGGTGTACCAGATTCACAAACTCTACCCCGATCACCGGATCGAATCGCGTCTTTCCGGCGACTGCGGCGGCGGCGACGAGCAGGTGGTCTGGCAGCTTGAGCCACTGGCGGGAAACCGCAACTTCCTCACCGGCCTGCCCTGTTTCGGCGTTGCCGTGGGCTGCCGCGTCAAGGGCATTTTGAGCCATGCCGTCATCGTACTGCCCCAGAGCCAGGAAGAATTCAGCGCCAGCCGCGGCCAGGGCGCGCAACTCAATTCGCGCCGCATCCGGGTGGGAGACGATACCCACCCCGACGGCCGCATGATCGCCCTGCACTCGTCCCCCGGACAGAGCGAACGGAGCCGCGCCATGCAGCGGGCCTTGCAAGCGCGGCAGGTTCTAATACGGCAAAGCGGCTGCCCGGAATTCGATATCGTCCAGACAGCGGCGAACCGGCTGCAGGGCGGCTGGTGCGGGGAAACCGCCGGCATCGGCGTGCAGGCCGCGGGACTTGTGCTGCGCGAAGCCGGCGGCCTGCTTGCCGGAGAGTCGGGCCAGGCGGATATTGCCGGCGGCAGCGAAACGCTATACGGCAACCCGCGAATGCTGCGGGAACTTTCGCGAATCCGCAAAGCATTCTGATCCCGGATCGTTGCAGTCGCTGGCGCCTTGCAGGCTGCGGGCAGCGGACACACCGGCCAGGATTGCGCTATAGTCGCCGATTGCTTTCTGGGAATCTCACGTGTCATCTGGCGCCCATCACAAACTGGTGGAAGGATCCGTGCGGGAATCATTGATCCGGATGACCGCGCCGATGATTGTCGGCATGCTGATGATGTTCAGCTTCAATCTGGTGGACACCCTGTTCATCAGCTTTCTCGGCACCGAATCGTTAACCGCCATCAGCTTCACCTTTCCGGTCGCCTTTACCGTGCTGAGCATGGCGATCGGACTCGGCATCGGCGCCTCGGCGGTGGCGGGCAAGTACATCGGCCGGGAGGACATGGAGCGCGCCAGGGAAGCCGCCACGGTAATCAACTATATCTCCCTGGTCATGGGCTGCCTGCTGGTGGCGCTGTGCTGGCTCTTCCTCGACGGGATTTTCGGCCTGCTTGGCGCCAGCGAAGAACTGCTGGTGCCGATTCGCCAGTTCATGGCGATCTGGCTGCCCGGCAGCCTGCTGATGATCTGCATGATGACGGGCAACAGTATTCTGCGCGCCCATGGCAACACCCGCACTCCGAGCATGCTGATGGCGGCGGCGGGCTTTGCCAATGCCGTCCTGGACCCGCTGCTGATTTTCGGCCTCGGCCCTTTCCCCGCCCTGGGCATCCAGGGCGCCGCCTGGGCCACGGTCATCGCCTGGGGGCTGGCGGTGGCCTACCTGTTCCGGCTGCTCGTGTTCGAGCAGGAACTGGTGGCCAGACAGATGCCCGCGCCCGCCGTGATGAAAACATCGGGAAGCGAAATGCTGCGCATCGGCATTCCCGCCGCCGGCGCCAACATGATGACGCCGCTGGCGGCGGGATTCATGACCGCGATTGCGGCGGGATTCGGCAATAACGCCGTTGCCGCGCTCGGCGTCGGCGGCCGCATCGAGCCCATCGCCACCCTGCTCATACTCGCCATGTCGAGTTCCCTGCCGCCCCTGATCAGCCAGAATTACGGCGCCGGCCGTCTGGACCGGGTGGCGGAAGCCTATCGGTTGTCGATCCGCTTCGTGCTGGCCTGGCAATTGCTGGTGTTCGCCCTGCTGGCCCTGGCCGCGCCGCTGATTGCGGAGGTGTTCTCCGATGACCCGGAAGTGATTTCCACCATCCGCCTGTTCCTATGGATCATGCCGCTGGGTTTCGGCATGCAGGGGGTCATCATTCTCACCAATTCCTCGCTCAATGCACTGCACCAGCCCATGCGGGCATTGTGGCTGAGCATCGCCCGGTTCTTTGTTTTCTACGTGCCCCTGGCTTGGCTCGGCAGCGTATACTTCGGGCTTTGGGGATTTTTCGCCGGCGCGGTGGGCGGCAATCTGGCCATGGGATTGATTTCCCTGGCGACTTTCAATCGGGCGCTTGGCGCCGAACTGCGCCTGCGGGAAAAGCCCGCCTGAATTGCCACGGCAAGGAGTTAACGGCTGAAAAAGCCCCGCACTTCGGAAAACAGCAATTTCTCCTCTTTGGCCGCCACCACCTCCACTGGCACAGGGGTGTCTTCCACAAGCTCGAAACTCTTGTCCCGCACCGTGGCGGGCTCTTCCATGGCATTGCCTTCGGTGTAGCTCAACCGATTGTTCCGCTGCTGGAAGGCCAGCATTTCCTGACAGATTTCGTCGTACTCACGCTGGCTGAGCAATTCGGGCCTTTCCTTCATGTTCAAGGTGAATTTTCTGTCATTAACTGCTGATAAATAATGCAAATTTCGCTTGTTTTTGATCAATAGTCCTTCGTCTTCGGCAATCTTGTACAGCGGCGTCCCGCGCAGGGGAATATAGGGGAAGAAAAAGAAGAACTCCGGCGCGATGCGGCGGTTGAGTTCCAGGGTCTTGCGCATGTTGGCGGCGGTTTCCAGCGGCGCGCCGACGATATTGAAAGTCAGCCGGAAGATGCCCGCCTTCCTGCAGTTGTCGGCGGCCTTGATGACCTGCTCGTTGGTCATCTTGCGGCCAAGCATTCGCGCCCGGTACTCCTCGTCGCCGCTTTCGATGCCAAACCAGATCGTGTGGCAGCCCGCTTCCGCCGCGGTGCGGCAGAATTCCTCGTTCATCACCTCGACCCGGGAATTGATGGAAAAAGGCAGGCGGATGCGCTCCTTGTAAATGGCGAAAAATGCCCGGACGAATTTCAGGTTGGAGAGGAACAATTCGTCCCAGAACTCGAAATAGCCGACGTTGTACCGATCACGCAGCCGCTCGAGCTCGGCCACCATGGCTTCCGGCTCGTACTTGCGCAGGAAGGTCTTCTTGCTGCGCCAGCCTTCCAGAATGGGCGTATTGCAGCAATAGGTGCAGCGGTAGGGGCAGCCCCGGCCGGTCATCACCGGCAGCACGAGCTTGCCCTTGGGGCCGAAGATCGAGGAGTTGACGCCTTCGAAGCCGCCGTCCCGGGAGAAGATGTCGTAATCCGGGAAAGGCAGGGCCGCAAGATCGCCGTTCTGGTGCGCTTCGGTGCGCCAGATTTCGCCATCGGCGAGTTTTTCCCACATGCCGTCGGCGGGGCCCGTTTCTCCCCGCAGATGCCGCACGATATTGCCGATGGCGTACTCGCCGTCACCCACACAGATGTAATCGACATGCGGGTTGGCGATGGTCTGCTCCTGGGACAGCATGGCCTGGTAGCCGCCGACGAGTATGGGCAGCGACGGCGTCAGCCGCTTCAGTTCGGCGAAATAGGGCTCCATGGGGAACCAGTGCGGGCTCATGATGGAAAAGGCGATGAGATCGGCATCGATTTCGGCGATCCGGCGGGCGAAATTCACCGGCGTATAGCGTTCGGCGTCGCGCAGGATCAGCACGGGTTCAAGCAGGACTTCCACATCGGGAAACTCGCGCTTGAGATATGCCGACATGCTGGCGATGGGCATGGCAATCTCATTGCCATCGGGAGAATAGAACGAAAAGACCAGCCGCAGCTTCTTTCGGGTAACCGTGCCGAAATAGCGGGACTTGTGCTGGGGATATACCGGATCTTCGCTGCTGACGGCGATGATCCGTGCCTGGGAATTCATCATCTGTCCCATTCGCGACCTGTGGCGGATTATATCATCAAAGGGTCGGCCTTCGGCGGTTTTCGATGCCTCGTGAATACGATATTCTTCGACCGTGTTGCGAAGCTCCATAATGTCATTTCGCACGAAGCGAGGCGCGGAATCTCCCGGCACTTCGCGCCGGGCAGGACGAACTGGATTCCGCGACTGCGCGCGGAATGACCAGGAGGCTGCGCCAGATTCCGGCCCGGTGGAGTGAGTTCCATGAATGCGATCAAAGCTCTTCTGGGCCGGAATTCGGCGCCCGGGCTGGAGGCGCCGGGGCCGGACGCGGAGCAGTTGGATACGATTTGCCGGGCGGCGCTGCGGGCGGCGGACCATGCCCGGCTCAGGCCCTGGCGCTTCCTGCTGGTGCGGGGGGAATCGAGGCGGAAGCTGGGCGAGCTGTTTGTCGCCGCCGCCCTGGAATCGGCGCCGGAAATGACGGCCGCGGAAAAGGATCGACTGCGGGGGAAGACCTTGCGGGCGCCGTTGATCATTGTAGTGATCGCCAGCCACCGGGAGCATCCCAGGGTGCCCGGCATCGAGCAGGACCTTTCCGCGGGAGCGGCTGCCCAGAACCTGCTCAATGCCGCCCACGCCCTGGGCCTCGGAGCCATGTGGCGCACCGGCTCCATGGCCTACCATCCCCGGGTGAAGCGGGGACTCGGCCTGGGCGAGGCGGAGAAGATCATCGGCTTTGTGTACCTCGGCGCCGTCAGGGGCAATCCCAAAACGCTTCGAGAGGAAGATCCGGCGGACTATTTTGCGGAATGGCCGGCATGAGCGGTCGCAGCATCGCCATGAACTGCTGGAAGTGCGATCACCGCATGAATCATGTGCCGCTGCCTTTTTCCCGCTATGAGGAATGTGGAAAATGCAAGGTTGACCTGCACGTCTGCTACGCTTGCCGGCATTATGACCCGACGGTGGCCGACGCCTGCCGGGAGGACCGGGCGGATTTCGTGCTGGACAAGGACCGCGCCAATTTCTGCGATTACTTCCGGCCCGGCAAGAACGCCTGCCGCGGCAAGGCGCGGTCCGAATCAGGAATCGCCGAGCAGCGGCTTGCCGCCTTGTTCGGCGAGGATGCCCCGGGGGACGACGGGGGCGGGGGCAAGGCAGCCCCGAGCGAGGCCGATGCGGCCCTCTCCGAACTCAAGCGACTGTTCGGCGACGAAGACTGAGGCCCGGAAGCGCGCGGGAATCCATGCGAACCACCGTTTTTTCCACTCCCGTCATCACCCCCCTGCTGCGAAGCTTTTCGCGGCTGATGCTGGCCCTGACGGGCTGGAAGATCCGCGGCGGGGAACTCGAGCATCAGCGCTGCGTATTGATCGGCGCACCCCATACCAGCAACTGGGATTTCCCGCTGATGATCATGGCGGTGCTGGCGCTGAGGCTGCGGGTATTCTGGATGGGCAAACACACCCTGTTCCCCTTCCCTTTCGCCGGCCTGATGAAATGGCTGGGAGGCATCCCCATCGACCGCAGCCGGCCCCATAACGTGGTGCGGGAGACCGTGCGGCAGTACGAACAACACGACGAGTTGATCGTCCTCGTGCCGCCGGAAGGCACCCGCAGCAAGGTGGAGCGCTGGAAGACAGGCTTCTACCACATCGCCAGCAACGCCGGCGTGCCGATTCTGCTCGGCTATGTGGACGCGGGGAAAAAGGAAGCGGGCTTTGCGGATTTCTACCAGCCCAGCGGGAACGTGGAGCAGGACCTGGCGGAAATCCGCAAATTCTATGCAGGCAAGAAAGGCCTGAAAGCGGCCAATACCTAGAAGCCTGCGGCCCAACGCTTTCGCCCCAGGCAAGCTTCAAACGCGCCTGTGGCAGCGCCGCAATGGCGCTGCCATTCAGCGAACTACAACAGCGCCTGCACCGCCGCCTTGGCTTCGTCGCTGGCGCCGTGGTTCAGGTCCATCACGACCTGGGCCAGGGACTTGGCCCGGGGATCGGCGTCTTCGGCTTCAAGAACCTGCGCCATGGCGGCCTTGCCGTCTTCGCTGGCGGAATGCTCGATTCCCATGACGGCGTTCGCCACCGCCTTGAAGGCGGGCCCGACGCCGTCATCGTCGACCAGCGCCTGCAATGCCATCTTGTCGTCGTCGGACGGGAAGTGATTCAGGCTCATCAGCACCCCGGCGATGACTTCGGTAGCCTGGTCATTGTCGGCGTATACGAACGGCGCAAAAGCGCAGATCAGCACAGCAGCAATCAGTTTTTTCACCTGGATTTCCTCTGGAAAAATGTTTTGGAAAAAGCAGTGTACCACCAGCGCGGGCGGAGTAAAGGGTTGTTGGCATGGTTCCTGGAACCGGCATCTTCTTATTTCGTCGTTCTGCGTATCCCTTCGTCATTCTGCGCGCAGTCGCAGAATCTCCCTGGGAGAGTGCTGCCTGAGATTCTGCGACTCCGCTTCGCTCCGCGCGGAATGACCCGGGTGGGGGCTCAGAACCAGTAGGAAAACACTGCGGCGAGGCCAGCCATGCCGCACAGGACCAGGGAGCCGAGACGAAGCATTCGCGAGGTGATCAGATGCACCGAGCGCATGGCGAGCCAGTAGCCGAGCAGGGTTGCCGGCAGGAAAGGCAGGGACAGCAGCGCTTGCTCCGGGCCGAAGCGGTCCACCGTGGCCAGCATCATCAGGGTCAGCAGGCAACTGACGATGAAGAAGGCCGCCATGTTGGCGCGGATGAAATCCACCGTCTGATGCTGCAGCACCAGCGCCATGGGGGGGCCTCCGATGGAGGTGCTGGTGCCCATGAAACCCGACAGGAATCCGGCGCTGAACATGGCCGGGCGGGTGGGTCGAAACTCCACCCGGCCGAGGCTGAGCCAGACCGCGGCAAGCACCGAAAGGCCAAGCCACAGGCCCAGGGTGCGCTGGTCAATCCAGAACACGAGCAGCCCCCCGGCCACGGTGCCGGGAATCCGCCCATAAATGGCGAACTTCAGTCCGCTGAAGGAAATCGACTGCCGAAAGCGCCAGGCATTGGCCAGGGAAAGCGTCAGCGCAGCCACGGTAATCGGCGCCGGCACATAATCGGGGTCGATGAAAAACAGCAGCGGCGCCGCAATCACCGCCAGGCCAAAGCCAATCGCGGTCTGCACAAAAGACCCGGCCAGAACAATCAAAGTCGCGAGCAGCACTTCCACCTTTCCACCTTCTCATCCTTCCACCGCCCTTCCAGGTGGTTCTTGCTCCCGAACCTGCCGCGGGCTCATGAAAACCTTTCCATTGGCGCCGGGAAGCCCCCCCACTCCGTCATTCTGCGCGAAGCGAAGCCCTCCCCCTACGTCATTCTGCGCGAAGCGAAGCCCTCCCCCTACGTCATTCTGCGCGAAGCGAAGCGTAGTCGCAGAATCCCTTTGGGGATTCTGTGTGAGGGTGCATGCCTTCCCTGGCGCGGCTTCAGTGGTTTCGCCAAATCCCAGCCTCGACTTCCCAGCCGCCGAGCATAGCTCGGCGGCGCTCGCGACTGCGCGCGGGATGACCATAGCGAGCGCGCTCAGCGCCATAGAGAATTGCGGCTCCACAGGCAATTCGCTTGAGCGGGAACCGGCGCTTGTTTATCATTGCCGGCCTTTCGCAGGCCGGGGCCGCAGCCTCCGGCGTGTCCGTTTCTTTCATGGAATCCAAGGCCGTGCAGATATTAGACGGAAAGTCCTGCTCCAAACAAATTCGCCGCGAAATCAGCGACCAGGTGGCGCATTTGCGGGCGGCCGGGAAACGGGTCCCGCATCTCGCGGCGATACTCGTGGGGGATGACGGCGCCAGCGAAACCTATGTGGCCAACAAGGTGCGGGACTGTGACGAAGTCGGCTTCGATTCCACTGTGCTGCGACTTGACGCCACAACCGGCGAAGCCGAATTGCTTGCCAGGGTCGCCGAACTCAATGCCGACGGGTCGATTGACGGCTTCATCGTGCAGGTTCCCCTACCCGGCCATATCGACGAGCGGAAGATTACCCTGGCCATCGATACCGCCAAGGATGTGGACGGCTTCGGCCCGGAGAATGTGGGGCTGATGTGCCTCGGTCTGCCGTCCTTCGTGACAGCCACCCCCAACGGCATCATGGAACTGCTGGCCCGCTACCGGATCGAAACCGAAGGCAGGCATTGCGTCGTGGCGGGCCGCAGCAATATCGTGGGTACTCCCCTTTCGATCCTGCTGTCGCGCAACTCCCGGCCAGGCAATTGCACCGTCAGCATCGCCCATAGCCGCACCCGCGACCTGAAAGCGCTTTGCGCTTCCGCCGACATCCTGATTGCCGCCATCGGCCGACCCGGATTCATTACTTCGGACATGGTCAGGGAAGGCGCGGTAGTGATCGACGTGGGAACCACCCGGGTGGCCGATGCTGACCGGCCTTCAGGTTTCCGGCTGGCGGGGGATGTGGATTTTGACGCGGTGGCGCCCAAATGCTCGTGGATTACGCCGGTGCCCGGCGGCGTCGGGCCCATGACCCGGGCAGCACTATTACAGAATACTCTCAAGGCTTATCAAGGAATCAGGGGCTAATCCATATGTTTGAAAACTTGCAGGCATTGCCGCCGGACCCGATTCTGGCGCTGACGCCGGCCTTCCGGGCCGACCCCAACCCACGCAAGATCGACCTCGGCGCCGGCGTCTACAAGGACGAGCAGGGCGATACTCCGGTAATGCGCGCGGTGAAACAGGCCGAAAGCGAGCTGCTCGCGGGTCAGCGAAGCAAGGCCTATGTGGGGCCGGCCGGGGCCGGGGGCTTCAATGAGGCCATGGCCTCGCTGGCGTTCGGCGATGAACTGCTCGCCTCGCTCGGCGAGCGCCGGGTGAGCTTGCAGACCCCGGGCGGCTGCGGCGGCCTGCGGCTGGCGGCGGAGTTTCTCGCCCAGGCCAATCCCGACGCCACGGTCTGGCTGAGCGATCCCACCTGGCCCAATCACAGGCCCCTGCTCGGCGCCGCCCGGCTCAGGATGGAAAGTTATCCCTACTACGATTTCAGCTCTCATTCGGTGCGCTTTGACGCCATGCTCGACCACTTGTCCGGCGCCGCCGCGGGCGATGTGCTGTTGCTGCACGGCTGCTGCCACAATCCCTGCGGCGCCGATCTTGCGGCGGAGCAGTGGCGGGCGGTGCGCGATCTCGCCCTGGACAGGGGGCTTGTGGTACTGATCGATATGGCCTATCAAGGCCTCGGCGACGGGCTCGAGCAGGATGTCGCCGGTGTGCGGATGCTGGCGGAAGCCCTGCCCGAGTTGCTGCTGGTAAGTTCCTGTTCGAAGAATTTCGGCCTGTATCGCGAGCGCACCGGCGCCCTGTCGGCAATCTGCGCATCGGCAACCGTGGCCAGGGCCGCCGCGAGCCGGCTCGCGGCCACGGCCCGGGCGAACTGGTCGATGCCTCCCGACCATGGCGCCGCCGTGGTGCAGACCATCATGGAAAACCCGGCCCTGCGGGCGGACTGGGAAACGGAACTGGCGGAAGTGCGGGGCCGCATCAATGGCCTGCGGACATCCCTGGCGCAAGCCTTGCGGGAAGCCGGCCTGAGCCGGGATTTCGGTTTCATCGAGCGCGAGAAGGGCATGTTTTCCTTTCTCGGCGTCACGCCGGAGCAGGCGGAAACCCTGGTGAGTCGATACAGCATCTATCTGGTGAATTCGGGTCGCATCAATATCGCCGGCATCAATCGGGCCAATATCGGCTATCTGGCCGACAGTCTCGCGGAACTGCTGGCGGAAGGCTGATTCAACGCCGGGAGCCAGGGCCCTGGTCCTCGGCGGGCTTCTGGCAATTCCAGCAAATGGCGAAATTGGCATCGTTCCATTCCCGGCAGCGGCGGCAGCGCCAGTCCGGGCGATGGTCGTCCCCGCCTTCCAGATACTCTTCGACGATGCTCCGGGCGCGATTGTAGTCCACCGGCCGCTCGACCCAGACTTCGGGCCAGCTTTCCAGAAAAGGCACCTCGCCATAGGCGGAAGACAGGTCGGCATTCCTGACCACCACCTTGATGCCGGCAACCTCCAGCAGATTCCTGATCTGCCAGACATCTATGGTATTTTCAGAACTGAATACCCGCTTCACGATGATCTATCTACCCGTGTAACTGCCTCATTCTCCATAAAGTCCCGCCATTCTGCGCGTGTCGCAGAATCTCGGGAATTGGCCTCCCGGGGAGATCCTGCGACTCCGCTTCGCTACGCGCAGGATGACTGGAAGCGGTCGCACTCACCGCAGCAGATGCCTCGGCCGCAGGCCGCAGAGCCAGAGCGGGGCGGCATAGGCCAGCAGCCCGCCCAGCACCAGCAGGGAAAGCTGCCATACCCGGGCGCCAACGGACCATTCCAGCCATTCCCGCCAGGGGCCGGCCAGGCTCAGCAGCGCCACGGTCATCGCGCCATTGGCCGCGACCAATTGCAAAAGCAGGCGGGGCCAGCCGGGCTGGAACCGAAAGACCCCGTCCCGCCGCAGCCCCCGCAGCAGCAGGGCGGCGTTGAGCGCAGCCGCCATACTGGTGGCCAGGGCAAGCCCCACATGGGCGAAACCGGACAGATAAAAGCCCAGATTCAGAACCATGTTCACGCTCATGGCGATCATGCCGATACGCACCGGCGTGCTGGTATTCTGCCGGGCGTAATAACCCGGCGCAAAGATCTTCACCGCCATGAAGGCGGTGAGTCCCAGGGCATAGGCCTTGAGGCTGGCGGCGGAGCGTTCCACGTCGAAAGCCGTGAAATTCTCGTTCTGGAACAACGTCACCAGCAGTGGCTCGGCAATCAGGATCAGGGCCAGGGTGGCCGGCGGGGCGATGAGGCAGACCAGCCGGAAAGCCCAGTCCAGGGTGGCGGAGAACTCCGCCATGGATTCGCTGGCGTGCTTGCGCGACAGGCTTGGCAGGACCACGATGGCGATGGCGATGCCGAAAGTGCCCAGTGGCAATTCCATCAGGCGGTCCGAGTAATACAGCCAGGAAACGCTGCCGGTCACGAGCAGCGAGGCGATGATCGTATCGAACAGCAAATTGATCTGGCTTACCGAAACGCCGAACAGCGCCGGCAGCATCAGGCGCCGGATGCGCGCAAGGCCTTCGTGCCCGGGGCTCGGCCTGGGCACCGGAAGCAGCCGGACATGCATGAGAAAGGGCAACTGGAACAGAAGCTGGGCGACGCCGGCAATCAGCACGCCCCAGGCCAGCGCCAGCGCCGGCTCGGCAAGCCAGGGCGCGAGCAGGAAAGAGCTGCCGATGAGGGACAGGTTGAGCATGGCCGGGGTAATCGCGGGTCCGGCGAAATAGCCGTAACTGTTCAGCACCGCCCCGCACATCGCCGTCATGGAAATCAGCAGCAGGTAGGGAAAGGTGATGCGGAACATGGTGACGAAAGTGGCGAACTTGTCCGGCTCGTCGAGAAATCCATAGGCGACCACCGTGGCGAGAAGCGGCGCGGCGGCGACCACCACCGCGGTAATCAGCGTCAGCAGCCCGCCGAGGGCCGCCGCCACGGCATTGACGAGTTCCCGCACTTCGGCGTGGCTGCGCTTCGTCCGGTACTCCGACAGCACCGGCACGAAAGCCTGGTTGAATGCGCCTTCGGCGAAAAGCCGGCGCATGAAGTTGGGAATCTTGTTGGCGAGAAAAAAGGCGTCCACGCCCCCGCTGGCGCCGAACAGGCGGGCGATGACCACATCCCGGGCCAGCCCGAGCACCCGGGACACCATGGTCATCGAGCCGGTAACGCCGCTCGACCTGAGCAGGCCATCATCGTTGGGGGCCGGGTCTCCGGCGCTAGCCGGGTTGGCGTCGGATGAATTCACGGGGCAGCCGGAATGATGATTGACACGGACGGGCTAAAACGGCATAGTGTCGCACTTTTTTCAGGGCTGTTGGAATACGGCTGAACCCGGCGGAGGTCTCCTTGGCAAATTCCCCACAAGCGCGCAAGCGCGCCCGGCAAAACGAGAAGCGGCGCCGTCACAATGCGTCCTTTCGTTCCATGGTTCGCACCAGCATCAAGAAGGTTCGCGCGGCGATCGACGGCAAGGATTACGAGGCCGCCAGCGCCGCCTACCAGGCTGCGGTTCCCGTCATCGACCGCATGGCGGACAAGGGCATTATCCACAAGAACAAGGCGGCCCGGCACAAGAGCCGGCTCAATGCCGCCGTCAAGGCCCTGCAATAATCAGGACCCTGCGGCGCAGGCTCCTGGTCCTACTCCGTCAGCACCATATTGTCCCGGTGAATGATTTCCTCTTCGCCGGCGTAACCCAGCAATTCGGCGATGCGGGAGCTGTCCTCGCCAAGCAGGCGCGCCACCTCCCTGCTGTTGTAATTGACCATTCCCCGGGCGATTTCCCGGCCCGAAGCATCCAGGCAGGCCACCACTTCGCCCCGCTGATACTCTCCCGTGGTGGCGGTGAGTCCCACGGCAAGCAGGCTCCTGCCCTGCCCGCGCAGCACCGCCACGGCGCCGGCGTCCAGGCTCAGCGAGCCTTTCAGCGTCAACTGCCCCGCCAGCCATTGCTTGCGCGCGGTGACCGGCCCCTGCCCGGCGCTGAGCCAGGTGCCGAGGGGCCTGCCGGTTTTGAGTCGCAGCAGCAGTTCGTCCTCGCGGCCATTGGCGATGATGGTATGGGTGCCTGAACGCGCCGCCAGCCGCGCCGCCGACAATTTGGTCTTCATTCCACCGCGGCCGAGGCTGCTGCCCTTGCCGGCCAGGTCCTCCAGCGCCGGATCGCCCGCCCGGCCGCTTTCCACCAGGGTGGCTTCGGCGTGCTTGCGCGGGTCCGCGCTGAACAGCCCGTCCTGATCGGTGAGAATCACCATGAGATCGGCATTGATCAGGTTCGACACCAGCGCAGCCAGATTGTCGTTGTCGCCGAGGCAAAGCTCTTCCGTGGCCACGGAATCATTCTCGTTGACCACGGGAACCGCGGCCAGATCCAGCAGGGAACTCAGGGTGGAGCGGGCATTGAGATAACGGGTGCGGTTCGAGAGGTCCTCATGGCTCAGCAGAATCTGGGCGGCGTGGACGCCATGTTGCGCGAAGCAGGTTTCCCAGGCTTCGATCAGACCCATCTGCCCCACCGCCGCGGCGGCGGCCTGCAGGCGCACTTCCCGGGGCATGGATTCAAGCCCCAGCCGGGTGGCGCCTTCCGCCACGGCGCCGGAAGATACCACCACCAGCCGCAGACCCTGTTGCCGCAGCGCCACGATCTGGGCGGCCCAGCCGGCTATCGCGCCGCGGTCCAGCCCCACGCCGTCATTGGTCAGCAGGGAACTGCCGATCTTGACGACCCAGGTACGACAGGCGGCGATTCGCTCACGCATGACCGGCCTCCCGCCGGGGGTCTGTGGTGTATTCCAGCAACATCTCCCGCTCCAGCCTTTCCTGTTCCCGGGCAAAATCCCTGTCTTCGCGCAGCTTGCGGCAATGGGATTCGATGGCTTGCATCAGGGATTCGCAGAGCGCGTCGCAGCCGGCTCCGGTCAGGGCTGAAATACGGTGTATCGGGGCTGTCCAGTCCAGCGCCCGGCGCAGCTTCGCCTCGATCCCTGCCAGTTCGCCTTCGCCCAGGAGATCGGTTTTGGAAAGCACGAGCCAACGCTCCTTGCCGGCGAGCAGCGGGCTGAATGTTTCCAGTTCCCTGACGATTGCCGCGGCGTTTGCCGCCGGGTCGCCGGCAGCAGCGGGAAGGACTTCCACAAGATGCAGCAGCAGCCGGCTGCGGGAAAGATGCTTGAGAAAGCGCGGGCCAAGGCCGGCGCCGGCCGCGGCGCCTTCGATCAGCCCCGGCATGTCGGCCATGACGAAGCTGCGCCCTGCGCCGCGGCGCACCACGCCGAGATTGGGAATCAGGGTGGTGAAGGGATAATCGGCGACTTTGGGACGCGCCGCCGATACCGCCCGGATCAGCGTGCTCTTGCCGGCATTGGGCAGGCCGAGCAGGCCCACGTCGGCAACGAGCCGCAATTGCAATTGCAGCTTGCGCGCCTCTCCCGGCGCGCCATCGGTGGTCTTGCGGGGGGCGCGGTTGGTGCTCGATTTGAATCGGCTGTTGCCAAGGCCGGCACGGCCGCCCCTCGCGACCGTGACCGGCTCTCCGGGCTCGCGCAGGTCGGCAATGAGTTCGCCGGTTTCCCTATCGAAGACGCTGGTTCCCGGTGGAACGTCGATGCAGAGATCACCGCCGCCG
Source organism: Pseudomonadales bacterium (assembly GCA_022825945.1). Classification (GTDB taxonomy): domain Bacteria; phylum Pseudomonadota; class Gammaproteobacteria; order Pseudomonadales; family Pseudohongiellaceae; genus UBA9145. Next base: position 31,158 of record JAJDVS010000009.1, read on the forward strand.
ACGCCGGTCTTGTTGCGGCCGGCGCCGGGCTGGCCGGAGCGGGCGCGGTACAGCGGTTGGAAGCGGAAATCCACGAGTGTGTTCAAATTGGGGTTTACGCGCAGCAGGACGCTGCCGCCGGCGCCGCCGTCACCGCCGTCGGGGCCGCCGAATTCGATAAACTTTTCCCGCCGGAAACTCAGGCAGCCCCTGCCCCCCCTGCCCGCTTCCACGCTGATTTCGGCTTCGTCGACGAATTTCACGAGAATTTGTCCTGGAAAGATTTTGCCGGCAGCGGCTTACGGCGATTCCGACGACGTAAGGCACTAAAATTACAGGACAAGAGAGTCGCTGACCGGTCAGCGAATCCAGAAATTGATGACCTGGCCCGGACGCCGTCCGGCGATCGTGGTTCTGGATTGGCCGAACCCAGGAACGAAACGGTCAGGCGGGGTTTACCACGTTGACGTATTTGCGTTTCCGGGGGCCCTTGACGGTGAACTGGACGATGCCGTCGGCCTTGGCGTAGAGGGTGTAGTCGCGACCGCAGCCCACTTGTTCGCCGGGATGGAACCGGGTGCCGCGCTGGCGCACGATGATGTTGCCCGCCTTGACGGTCTGGCCGCCGAAAAGCTTGACGCCAAGCCGTTTGGATATGGAATCGCGACCGTTATTGCTGCTGCCGCCCGCTTTCTTGTGCGCCATGATTCTGCCCTACGACTTGATACCGGTGATTTTCACCCGGGTGTACGACTGGCGGTGGCCCATCTGCTTCCGGTGGTGCTTGCGACGGTGGAACTTGACGATACGGATTTTTTCGCCCCGGCCCTGTTCGAGCACTTCGGCTTCCACCGAACTGCCCTCCACATAGGGCTGGCCGATTCTGGCCTCGGCGCCTTCGCCCACCATGAGCACCCGGTCAAAGACAACCGTGGCGCCCACTTCCCGGTCGAGTTTTTCCAGCCGCAATTCCTCGCCTTCGCTCACGCGATGCTGCTTGCCGCCGCTTTCGATTACCGCATACATGTTTCCCGCCCGCTACCGGCCCACTGGTCATTCCGGTGAAAGCGGCGCATTGTACGGGAACATCCCGCCCGAAACAAGCCTGCCTGCGCCGTAAGAATTCACGGCTGCAAATTCGCTTTCGCGAATTCCTGCGGCGCAGACTCCTGGGGTAAAATAGCTCGTTCAATCAGGAGCCTGCACAAATGAGACCCATTGAAATCATCTTCGAAGTTACCGAGGCGCCCGAGGGTGGATACGATGCGCGGGCGCTTGGCCATGACATTTTTACCCAGGGAAGCGATTGGGACGAACTGAAAGCCATGGCTCGGGATGCCGTGCTTTGCCATTTCGCGTCTGAAGACACACCTCGCGTCGTAAGATTGCACCTGGTTCGGGATTCGCTCGCTGTCTTGAACGTCGTCGTGCTTGACCGCCATTTTTGTCTGTGACATTCTGGCCTGCCCTGCAACCGTGGATTCGGAGGCGTTTCGTGGGTGAGCGGGACTACGAAGACTCCAGTGTCGAGATCGATCAGAAACTGATCGAGGAAGGCACGATGCAACTGACCGGCGAAATCAAGGTGCTGGAAGCCTGGCTGCGGGAGCTTGACGAGGCCGAGGCCGAAAATGAGGAAGCGCTTGCGGTTCGCAAATCGTACACCGACATGTTGCGCAGCCGGCGCGATATGCTGAGTACCCTCGAGAAACAGGCTCGCTGAATTTTCCCACCATTCCGAATATTTAGGGCCTGTTCACACTATGCGCTGTTGCTCTGTTGTGTCTGTCACGTCGCCAATCAAGGCGCGGGGAGCGTAGTTTGGTGATTCCAAATGAGCGAGTCGCAACGCCGGGTGGCGACGTGACAGACACAACCCGAAGGGCCGGGTCTCTTTTTCCTCCGGGCGGCGTTGCCGGACGAAAAAAGAGATCCGGCAGAGCGACAGCGCATAGTGTGAACAGGCCCTAACGTCGCTCCATGCTGTCACGGGATCAAGCCTCCGCCATGCTCTCCCTGCAGGCGGAAATGAACGCGAGAATCGACCCGGACTGGCTCAAGGCCGCCTACCCCTACCTGCGGGCGGTGATGGTCGAAGGCGCCGAAGCGATCGAACACCACGGCTGGAAATGGTGGAAACGGCAGCGGCGCGACACCGCCCAGTTGCAAATGGAGCTCGTGGATATCTGGCATTTTCTGCTGTCGGAAATTCTGCTGCGGGAAAACGGAGACCAGAACGCCGCCCTGGCTGTCCTGCTCGGCCTGCCGGGCGAGAGTCGGAGCGCTGGCGGCATTGCTTTTGACGGCGGGCGGCATCGAATCGCCGAACTCGACCTGCTCGGCAAGCTCGAATTGCTGATCGGGCTGAGCGCAAGCCGCCGCATCGACCTGCAACTGTTCGGCGCCATCATGGAGGACTGCGAACTGGACTGGCCGGGGCTGTACCGCCAGTACATCGGCAAGAATGTGCTCAACCTTTTCCGCCAGGACCACGGCTACAGGGAAGGCCGCTACCGGAAGCTCTGGTCCGGCCGCGAAGACAATGAATGTCTGGCGGAAATTCTTGACGAACTCGATCCCGAACCGGCGGATTACCGGCGGCGGGTCTACGGGGAACTGGCCCGGCGCTATCCGGGGTGAACCGGCGCCGGTTGCACGCTACCGGTAGTAGGCGTTTTCCCGGTAGCTGTGGTCGGTGATGTCGCGGACTTCCTTGAGTTGCGGAATCTGGGAAAGCAACGCTGATTCCACGCCGTCCTTGAGGGTCACGTCCACCATGCCGCAGCCCTGGCAGCCACCGCCAAAACGCAACACGGCAATGTTTTCCTCAAAGATTTCCTCCAGGGTGACATGGCCACCGTGGGCGGCGAGGCCGGGATTGATTTCATTGTAGAGAATGTAGTTGACCCGGTCCTCGATGGAGCTGTCTTCGCCGATTCGCGGCAGGCGGGAATTGGGGGCCTTGATGGTGAGCTGCCCGCCCATGGAATCCTTGGTGAAATCCACCACGGCGTCTTCGAGAAAGGGAATGCTGGGCCGGTCGACCCAGGCGGTAAAGCCGGCGCAGGGCTTATTCTCGTCCGTGGGTTTTTCCTCGCCGGGGCGGCAGTAGGAGATGCAGGTCTCCGCCTGGGGTGTGCCGGCGTCGAGAATGAAGATCCGCACGCCAATGCCTTCGCAATCCTGCTTGGCGAGCAGTTCCGCAAGATACTCCTGGGCCGATTCGGTAATGCTGATCACGTGGGGCGCTCCCCGGGATAGCCGATGATTCAACCCGGCCATTCTACCGCAAGCTTGAAGATTTTGTTCGGGGCATCGCCCCCGCCCCGTCATTCCGCGCGCAGCCGCGGAATGACGCAGGGCGGGTTTTGCTAGAATTACCGACTTTTCTCCCCCGGGGCGGGCTGCGGCCATGCGGAAATCTGCCGTTTATCGCAAGCTGGAAGCGATTCTTGCCCGGCGGATCATGCTGCTCGACGGTGCCATGGGGACCATGATTCAGCGGCATGGGCTGGTTGAGGCGGATTTCCGGGGGGAGCGGTTTGCCGATTGGGAAACCGATCTGCTGGGCAATAATGACCTGCTGAATCTGAGCCGGCCCGACTTGATCCGGGATATCCACCTGGCTTATCTGGAAGCCGGAGCGGATATTGTCGAAACGAATACCTTCAACTCCAGCCGCTGTTCCCAGGCGGACTATGGAATGGAGTCGCTGGCGCGGGAACTGAACCTTGCCGGGGCGAGACTCGCCCGGTCCGCCTGTGACGAGATGAATGCGCGGACGCCGGAGCAGCCGCGATTCATGGCGGGAGTCATCGGCCCCACAAGCAAGACGGCTTCGATTTCGCCGGATGTCAACGATCCGGGTTACCGCAGTATCAGTTACGACCAGCTTGCGGCGGATTATGCCGGGGCCATTGCCGCCCTGGTGGAAGGAGGCGCCGACCTGCTGCTGATCGAAACCTCCTTCGATACGCTCAATGCCAAGGCGGCCATCCATACCTGCCTCGACTTCTTCGAGCAGCGCGGCGAACGGCTTCCGCTGATAATTTCAGGGACGATAACCGACGCCAGCGGGCGCACGCTTTCCGGGCAGACTGTCGAGGCCTTCCGCAATTCGGTCATCCATGGCAATCCGCTGGCGGTGGGCTTCAATTGCGCTCTCGGCGCCGAACAGCTCGCGCCCCATGTGGAAACCTTGTCCCGCATCGCGCCGGTATCCGTCAGCACCCACCCCAATGCCGGCCTGCCCAATGCCTTTGGCGAATACGACCAGACGCCGGAGGAGATGGCGGCCATTATCGGTGATTTCGCCCGGCGCGGCCTCGTGAACATCGTCGGCGGCTGTTGCGGAACGACGGAAGCGCATATCCGCGCCATGGCCAAAGCCGTGGCCGGGCTTGCGCCGCGCAAGATCCCCGCGCTTAGCCCGGCCTGCCGCCTCGCCGGGCTGGAAGCCTTCAATATCGGGCCCGATTCGCTGTTCGTCAATGTGGGCGAGCGCACCAACGTCACGGGTTCGGCGCGCTTTGCCAGATTGATCCGCGAAGGAAACTACGAGGAAGCGATCGAGGTCGCGCGGCAACAGGTGGAAGCCGGCGCCCAGATCATCGACATCAACATGGACGAAGGCATGCTCGATTCCGTGGCGGCCATGAAGAAGTTCGTCTGTCTGGTGGCCGCGGAGCCGGAAATCTGCCGGGTGCCGCTGATGATCGATTCCTCGCGCTGGGAAGTGATCGAGGCGGGCCTGAAATGCGCCCAGGGCAAGTGCGTGGTCAATTCCATCAGCCTCAAGGATGGCGAGGAGGATTTTCTCGCCAAGGCGCGGCTTTGCCTGAAATACGGCGCGGCGGTCATCGTCATGGCTTTTGACGAGAAAGGCCAGGCCGACACCCTGGCGCGCAAGATCGAAATCTGCGAACGCTCCTGGCACCTGCTGCGGGAGAAACTCGATTTCCGCGCCTGGGACATCATATTCGATCCCAACATTTTCGCCGTCGCCACGGGCATTGAAGAGCACAACAATTACGCGGTGGACTTTATCGAATGTTGCCGCCATATCCGCGCGAACCTGCCGGGGGCGCTGGTTTCCGGCGGCGTCAGCAATGTTTCCTTTTCCTTCCGCGGCAATAACGCCGTGCGCGAAGCGATTCACTCGGTTTTCCTCTATCACGCCATTCGCGCCGGGTTGAGCATGGGCATTGTCAACGCCGGCCAGCTCGCCGTGTACGACGCCATCGACACGGAACTGAAAGATGCCGTGGAAGACGTGATTCTCAATCGCTCCCCGGACGCCACCGAAGCCCTGCTGGCGCTGGCGGCGGATTTGCGGCAGCGTTCCGGGAGCGATCCGTGCGCGGCGGAAGCCGAAGCCCGGGCGCGGGAAGCCTGGCGTCAATGGCCGGTGGAAAAGCGCTTGCGCCACGCCCTGGTCCAGGGCATCAACCGCCATATCGGGGAGGATGTGGAAGAGGCCCGCCTGCAAGCGCAAAAACCCATTGCAGTGATCGAAGGCCCGCTGATGCAGGGCATGAACGAAGTGGGCGACCTGTTCGGCGCCGGCAAGATGTTCCTGCCCCAGGTGGTCAAGAGCGCCCGGGTCATGAAGCAGGCGGTGGCCTGGCTCGAACCCTTCATGGAAGCGGAAAAGGAGGGCCGGTTATCCGCCAGCGCCAAGGGCACGATTCTGCTCGCCACGGTGAAAGGCGATGTTCATGACATCGGCAAGAATATCGTCGGCGTGGTGCTTGGCTGCAACAACTACCGGGTGATCGACCTGGGTGTCATGGTGAGCAGCGAGCGCATCCTGCAAACCGCCAGGGAAGAAAATGTCGATCTCGTGGGTCTCAGCGGCCTGATCACGCCATCGCTCGATGAGATGGTGCATGTGGCCCGGGAAATGCAGCGGCAGGATTTCAACATTCCCCTGCTGATCGGCGGCGCAACCACTTCCAAGGCCCATACGGCGGTGAAGATCGAACAGCACTATCACAATGACCAAACGGTCTACGTCCCGGACGCCTCGCGTTCCGTGGCCGTGGCCGGCGCCCTGCTCAATCCCCGGACAAAGCCCGATTACTGCGGCAAGCTGAAGCGGGAGTACGCCGAAATCCGCAGGCGCAGCAGCCGGCGCGGCAAACGCCGCGAGTTGCTCAGCTACGCCGAGGCCCAGTCCCGGGCGCTGGCGATCGACTGGGAATCCGCCCCCATCACGGAGCCGCGCCTGATCGGAACCCGGATTTTCGATGACTATTCCATTGCGGAACTGCGCGGCTATATCGACTGGACGCCTTTCTTCATCACCTGGGGCCTTGCCGGCAAGTACCCGGCGATTCTGGAAGACGAAAAAGTCGGCCAACAGGCCCGGGAACTCCTTGACGCCGCCAACTCGCTGCTTGAACGCATCACCAGCGAAAAGCTGCTCACCGCCAAAGCCGTATTCGGCATCTGGTCCGCAAGCCGCACAGGGGCCAATGACGTGCGTGTGCGCGCCGTTGATGCCAGGCCCGGTTTGCCAGGTTGCTGCCAGAGCCGGCGCGGGGCCAATGGCGCCCACGCAGGCGACACGGGAGACTCCGGCAGCGAAAGCGCGGTATTCCATTTCCTGCGCCAGCAATTGCCCGGAACCCGGGAACCGGACCGGGCCCAGCTCTGCCTTGCCGACTTCATCGCCCCGGAATCCAGCGGAGCAACCGATTATCTCGGCGGATTCGCGGTAAGCATAGCCGGTGCCGAAAAACTCGCCGCCGAGTTCGAATCCGGCGGGGACGACTATCAATCCATCATGACCAAGGCGCTTGCCGACCGCCTCGCGGAAGCTTTCGCCGAACGCCTCCACGAGCGGGTACGCCGGGAATTCTGGGCCTATGCGCCAGAGGAATCACTCGGCGCGGAAGACCTGATCCGGGAAAGGTACCAGGGCATTCGCCCCGCGCCGGGCTATCCCGCCTGCCCCGACCACAGCGAGAAAGCCACCCTCTTCCGGCTCCTGCGGGCCACGGAATCCATCGGTGTAAAGCTCACTGAAAGCTATGCCATGCTGCCCGCCGCCAGCGTCTCCGGCTGGTACTTCGCCCACCCCGAATCCAGATACTTCCCGGTGGGCAAGATCAGCCGGGAACAGGTCGATGACCTGGCAAGGCGCAAGAATCGCGACCCCGAATCGCTCCGTCGCCTGCTTTCGGCCAATATCGAGGACCGGGAGCCTGCGCCGCGGGAATTCGCGAAAAGAACATCCAAACCAGGCGACTGAAGAATTTTGCGCGAAAGTTTGGCGCTGCGGCTTTTCCTGTATTAGGCTTTCCGTGGCGGCGCCGGTTGGCTGGCGCCGTTCTCGATTTCTCGGTGTTTGGGGTTTCTCTTGACTGTTTCGCGACTCCTGTTCTTGATTGCGCTGCTGGGGCTTGCGGGCTGTGGCGGTTCCGGCGGGGCGCGGGATGCGGCGGTGGCTGAACCGGCGGCGGATACTGTGGCGGCCTTGCTGGCTCGGGCCGATGCCGCCGCCGGCTCCGAGGCCGCCTTGCTGCGGATGGAAGCCGCCGGGCGGCTGCTGGAAGAAGGGAAATTCGCGGAAGCGGCCGCGGTTGCGGACGCCGGGTTCCCTCCCGAGCCGGAACTGGCAACCGGGCTTGCGCTGTTGCGGACCCGCATCGCCTTGGCTGCGAACGATGCCGCCGGGGCCATGGCGCGGCTGCGTGAAATCGCGGCGCCGGGGCGGGGGGAAGAAGGCTATATCGACTATTACCTGCTGCTCGGCGATGCGGCCAATGCCGTGGAGCAGCCGCGGCAGGCCATTGCCGCCTGGACCGAGGCGGCCATTTTGCTCGATGGCGAGACGGGCGAGGAGGTGCGCCGCAAGCTCTGGGCGACGCTGGAAAGCCGCGGCGCCCGGGAACTGGAGGAAATGGCCGCCGCGAGCACGAGCTATGAATTGCGCGGCTGGGTCGAGCTTGCCCGGGTGGTGGATTCCGGCGAGCACAGCATTCCACGGCAACTGGAGTCTCTGGTGAGTTGGCGCCGGGCCTGGGAGCAGCACTCGGCGGCGCGGCAATTGCCGGAACAGTTGCGCCAGCTTGAAGCGGCCTGGGACGAACGGCCGCGCCATATCGCCCTGATGCTGCCCCTGGGCGAAGCGGCCGGCGCGGCGATACAGCAAGGGTTTCTCGCGGGTTACTACGAGGCCCTGGCGGTTTCCCGGGAGGTGCCACGCATTTCGCTGTTCGACTCCACCGGCGCCGCCGATGTTCGCCCGCTCTACCAGCAGGCGGTGGATTCCGGCGCCGACCTGATCGTGGGGCCGCTGTTCAAGGACCTGGTCAACCAGTTGCTCGCCGCCGGGGAATTGCCGGTGCCGACCCTGGCGCTGAACTACACCGATGCGGAACCGCCCGCTGGCAAAGGCAGGCTTTTCCAGTTCGCCCTGGCGCCGGAAGATGAAATCGATGCGGTCATCGACCTTGCCCTTGAGTCGGGACACCGCAATGCGGCGGTGATCTATCCGGCCAACGATGTCTTTCTGCGTTTGCAGAACATCTTCGCCGAGCGCTGGCAGGCCCGGGGCGGTGAGTTTGTTGCCCGGGCGGCCTATCTCGGCAGAGGTGATTTCACCGAAGTGGTCAAGAACGTTCTCGATATCGACGCCAGCGAAGCGCGGCTTGCCCGGCTGCTCGATATCCTGCCCCGGTCGAACGTGGAGTTCACGCCGCGGCGGCGGCAGGATATCGACTTCATCTTCCTCATGGCAAACCCCCAGGTGGGGCGTCAGATCAAGCCCGCGCTCGATTTCTACTACGCCGAAGACCTGCCGGTTTTCGCCCTGCCCTCGATTTACGACGGCGCGGAAAACCCCGAGAGCAACCGCGACCTCAACGGGGTGATTTTCGCCGATGCTCCCCTGATGTGGCTGAACGAGGACCCGGCGCTTGCCGCCGGCGGCACTGAACGCAGGCTGCAGGCGATGGGAATCGACAGCTTCCGGCTGTATCCCCGGCTCGGCCAGTTCCGCAAGGGACAGGTCACCAGTCTGCGCGGCGCCACGGGAGAGCTGCGCATGGAAGACAACCGCCGGATTCACCGCCAACTCACGCCGGGGCGTTTCGAGAACGGCATCGCCGTGCCATTGGCGCAGCCCGGCGCCTGAACCATGCCCGCCAGCAACCGGCATGCGGGCCACTTGCAGGAGCGCCGGGCGCTGCGCTTTCTCTCCGGCAAGGGCCTGAAACTCATTGAGCCCAATTTCAACTGTCGCGCCGGGGAAGTCGATCTCATCATGGGCGACCGGCAAGGGGCGGTGATCTTTGTTGAAGTGCGCTACCGCAAGAGCGCCCGCTACGGCAGCGCCCAGGAGACCATCGGCCCCGGCAAACAGCGCCGGGTCCGGCTCGCCGCAGCCTGGTTCCTCAATGCCAGAAACTGGCAACACAAGGCCTGCCGTTTCGATGTGGTGGCGATTACCGGCTATGGACCCAAGGGCGCGGACCGGCTCGAATGGATTCGCGACGCTTTCTAGCCGCGAATTCCTATGGCGCAGGCTCCTGGGCGCCTGCCCATTACGGGTTACAATATCCCCGCGTCATGGCCGATACAGAGAATTGCAGAACGGAACCCGACCCATGGACCTGACCCCGCGCATCACCCGGCACTTCCTTGACAGCATCGCGGTCAAGGAGCGCTCCGCCAGCGAACTGCCGCAATCGATCCAGCGGGCCGGCGCCGCCATGGTGGAAAGTTTGCTCGGGGGCAACAAGATCCTGTGCTGCGGCAATGGCGGCTCGGCCGGCGACGCCCAGCATTTTTCGGCGGAATTGCTCAACCGCTTCGAGCGCGAACGCCCCGGCATGCCCGCCATCGCCCTCACCACCGACAGCTCCACGATCACCGCCATCGCCAATGACTATGACTACGGCGAGATTTTCGCCAAACAGGTGCTTGCCCTCGGCCAGCGGGACGATGTGCTGCTGGCCATCTCCACCAGCGGCAATTCCGATAACGTGGTCCAGGCCATGGCCGCGGCCCGGGAGCGCGGCATGATCGTGGTGGCCCTCACCGGTCGGGATGGCGGGCGCATTGCCACTGAATTGCGCGACGACGACATCGAAGTGCGGGTGCCCTCGGACCGCACCGCCAGGATTCAGGAAGTGCATCTGGTGGTGATCCACTGTCTCTGCGACTTCATCGATACCGCGATCTTCGGAGGGGAAGACGCATGAATCTCCGGTTATTGATACTGAGTCTGTCGCTGCTAGTCGCGGCCTGCGCCCCCTTTCTCGTGGGCACCCGCAGCGAGCAGGGCATCGAGGAGGACCTGACCCAGCGCACCGCCGGCGCCATGATTACCGACGAGGCCATCGAGACCCGCATCCGCATCAATCTCCAGGCCCAGGAGCCGGCGCTGGAGCAGGCCAATATCGGCATTACCGCCCATAACGGCGTGGTGCTGCTCGTGGGTCAGGCGCCCACGCCTGAGTTGAAACAGCGGGCGGTGGCAATCGCCAGCGAGGCCAGCGCGAACATCCGCCGTATTCACGACGAAATCGAAGTCACGGGCAATACCAGCCTCATCTCCAGGGGCAACGATGCGCTGATTTCCACCCGGGTGCGAACCCTGTTGTTGACGAGCAGCATCGACGTGGACGCCGACGTGCGGGTAATCACCGAAAACGGCACGGTTTACCTCATGGGCGTGATCGACCGGCAACAGGGTGATGCGGTGGCGGCCCGGATCAGCGATATCAGCGGCGTGACCCGGGTGGTGAAGGTGTTTGAGTATGTGAACTGAACGCGCCCCGGCTCCCTGTTCGCAGGTTTCCGGATGCGTTTACGCGGACATTTCCCGCTCAAGCTCCGACAGGCTCGCCTTGACCGAATCGCGGTTGAAAAGCCTTTCGCGGTATTCGATCAGCGGCCTGGTGCCGCGGTTTTCCGGCAACTCGATTCCCATCACCGGCAACCGCCACAGAATCGGCGTGACGCAGCAGTCCACAATGGTGAATTCGTCGCTCATGAAGAAAGGCTTTTCGCCGAAGATCGGCGCGGTGGCGATCAGGCTGTCGCGCAGCTTGCCGCGCATGGCTTCGAGTTCCCCGTCGTCGCCTTCATTGGCGAGCAGCGGGTCCACCAGGGCGCACCATTCGCGCCGCACCCGGTACATCCACAGCCGGCTCTGCGCCCGGGCCACGGGATAGACCGGAAACAGCGGCGGATGGGGAAAGCGCTCGTCGAGATACTCCATGATGATGTCGGACTCGTAGAGCACAAGATCACGGTCGACCAGGGTCGGCAGGCTGTTATAGGGGTTCAGGTCCACCAGGTCTTCAGGCAGGTTGTCGCCGTCCACGTCAATGAGATCGACGGTTACCTGTTTCTCCGCAAGGACGATGCGCACGCGATGGCTGTAATGACTGACCGGATCGGAAAAAAAGGTCATTGACGAACGCTTCGCGATAACTCCCATGGGCTTCCTCATGTGGGCGCTGCGGGCGCCGCTCAGTGATAATCCTTGCGGAATTCACGGCTCATCAGGGCCACGGAAACATACAGCAGGCCCAGAAAGAGCAGGACCCAGACACCCATCTGCTGGCGCCGGTGACGAATCGGCTCGCCGATGTAGTGGAGAAAATTCACCATGTCGGCAATCATGGCGTCGAATTCCGCAGGCTCCATGCTGCCGGTTCCCGCCACATGACTCAGGCTGCACTCGGCGGGATCGCCGGCGCCGTGATCGTCGCAGATCACGTCTCCCTGCAATTCATACAGCACATTGGGCATGCCCACATTGGGAAAGATGCTGTTGTTCGTCCCGAATGGCCGCGCCGGATCGTTGTAGAACGAGCGCAGATAGGTGTAGAGCCAGTCCGGGCCGCGCACCCGGGAGATCAGGGTCAAATCCGGCGGCGCCACGCCGAACCATTCGTTGGCGTCGTCTTCCGCCAGCGAATTGCGGATATGGTCGCCGATCAGCGAATCGTCGAACACCAGGTTTTCCAGCACGAGTTCGTGGGGAATATCGAGATCGTCGGCGGTGCGTTCATAGCGGGCGTAGCCGAGTGCATGGCAGGAAACGCAGTAGTTCATGTAGTAGTTGAAGCCGCGCTGCAGCGAGGGCTTGTCCAGAAAATCGGTTTCCACGTGGTCCAGGTCCAGATTGCCGGCTTCGGCGGCTTCCGCCCGTTCCGACACGAGCATCAGCGGCAGAATCACGAGCAGGGCGATGAGCACGATACTGCCGATCAGTTGCGGGATGCTGATCCAGCGCCCGGTGATCCGGTCCGGCGGCTGGGCCGTCTTTTCCCGCCGCGTGTACCAGGGCATGAGGAAGAAGTAGCCAAAATAGACCGCGGTCATGATCTGGGCCAGCAAGGTCTTGGCGGGGCTTACCGCCTGGGTCCCAAGCACGCCGAGAATGAAGAAGCTGACCACGAAAAGCATCAGCGCCACGCGGCTGTACCAGCCCTTGTAGCGCATCGAGCGCACTGGGCTGCGGTCGAGCCAGGGCAGGAAGAAGAGAATCGCGATGGCGCCGAACATCACCAGCAGGCCCCAGAATTTCGCGTCGATGCCGAACAGCGGCACGGTCACCGCCCGCAGCATCGAATAGAAAGGCGTGTAGTACCAGACCGGGGGCACGTGTTCCGGCGTTCTGAGCGAATCCGCCTCCTGGAAATTCGCCACTTCCAGGAAATAGCCGCCCATCTCCGGCGCGAAAAAGATCACCGCGAAGAACACGATGAGAAACAGCACCACGCCGCCGAGATCGTGGAACAGGGTGTAGTAGGGATGGAAGGGTACGCTGTCCAGGGGTACCCCGTCAGGCCCCTTGTGCCGCTTGATCTCGATGCCGTCGGGGTTGTTGGAGCCCACCTCGTGCAGCGCCAGGAGATGCAGCACCACCAGGGCGATCAGCACCATCGGCAGGGCCACCACGTGCAGGGCGAAGAAACGGTTCAGCGTCGCCCCGGAAATGAGATAGTCGCCGCGCACCCAGATCAGCAGATCCTCGCCGATGACGGGAATGGCGCCGATCAGCGACACGATCACGTTGGCGCCCCAGTAGGACATCTGGCCCCAGGGCAGCACATAGCCGAGAAAGCCTTCCATCACCAGAATCAGGTAGATGGCCATGCCGAAGATCCAGATGAGTTCGCGCGGCCGCTGGTAGGAGCCGTACATCAGGCCCCGGAACATGTGCACATAGACCACGAAGAAGAACGCCGAAGCCCCGGTGGAATGCACATAGCGCAGCAGCCAGCCCCATTCCACGTCGCGCATGATGTATTCGATGGACGCGAAGGCGGCGTCGGCACTCGCGGTGTAGTTCATCGTCAGCCAGATCCCGGAAAGAATCTGGATGACCAGCACCGCCAGGGACAGCACGCCGAAGAAGTACCAGAAATTGAAATTGGCCGGGGCATGGTACTTCGACATGTGCGTTTCCCAGGCCTTGACCACGGGAAGTCTTGCGTCGAGCCAGCCCACCAGGCCCATGAATCCGACCGTCAAGCGACCGGGAGGGCGTGCCTCGCCAGCACCGTCGGCGGCTGCTGATTCCGATGCTTCATCCACCGCGACCTCTCCCTGCCCGCCTGTCCCGCTCATGCCGTGTTCTCCTCGTCAATGCCGATGACGAGAATATTGTCGCCCTCGTAGGAGTGGGGCGGCACTTCCATGTTGCGGGATGCCGGCGAGCCGCTGTAGACCCGGCCCGCGAGATCGAAGCGGGAGCCGTGGCAGGGGCAGAAGAAACCGCCGTTCCATTCGGCGTCGAAAGGCTGCGGGCGCAGTTCGATGTGTGGCGTGGGGGAACAGAACAGATGGGGGCAAAGGCCGACGAGCACCATGACTTCGGGAGTGCGCGAACGGAACTCGTTTTGCGCGTACTCCGGCTGCTCGGGCTCCTCCGAATCGGGGTCGGCGAGCCGGTCCGGATCGCGGTTCAGGGCTTCGATCGCCTCGGGACTGCGCCGGACGATAAAGATGGGCTTGCCGCGCCAGGCGGGAATCGGGCCGAGCATTTCGCCCGGGGCGAGATTGCCGATGTCGATGCGGACCGGCGCGCCCGCGGCCCTTGCCTCGGCGCTCGGATTCCAGGATCCGATCAAGGGCGCCGCCGCGCCGGCCACGCCCACCGCGCCCAGCGCGGATGTGGAACCTGCCAGAAAGCGTCTGCGCGCCGTCATGCGGGCCATTCCATACCTCCTGTCCGGTCATTCCGCGAGTATTCGCCTATCCCGTCATTCTGAGCGTAGCAGGCTTTCCCTTCATTCTGGGCAGGGCCGACTTCCCCGCCGTTCCGCGAGTAATCGCCCCTTCCGTCATTCTGCGCGAAGTCGCAGAATCTCCATGCGCGGCCACTGCTTGAGATTCCGCGACTTCGCTTCGCTGCGCGCGGAATGACGGTTGGAGTGCTCCGCTGCGCGCGGAATGACAAATCGCTGTTATTCATGCCAAGAACTTGCATTGGATAAGAAATTCCAGGAGCCTGCGCCGTAGGAATTCACGGCTGCAAATCCGCTCCCGTCCACGCCCCTGGCCGCTCGATTTCGTTGCATATCCACCAATATTCGCCTCAATCGACCGGCCAGGGGCGCGGCGATAACGAATTTTCGCTTTCGCGAATTCCTACGGCGCAGGCTCCTAGCGCTTGGAGTACTGCGGGCGCTTGCGCGCCTTGCGCAGACCCACCTTCTTGCGCTCGACTTCCCGGGCGTCCCGGGACACGAATCCGGCCTTGCGCAAGGTGGGCTTGAGTTCGCTGTCGTAGTCGATCAGCGCCCGGGTAATGCCATGCCGGATCGCCCCGGCCTGGCCGAAACCGCCGCCGCCGCGCACGGTGACCCGGATGTCGAAACGCTCCGCCATATCCACCACTTCCAGCGGTTGGCGCACGATCATGCGCGCCACTTCGCGACCGAAATAGGTGTCGATGGGGCGCTGGTTGATCACGATATTGCCACTGCCGCGGCTCAGATACACTCTCGCGGTGGAAGTCTTGCGACGGCCGGTGCCGTAATGCAGGCTGGTTTCCATTTTGATGTTTCTTTCCGGGATTCGTTGCTGGGAGGATTACAGTTTCAGGGTTCGCGGTTGCTGCGCCGAATGGGGATGCTCGCCGCCGGCGTAGACTTTCAGCTTCTTCAGCATGACCCGGCTCAGCCGGTTGCGCGGCATCATGCCCCGCACCGCGAGGCGAACCACCCGCTCGGGGGATTTTTCGAGCAACTGCTCGAAAGAGACCGACTTCAGCCCGCCGGGATAGCCGGAATGCGAGTGATACAGCTTGTCGCTGGCCTTCCTGCCGGTGACCCGCACCTTGTCGGCATTGATCACCACGACGAAGTCGCCGGTGTCCACATGAGGCGTGAATTCCGCCTTGTGCTTGCCACGCAGACGAGCGGCAATGGCGCTCGCCATCCGCCCCAGGGTCTGGCCCTCGGCATCCACCAGCAGCCAGTTGCGGGCCACCTCGCCCTGCCGCGCACTATAGGTCTCCATCACTCGATTCTTAAGCGGTTTTCGAAGGAGCGCGGATATTACCCGAGCCGCCCATGGGATTCAAGCGCTGTCTGCGCCGTCGAGACTTGGGCCAATCGAAGACTCAATGGTAACGCCATGGATGGCATGAACTCACAAAATTCCCGATGAGATCCTGCGACTTCGCGCAGGATGACAGATAGGGAAGTGCGCAGGATGACGTGCAAGCCGCGGAGCGGTTTCAACCCCGTCGCGCCTTGTGGCACACTGGCGGTTTTGGCGGGAGATTGCGATGTTCAGGGTTTGTGTGTTGTTGCTGGCTTTTGGGGTTTGCGGCCTGGCGCGGGGGGCCGGACCGGGAGTTGACGAGGTGCTTGGCCGGCTTGCCGAAACCGGGGAGCAGGAAGGGCTGCTGTTCTGGTCCCAGGAGGACCGGCGGGTGGGGTTTGCCCACATTGCCGAGTTGTTTCCGACCCGGCGCATCGGGAAAAGCGACTCGCCCTCGCCCTTGCGCGAGGCGCCCGTTGAACTCGGCGATGTGCGTTATGAAGTCGATGGTCAGTCCTACTCGCTCGCCGATTATCTGGCCGACCCCGGCCATGTGGGAATGATCGTCGTTCGCGGCGACGATGTGCTGTTCGAGGATTATTCGGCGGGTAGCGATGCGGGCAGCGTCTGGATTTCCTTTTCGGTGACCAAGTCCGTCACCTCGATGCTGATCGGCGCGGCGATTGCCGACGGCTTTATCGGGAGCGTCGATGAGAAAGTCGTCGATTACCTGCCGCGACTGCGGGGAACAAGCTACGGGCAGGCGAGCATCCGCGATGTGCTGAACATGGCCTCGGGCGTGCGCTGGAACGAGGACTATGCCGACCCCGCCTCGGATGTGGCCCGGGCCGGCGGCGCCAACGGGCTGCCACTCGCCGGTTATCTGGCGACGCTGCCGAGGGCGGACGCGCCCGGCGAGACTTTCAACTACAACACCGGCGAAACCAATCTCGCCGGGGAGATTCTGCGAGCCGCGATCGGCAACAATGCCTCCACCTACCTCAGCCGCAGGGTCTGGCAACCATTCGGCATGGAGCACGACGCCTGGTGGTCGCTGGGTTCTCCCGCTGGCGGCGAGCTCGGAGGCTGCTGCATCCAGGCTTCCCTGCGGGATTACGCCCGCATCGGGCAATTCGCGCTTCGCGGCGGGCTTCTGCCGAACGGCGAGCGCGTGCTGCCGGATGGCTGGATGCAGGAGTCCACCGAACCCTCGGACGCTTTCGAAGGCTATGGCTACCTGTGGTGGCTGTTCGAGGGCCGGGGCTATGCCGCCCGCGGGATTTTCGGGCAATTGATCCGCATTTACCCGGACGATGACCTGGTCATCGCCTTCCACGGCAATGCCGAGGCCGCCGTGGGGACGACATTTCACGCCCACCAGTACGCGGCGGTGGAAGCGATCCGCGATTATCTGGCGGTGGAGCCTTAGGGAAGCTCTGATCAAGTCAGAGCTTCCCTGCGGTACATGGAAGATAATGAAAAACTCCACGGATGGAGTTTTTCAGAGAATACTTAGAGTAGCGGAAGCGGCTTTCCTTCATCGCCAGAAGCCCGCGTCGCGAAATTCACGAAATTCCGGATTGACTGTAACCAGTTCCGCTGTGCAGCGTTGTATGTGTTGAATGGCATCGTTGCGGGGCTCGCTCGGGCGATGCCGGGGGGAACGACGGGCCGGCCATGCCGGCACTATTTTCGGAGAGACCAATGAATCAGGCTCTGGTGAGAAACTGTACCGCCGGCTTCGCCGCGCTGGCGCTGGCGGCAAGCGCGGAGGCCGCGCTTGGCCAGGACATCGAGCGCAGCTTTTCCGTGAATGCAGGCGACACGGTGCGGGTGGATGTGGAACGGGCGCGGATCAGCGTCGAGACCTGGGATCGGAACGAAGTCGCTTTTTCGGCGGTGGAAGCCGACCGGCTCGAATTCGAGTTCGAACAGGAGGACGGCGTGGTGACGATTCGCGGGCGCGAACCCGATGGCCGCCTCTCGTGGGGCTGGCTGGGGCTGGTGGGTAACGCGAATGCTGAAATCATGCTGAATGTGCCGTATCTGCAGGACCTGAATCTGCGTACCAGCGGCGGCGATGTGGAGTTGGACCGCCTGCAGGGGGAATTCAGGGCCCGCACTTCCGGCGGCGACATCGAAGCGGGCGAAGTCGACGGGACGGTGGACGTGGAAACCTCAGGGGGCACGATTCGGCTGGAGCAGGCAAGCGGCTCGGTAGCCGCGAAAACTTCGGGCGGTCGCATCCGGCTTGGCAATATGGCCGGCGCGGTGGACGCCAGAACTTCGGGAGGCAGCATCCGCATCGCCGAAACCGGCGCCGGGGTTGAGGCCCGCACTTCGGGTGGCTCCATTGAAATCGACCATGCCGGCGGCGCGGTGAATGCCCGGACGTCCGGCGGTTCGGTTACGGTGGGCTTTGCCCGCCAGCCGGAAGCCGGCAGCGAGTTGCGTACTTCCGGGGGCGGCGTTACGGCGTATCTGCCCGGCGATTTCCGCGCCGATATCTCCGCGCAAACTTCCGGCGGGCGGATTCGTTCCGACTTCCCCGAAGCCAGCGCGGACGAACGGGGCCGCGAACTCGAACACGCCCTGAACGGCGGCGGCCCCGAACTCATCCTGAAAACCTCCGGCGGCTCAATCCGCATCCACCGCCGGGAAAGCTAGGAGCCTGCGCCGTAGGAATTCGCGAAAGCGAAAATTCGCTATCGCCGCGCCCCTGGCCAATCGATTGAGGCGAATATTGGTGAATATGCAACGAAATCGAACGGCCAGGGGCGTGGACGGGAGCGGATTTGCAGCCGTGAATTCCTACGGCGCAGGCTCCTAGTGTGCATGGTTACGCGAACAGCGTTGTCAGCTAATGGCACAACATGACGAAAGCCACAGGAGCATGGTTACGCGAACAAGGACGTTCGCGGCCTTGCGCTTTTCAGGCCCGGTGTTCGAGGCTGAGATAGTCCCGGGATTGCATTTCGAGGAGGCGTGAGCGGGTGCGCCCGAACTCGGCGGCGAGGCGGGTATCCCTGTAGAGATTCGGAATTGCCGCAACGGCGCTGAGAATCAGCTTTACCCGGCTGTCGTAGAAGGCGTCAATGAGATTGATGAAGCGCCGGGCGCCGTCAAGACTGTGGTCGTCGAGGACGGGCACATCGCTGATGATCACGGCGTGGAACATTCTGGCGATCTCCACGTAATCCGCCGCGCTGCGGGGCCCTTCGCAGATTGCCCTGAAATCGAACCAGACCACATCCTGGGTCATCAGCCGCACGGCGATTTCGCGCTCCTGAATCGCGATGCTTCCATGGCTGACGACACTGGCGGCGCCGGTGGCGAGTGCGTGGAAATTCCCCCGCAGCAGGGATTCGGTTTCGGGGGTGACCGGATGGTGATACAGCGTGGCCTGCTCGAGGCTGCGCAGGCGATAGTCCACCTCCGAGGCAAGCTCCACCACCACGCAGTATTGCTCAAGCAGGCCGATGGCCGGCAGGAATCGCTCGCGCTGCAGGCCGTTTTCATACAGCCTGGCCGGGGGAATATTGGAAGTCGCCACCAGAATCACCTTGCGCCGGAACAAGGCGTCGAGCAGGCCGCCAAGCAGCATGGCGTCGCCGATATCGGAGACATGAAACTCGTCAAAACAGATGATTCCGGCCTCGAAAGCAAGTTCTTCCGCCACGGTTTCGAGTGGATCGCGCGCTCCCTGCAAGGCTGCCAGCCGCCGGTGTACGCGCTGCATGAAAGCGTGGAAATGCGCCCGCAGCTTGTAATTGCCCGGCAGGCAATCGAAAAACAGGTCCATCAGAAAAGTCTTGCCGCGGCCCACCCCGCCCCACAGGTATATCCCCCGGGGCGGCGCACCCCGCCGGGACAGCCCAAGCCAGGACCAGGGCGGCGAAGGCCGCCGGCGCCAGCGCGGCGCAAGCTCCCCCGCCAGCCGCCCCAATTCCCTCACCACCTCCTCCTGCGCCGGATCACGAGTAACCCTGCCCTCATTCACGGCTGATCGGTAACGGCTGCAAATGTCCATCAAAGAAGTCCTTCCAGGCCCGAAAAGCATTCTCGGAACACCAGGGCGCAAAAGAATATCACCTGACGGGAAAGTGGGTGTCCCATGCCGATTTGCCTCTCCGTCATTCTGCGCGAAGCGAAGCGGAGTCGCAGAATCTCCCGCAGTGGCCTCCCAATGAGATTCTGCGACTGCGCGCAGAATGACAGGAGTCTCGATGGGTGTCCTGTGTCAACCCCTCTCCGTCATTCTGCGCGAAGCGAAGCGGAGTCGCAGAATCTCCCGCAGTGGCCTCCCAATGAGATTCTGCGACTGCGCGCAGAATGACAGGAGTTTCGATGGGTGTCCCATGCCGGTTTGCCGTCCGCCGCACGCCGCTTGTCGACAAAGGCGAGATGCCAGTTTCGCGAACGACCTGATTCGGATTAAGCGAATAGGCTTCCCCCTTCCGGGCTCGATCGAAGCCCCGCGCCCCCACATGCGGTATACTCTTCCCTTCCTTGATGTTGACTTTCCGGCCCGCACAGCGAAGGTTCCCCACTTGACTATCTGGCTTACCGGAATCGCGTGTCTGGCCCTTGGGCTGGTAATCGGCGCCGCCTTCGCCAGCCGGCTCGGCGGCGGGCCGGCCCGGGTGCGCGAACTCGAAGAACAGTTGCGCCGCCTGCGGGAAAGCGACCGGGATTACCGCGAAAGCGTGTCCGAGCATTTCAGCACCACCGCCAGCCTCGTCACGCAGATGACAGAAAGCTACCGGGAGGTGTACCAGCATCTCGCCAGCGGCGCCCAGTCGCTTTGCTCCGCCGAAGTCGCCAGCCGCCTGCTGCCCGCCAACGATGAATCGGTTTTCGAGAACACGCCGGAGGCCGGGGAACTCGGCGTGCTGCCGCCCAAGGACTATGCCGCCAGGGCCGACCCGTCCCGCAAGGGCGCCCTGGCCGAGGATTTCGGCCTGGAAAAACCCGGCAGGGAACCGGACGAAGAATTGGGCGCGAATCGTTGAAGCGGAGAACTTCACCCCATCGATGACCGCCTGCAATCTTACGCACCTGAAGCAGCTCGAAGCCGAGAGCATCCATATCATCCGGGAGGTTGCCGCCGCCTTCGGCAATCCGGTGATGCTGTACTCCATCGGCAAGGATTCCTCGGTGATGCTCCATCTGGCCCGCAAGGCCTTTTATCCCGGGCGCCCGCCATTTCCGCTGCTGCATGTGGACACCACCTGGAAGTTTCGCGAAATGATCGCCTTCCGCGACGCCCAGGCGAAACGGCTCGGCCTTGAGCTGATCGTCCACATCAACGAGGAGGGGGTGAAGGCCGGCATCAATCCCTTTGATCACGGCAGCGAAAAACACACCGACATCATGAAGACCCAGGCGCTGAAACAGGCCTTGAACCGGCATCGTTTCGACGCCGCCTTCGGCGGGGCGAGGCGGGATGAGGAAAAATCCCGGGCCAAGGAGCGCGTGTTCTCCTTCCGCGACCGCAACCACGTGTGGGACCCGCGCAACCAGCGGCCCGAATTGTGGAACCTGTACAACACCAGGATCAGCAAGGGCGAAAGCATCCGGGTGTTTCCCCTGTCGAACTGGACCGAACTCGACATCTGGCAGTACATCTACCTCAACGATATCGAGATTGTGCCGCTGTATTTCGCCAAGCGGCGGCCCGTGGTGAGCATCGACGGGGTGGACATCCTCGTGGACGACAACCGCATGCCCCTGCCCCAGGTCGAGCCGGTACAACTCAAGATGGTGCGCTTCCGCACCCTGGGCTGCTACCCGCTTACCGGCGCCGTGGAATCCGGCGCCGACAGCTTGCCGGAAATCATTCGCGAAATGCTGCTGGCCACGAGTTCCGAGCGCCAGGGCCGCCTGATCGACTCGGACCAGGCGGCTTCCATGGAGCAGAAAAAACGCCAGGGCTATTTCTGATTGCGCCTGAAATCCACGCGCCTGGACAATCAGCACTTGTATGTGGCGCCAGGATGTGCCACCGGATTTAGTGGCGCAAGCCAGTAAATCCTTGAGAAACCAAATGAACCAGCAACCCGATCTGGCCCAGGCCGATATCAAGGCCTACCTCGCCCAGCATGAGCGCAAGGAGTTGCTGCGCTTTCTGACCTGCGGCAGCGTCGATGACGGCAAGAGCACCCTCATCGGCCGGCTGCTCCACGATTCGAAGCTGATTTACGAAGACCAGCTCGCCGCCATCGAAGCCGACAGCCTGCGCTCGGGCAGCCTCGACGGCAAGCTCGACCTGTCCCTGCTGGTGGACGGCCTTCAGGCCGAACGCGAACAGGGCATCACCATCGACGTGGCCTACCGCTATTTTTCCACCGCGAAACGCAAGTTCATCATCGCCGACACGCCGGGCCACGAGCAGTACACCCGCAACATGGCCACCGGCGCCTCCAATTGCGACCTCGCGATTATCCTCATCGACGCCCGCCACGGCGTGCTGACCCAGACCCGGCGGCACAGCTTTATCGTCTCCCTGCTCGGCATCCGGCAGGTGATCGTGGCAGTGAACAAGATGGACCTGGTGGATTATGCCGAAGACGTTTTCAACCGTATTCGCGAGGAGTATCTCGCCTTCAGCGCTGGACTCGAAAGCATTGAACCGCAATTCATTCCGCTGTCCGCCAAACATGGCGACAATGTGGTCCATGCCAGCCCGGCAATGCCGTGGTACCGGGGCAAGGCGCTGATGACCATGCTGGAAACCGTGGAACTCTCCGCCAGCCGCAACTTCGCCGACTTCCGCTTTCCGGTGCAGTACGTCAACCGTCCCAATCTCAATTTCCGCGGCTACTGCGGCACCATCGCCTCGGGCGTGGTGCGCAAGGGCGACGAAGTGATGGTGCTGCCTTCGGGCCGCAAGAGCCGCATAAAATCCATTGTCACCTACGATGAGGAACTCGAACTCGCCTGGGCCGATATGGCGGTGACCCTCACCCTGGAAGACGAGATCGACCTCGGCCGCGGCGACCTGATTACCCATCCCGACAATCCCCCCGCCGGAGGCGACCGCCTCGACGCCAGCGTGGTGTGGATGGCGGAAGATCCCCTGCTCCCCGGCGTGCAATACGAAATCAAGCTCGGCGCCCGCAGCGTGATCGGCACGGTAAAGTCGGTGCGGCATGTGGTGGACATTTCCAATCTTGCCGAGCGCCCCGCCGCCAGACTCGAGTTGAATGAAATCGGCCGGCTCGACATCGCCCTGGAGCAGGCGGTGCATTTCGACAGCTACCGGGACAACCGCGCCACCGGCGGATTCATCCTCATCGACCGGCTCTCGAATGTCACCGTGGGCGCTGGCATGATCCATTGTGAACACGCCCGGGGGGACGCTCCGGCGAACAGCGCAAGCGGCCATGTGAGCGGCAGCGAGCGCGCGGCCCGCTTTGGCCAGCGGCCCGTGACGGTCATGTTCATTGGCGTCTCCGGCTCGGGCAAATCGACCCTGGCCCACGCCCTGGAAAGGCGATTGTTCGACCTGGGCCGCTTCAGCACCGTGCTCGATGGCAAGGCCATGCGTCTCGGCATCAGCCGCGACCTGCCACACGACGCCGAGGGCCGCGCCGAAAATCTGCGCCGCAGCGCCCATGTGGCCCGCTTTGTGAACGACTCCGGGCTGATCTGCTGCGCCGCCTTCGTGGCGCCCAACGAAGACTCCCGGGAACACGCCATCAGCGTGATCGGCCGGCGCAACTGTTTTCTGGTGTATCTCAACCCGCCGCTGGAGATCTGCATGCAGCGCGACCCGAGCGGGCTGTACGCCGCCGCCAGGGAAAACGAATCCGAGCATGTGCCGGGGCTTTCCTTTCCCTATCGGGGCCCCGTCGAGCCCTGGCTGGAACTCGACACCAGCGCGCTTTCCGTGGAAGCCTGCGTGAACCAGGTGCTTGCGCGACTCGAAGAAGAACAGGTAGTCTGAGGGAACAACAGCCGTTGTCATTCTATGCACAGTTGCAGAATCCCGGGCGGTGGCCCCTTCCCGTCATTCTGCGCGTAGTCGCAGAATCTCATGCAATGGCCGCAACAGGGGGATTCTGCGACTGCGCTTCGCTTCGCGCAGAATGACAGGAAGGGGCGAACCCATGAACAGAACCCTATGGCGACTGCGATGAGCCGTTTACTGCGACTGTTGGGCTTTGCCGGCTGGCCGATGGTTTGCGGCGTGCTGGTTGCCGTGGCCACCCTGCAGTTTCTGCAGTTGCGGGAAATCCGCGGCCTGCTCGACGGGCTTGCCGGCGAAGTGGAGACCCCCGCGGCGGGTCATTACGAGGCCATCGCCGGGGCGTCGGCCTCGGTGGTGAGCATCAGCGCCACCCGGGTCAATGTGGAAGCCATCGAGCGCACCGGCGCCGACCGGGTCGATCTCTATCTGGGCGAGCAGGAAAGCCTGGGCTCGGGTGTCATCATCGACCCGCGCGGATTCATCCTCACCAACCTGCACGTGGTGGACACCCTGTTCGACGCCTTTGACGCCACGGTAAGCCTGAGCGACGGCCGCCATACTCCCGCCACGGTCATCGCCTGGGACGAAGTCAACGATTTGGCGGTGCTGCACATCAACATGGCCGATCTGACGCCGATTCCACTGGGCGATGAAAGCGTGCTGGCGGTGGGTGACGAGGTTTTCTCCATCGGCTATCCACACAATATCGGCCAGTCGGTGTCCCGGGGCATTGTCAGTTCCCTGAGCCGCGGCCTCGATTTCCCGGTAAACATGATCCAGACCGACGCCGCCATCAATCCCGGCAGTTCCGGCGGCGCGCTCATCGACAGCGTCGGGCGGCTGGTGGGAGTCAATTCCTCGATTCTGTCGGAATCGGGCAATTTTGAAGGCATCGGCTTCGCCACGCCGGCGCGGTTCGCGGTGAGCGCCGCCAGGGAACTCGTGGAAGAAGCCATCGCCGCCAATTCCGGCTATCTTGGCGTACTCACCGGAGAGGCGCTCACCGCCCAGTCCAGCGAACTTTTCTTCGGCGTGGACCATATCCGCGGCATGCTCGTGGAAAGCGTCGATGAAGGCGGCGCCGCGGCCAGGGTGGGCATTCTGCCTGGGGACGTGATCACCGCCATCAACGACAGCACCGTGGTGGACGACGAAAGCATCGTCATGGAAGTGCGCGAGAAGAAGCCGGGCGATGTGGTGCGGGTGCAGGTGTACCGCGAAGGCCGCACGCTGGAATTTGAAACCGCACTCGGCTTCGGCCAGGCCATCGTGTTCGACCCCTGATCCGGGCCAAAGATTCCGGCGTTCCAGCAGCGGCCATCACTTTCGCACTATTCGTTTCGCTGTCATTCCGCGCGTAGCCAAACCAAACCCGTCATTCTGCGCGTAGCCAAACCCATCATTCCGCCCGTAACCAAACCCGTCATTCTGCGCGTAGTCGCAGAATCTCATGCAGTGGCCCCGACAGGGAGATTCTGCGACTGCGCGCAGAATGACGGAAAAGCGGCCCGGATCAGCAGTTCCGGCGTCAACCCGGCAGGCGATACTCCGCGGAGCGGGCGTGGGCCTCGAGATTTTCCCGGCGGCCGAGTTCTGCCGCGGTGGCGGCAAGGGCGGCGGCGCCCTCCGCCGAACAGTGGATGATGGAACTGCGCTTCTGGAAATCCGGTACGCCCAGCGCCGAGGAGAAACGCGCCGTGCCCGAAGTGGGCAGCACATGGCTCGGCCCCGCGCAGTAATCGCCCAGGGCCTCGGCGCTGTAGCGGCCGAGAAAAATGGCGCCGGCATGCCGGATCTTCTCCAATAGTTTTTCCGGTTCGGCCACCGACAACTCCAGGTGTTCCGGCGCAATCCGGTTGCTGATGGCGGCGGCCTGTTCCAGGTCTCCGGCAAGTATGAACACCGCGCGCCGGTTGAGACTCTCGGTAATGATGCCGCGCCGCGCCATTTCGGGCAGCAGCCGCTCCATGGCCGCCTTGACGGCATCCAGATAGCCGGCGTCGGTGGCAATCAGGATCGACTGCGCCTGCTCGTCGTGTTCGGCCTGGGAAAACAGGTCCATGGCGATCCAGTCGGGATCGGTGGCGCCATCGCAGATCACCGTCAGTTCGGTGGGGCCGGCGATCATGTCGATTCCCACTTCGCCGTACACCAGTTTCTTGGCGATGGTGACATAGATATTGCCGGGGCCGGCGATCTTGTCGACCCTGGAGATGCTTTCCGTGCCGTAAGCCAGGGCGGCAATGGCCTGGGCGCCGCCGATGGCATGGAGGCGGTCCACTCCCGCCAGGGCCGCCGCGGCGAACACCATGTCGCTGCCGGCGCCATGGGCCAGGGGCACGGTGGCGATGATCTCCCCGACGCCGGCGACGCTGGCGGGAATGGCCAGCATCAGCACCGAGGAGGGATAGCTTGCCTTGCCGCCCGGCACATAGATGCCCACCCGGTCCAGGGCGCTCACCTTCTGTCCGTACACCGAGCCGTCCACTTCGGCATATTGCCAGGAGCCCTGTTTCTGGGCTTCGTGGTAGCGGCGGATACGCTCCGCGGCGTGGCCCAAGGCCCTTGCGGCGGCTTCGGGCAACCGCGCCAGGGACTGCTCCATCTGTTCCCGGGATACCGTCAGGGCTTCCATGCCGCCGGCGTCGAGTCCATCGAAGCGTCTGGTATATTCGAGCACCGCGGCATCGCCCCGGGCGCGCACGTCCGCGAGAATCCCGCGCACCTGGCCAGTCGCCTCCTCACCCACCAGCATCCGCCGGTCCAGCGCGGCGGCGAGTTGACGGTCGAAGTCCGGCGCGGAGGCAATCAGGCTGCGGATGTCGAGTGCGGAATCGCTCATGGCCCGGCAATCATTTCGCCCGTGCCGACACGGCGGCGGCGAGGCGCTCGAGTATAGCCCGGATCGGCCGGCTCTTGATTTTCATCGAAGCCTTGTTGACGATGACCCGGGAGCTGATCTCGGCGATGGTCTCAGCCGGCGCGAGACCGTTGGCGCGCAGGGTGTTGCCGGTATCGACGATATCCACGATGGCGTCCGCCAGGCCCATGGCCGGGGCGATTTCAAGGGCGCCATTGAGCTTGATCAATTCCACCTGCCTGCCCTGCTCGGCGAACCAGCGCTTGGCGATCCGGGTGAATTTCGTGGCGACCCGCAGCCCGCCCCCGGTCTCGCTTGCGGCTTCCGGCATTGCCGTCATCAGGCGGCAGCGGGCAATGCCGAGATCCAGGGGTTCGTAGAGGCCGTCGCCGCCGTATTCCAGCAGCATGTCCTTGCCCGCCACGCCCATGTCCGCGGCGCCGTTTTCCACGTAAACCGGCACGTCCGAGCCGCGCATGACCAGCAGGCTCACCCCGGCCATGCTCGTGGGAAACTTCAGTTTGCGGCTACGGCTCATGTCCTCCAGCGGATTGATCCCCGCCTGCTCGAGCAGGGGCAGGGTTTCGTCGAGGATCCGGCCCCGGGTGAGGGCGATGACGATGGTCCCGGTGGCGGAATTCATGGCGTTTTCCATCCCGATTCCTTCACCGCAGGGGTACGCGGCTGATCCGGGCGCCGAGGGACTGCAGTTTTTCCTCGATGCACTCGTAGCCGCGGTCGATGTGGTAGATGCGGTCCACCGTGGTCTCATTCTTCGATACCAGCCCGGCGATGATCAGGCTGGCGGATGCGCGCAGGTCGGTGGCCATGACCGGCGCCCCGTTGAGCCGGTCCACGCCTTCCACGAACACGGTATTGCCTTCCACGCGGATGTTCGCTCCCATGCGGTTCATCTCATGGACATGCATGAAGCGGTTTTCGAATACC
The DNA here is from genome assembly GCA_022825945.1 of Pseudomonadales bacterium. Lineage (GTDB taxonomy): Bacteria > Pseudomonadota > Gammaproteobacteria > Pseudomonadales > Pseudohongiellaceae > UBA9145. The sequence continues at coordinate 58,436 of JAJDVS010000009.1, forward strand.
GTCTCGGTAATCGATCCGGTTCCCGCCGCCACCGCGTTCAGGGCCGTGAACTGGGCCTGCATGTCCGTGGGGAAGGCCGGATAGGGCGCCGTGCGCAAGGATACCGCCCTGGGCCGCCGCCCGCGCATGTCGAGTTCGATCCAGTCCTCGCCCACGAGCAGGGAGGCGCCGGACTGTTCCAGCTTGCTCAGCACCGACTCCAGGGCATGGGGACGGGTGTCCTTGACCTTCACATGGCCCCGGGTGGCGGCGGCGGCGATCAGATAGGTGCCGGTCTCGATGCGGTCCGGCATGACCGGGTAGCTGCAGCCGTGCAATTCCCGGACGCCATTGATGACGATAGTGTCGGTGCCCTGGCCCTTGATGTCGGCCCCCATCTGATTCAGGCAATCGGCGAGATCGACGACTTCCGGCTCCCGGGCGGCGTTTTCGATGATCGTCCGGCCCTCGGCCAGGGTCGCCGCCATCATGATGTTCTCGGTGCCCGTGACCGTAACCAGGTCCATGAATACATGGGCTCCCTTGAGCCGGCCATCGACCCGGGCACGGATGTAGCCGTTTTCAACGGCAATGCTCGCGCCCATGGCCTCCAGCGCCGTGATGTGCTGGTTCACCGGACGGCTGCCGATGGCGCAGCCTCCCGGCAGCGCCACTTCCGCCTCGCCGTGGCGGGTCAGCAGCGGGCCGAGCACCAGAATCGAGGCGCGCATGGTGCGCACGAGTTCATAGGGCGCGCTGAGGTTTGCAATGGTGCTGCTGTCGATCTGCACATTCATTTTTTCGTCCACCACACGCTGCACGCCCATGCAGCCGAGCAATTGCAGCATGGTGGTAATGTCGATCAGGTGGGGCATGTTGCAGACCTTGAGCGGCTCCCGGGTCAGCAGGCCCGCGGCGAGCACCGGCAGCGCCGAATTCTTGGCGCCGGCAATGCGGATCTCTCCTTCGAGACAAACGCCGCCGTTGATGTGCAACCGGTCCAATTTGATTCTCCCCTATTCCGAATCGCCAAAGCGTGGCCAGGCTTTCGCGGCTCGATGCCGCCGGAATCAGGTTTCGTCCGGCGCCCTGAGGTTCATGGATACGGCGTGGATCGCGCCGCTGAGGATGTGGCTGTTCAGAATCCCGTAGATCTTCTGCTGGCGCTTGACGGCGTTCAGCCCGGCAAAGACGGAGCCCGTGGCGGAAACGAGGAATTTGCCGTCGCCGCCGCTGACGGCGATTTCACAATCGGGAAGTTCCGCCCGCAGCAGGCGGGCGATTTCGTCGCAGTCCAAGGTTCTTTCTCCGCCCGCTATTGCCAGTTGTCGAGCACGGCGTCGATGTCGTCGCCGTGTTCGGTCATCAGCGCGCTGAACTGGGTAAAGTACTGGCGTCCCAGATTGATGCCCGCCAGGCTCAGATTGCGCAGCTTCCATTCGTTGTCGGCGTTCAGGAACATCTGGAACTGGAACAGCACCGGCTGGCCGTTGCCGCCGGCGAGTTCCATGGTGACGATGGTGCTTTCCGGGGTGTCGCGGTCCGGATTTTCCGAAGGACGGAAGCTGACTTCCTGATCAACATAGGTCAGCAGGGCCGCGCCGTAGAAGCGGGTGAGGTTGCCCCGCAGAATCTGCCCGAATCGCTGCTGCTGCCCGGGGCTGGCGGCGTCGAGATAGCGATTCATCACCACCGCCGCCACCGCGTCAAAATCCACGAACCGGTCGAGTACGCCTTCCACGCCGGAGTAGAAGGCTTCGCTGTCGGTGGCGAACAACTGCCGGGTTTCCCCCACTTGCCGCAGCAGGGTGTCCACGGCAAGCCGGGCGGTGTCTACCGCTGTCGGTTGCTGGGCATGACCGGCGCCATGGGCGGCCATGAACAGCAGCAGCACGCACAATGTTCTGAAGGGAGATCGCATGGGCGCGAGTGTAACCCATTCTCCGGAAATTTTGCCAACGCTGCCGAAGCTATTGTGCGCGGCGATTCCCATCCTGATGCCGCCCCCCTCCCCGTCATTCCGCGCGGAGTCCCTCCTCCGTCATTCCGCGCGAAGCGAAGCGCAGTCGCGGAATCCCATGAACCCGGCACTGCCATTCGACGGGAGATTCCGCGACTGCGCGCGGAATGACGGAAGACGGTCTATCGCGACAACGCCTCCCGCAGGAACTGCTGTTCCATGCATCGGAGCGCGTCGGCCACGGGGAGCCAGCCGGGCTGGCCCGCCGCGGCGTGGAAGCTTGCCTCGGCGGGAGTGACCACCGTCGCGTCGTTGGCGCCGCCGGAGAAGGTCCGCGCCACCCGCAGCCAGCGCTCCACGTGGGCCGCGCCGCGCCAGGTTTCGCCGGCTCTCGCCACCGCCTCGGACCGCAGTTGCGGGGATACGCAGGCTCCGGCGGCGAAATCGGGCGGCGCATCCGCCTGGGTGTCCCGTGGATTCTGCAGATTCCGCCTATCCGGTTCGAATTCTCTCGGGCCGGTTTCCGGATTCCAGCGGTCGCGTTCCATCGCCTCGCCGGGAGTCTCGGCGCCGACTTCACCGGGC
>JAJDVS010000106.1 GCA_022825945.1 Pseudomonadales bacterium
TTATTGCCGCCCCCGAACGCGGCTCGCTGCAACATGAACAGGCCCGCCCATAGCTATGATCTGAAACTCGAAGCCCAGCATGTGGGCTTCTTCGAAACGCCGGTCGTGGTCAGCAAATTGAAGAACGGCGAAGCGCTGATGGAAGACCTCGAACAGGCGATTCGCCGCAACAAGGCGCAACAGTCCGGACTTTCCCGCTCAAACATCGGCTCCTGGCATTCCGATACCGACATGCTCAACTGGGGCGGCGCCGCGGCGGGCGAACTCGCCGACACCGCGATCAAGATCTGCAAGCGCCTGACGGTGTTCCAGGAAGCCAAAGCCGAGAGTTTCCACAGGGTCGTGCGGATGTGGGCCAACGTCACCCCCCAGGGCGGCCTGAACCACCTGCATTCGCACCCAGGCAACCTATGGGCCGCGGTGATGTATCTCGACATGGGCGAAGAAAACGAAAGCGGGGATTCCGGCGGCGCCTTCTACATGGAAGACCCCCGCTTCCCCACCGTCGCCATGCACAATACCGCGGTGCGCATGCTCGGCGCCGACGGCAACCCCCAGCAATACGAAATCGAGTTCAAGCTCAGCCGCGGCGACCTGATCGTCTTCCCTTCCTGGCTGCGCCACGGCGTACGCCCGTACACGGGCAAGCGCGAACGCATTTCCATCGCCATGAACATCGACGCCCGCCGCAATCGGTAAAGCGTAAGAATTTAAGAAACTCCCGGCTAGGAGCCTGCGCCAGGCCGCTGCGGAATCGCAGGCGGTTGATGGGATTGAGCAGTCTGGGCAGTCCCCCGGTGAAGCGAAGGGGTCGGTCGAGCACGGCGAAACTGAGGCAGCCGGTCTCGCTTGCCGGCTGGTGCTCGTGGCTGGCGTCCCGGGACAGGAAATCACCATTGCCGTAGCTGCCAGGTTCGTCGTGGAACCTGCCTTGCAGTACGAGGGTGTATTCGCGGTCGTAATGGGTATGTACCGGAGTGGAAGCGCCGGCGGCCATGTAGATGAATTCGCAACGGGTTTCGTGATCGATCGGGGGCAATGGCATGATGGATGCCTTCGGTGAGGCGAGTCCAGCGCAGGTCAATAGCGGACTGCCGCAAGGCGCGGGGCAGGCGCAGATCCTTGACGAACTTCTCCAGCGCATCGGCCGCGGGCATTTCGACGGGGGCGGCGTCGTGCCGAGGCTGCTGGACGATGCGCTCGATCATGCCGCCGAAATCGGGAGCCTCCGCTGGCGGCAGTTGCGGTTCCGCGTTCCATGCGCGCAATTCCGCGGATTCGAGTTCCGCGACCCGGGCCCGGCAAAGGTCGCACATCTCCAGATGGGCGGAAACGATCACGCTCAGCCCGGCCGGCAACTCGCGCCACGCGAAGTGAGCCAGCATTTCCTCCGGAGGATGATGGACAACTGAATCGTTCATTGCTCCGCTCCCGCCAGATACCTGAGTTTGTCGAAGCCGAGCCGCAGGCGGGGCTTCAAGGTGCCGAGAGGAATGCCCAGGCGCCTGGCCACTTCCTCGTGGGTGAAATCGAGTACGTAAATCTCCTTGATGACTGCTTGTTTCGCGGAGGGCAATCGTTCGAGCAATTCTCCGATGCGGGAAATCAATGCACCCTGTTCGGCGGAGTCGTCCGACTCCGGCGCGGCTTCGATTACCTCACCGGGCGGCCAGATGTCATCGGCGCTGACGCAAATGGGCTGGCGCTTTGCCTTGCGCAGCAGGTCGAAACAGCGATTCCGCGTCATGGTGAAAATCCAGTTGTCGGCGCTGCCCCGGTCGAGATCGAACTGGGAAGCTTTCTGCCAGACGGTGATCATGGTTTCCTGCACGAGGTCCCGGGACAATTGCTCGTTGCGGGTGAGTTTCATCCCTGTCTGGTAGATGCGCCGGGAATAGCGTTCGAACAGCACCGCAAAAGCCGCGGTATCGCCGGAATGACCGACCGCGCCGAGCAATTCCTCGTTGCTGGCCGATTGCGCGTGATTCGACTTTTGTACCATGTCCCGGCTCTCTACCCAGTGTTGCCCGGTCGCGGCCTTGTCCACATGCCCGAACATTGGATAAACACGTACTGCTCCAGGCATCGGTCCTGGCATATCTGCGTACGATAACAGTTCCATGATATCCGGACTTACGCGGCGGCAACGGGGCGGATCACATGCCGGCAGGCAAGGCGCCTCATTGACGTTTACACGCCCTGTGTTCTTTCGCCAAGTATTCCCTGAAAAACAAAAGCGTGGTTTTGTTTTGCTGAGTCTGGAATTTCAATTCCGGAACTCCCATGCAGCTCCCCGAACGCTTCGGCACGCGAGAATTCCTCACTGAAGAAGAGACAATGCAGGCTCGCGTCCGCCGCGCGGAATTCCGTACGGAAGCCGACGCCGCCGAGGCGGAAGTGGTCGTCAATCCCGAAGCGCCGCCGGCAGGCGCTTCGGGTACCGGCGGCTACAACAACTTCTGGTACGAGCGCGCCAGCATCGGCGAAAACACGCGCACCTCGCTGATCGTTTACCCGCTGGACGGTCGGATTCCGGCGCGCGTTGAAGGCGCGGAAGTACATACCGCCACGCTGGGTCCCGACGTGGAAGGCGAGCGACCGGTGCGCGCCATATTCGGCCCGCATTACGGCTACCATGCCCATGACCAAGGTCGCCGGCCAGCTATACGAATATGGCTGCCACGAAGGCAACTACGGCATGACCAACCTGCTGCGCGGCGAACGGATGGCGGAACTTCGAGCTGCCGCCGGGGAAGATTCAGGCGAAGGCCAGTAACCAGTAGCAAGGTCCGGATCGGTTACGCGCAGGTATGGCTTCAGCGCCTCGAATCCGCGCAGCCGTTCTTCGGTGCTCAAATAGCGCTGTTCCGAGGAATTCTGCGGCCAGACCAGACCGTCGATGCCACAGCGGTCGCAGAAGTCGACTTCTTTCGCCAGATCCTCGTAATCGACTTCGCCGGACGCGATATAAGGCGTGCTGAGAATCATCAGCGCGCCGCGCATGCGATTATCCGCGGCCAGGGTGAATGCCGGCAATGGTGCGGCCGCGGTCGCGGCGATAGCGGCAAGAGTCTGGCGCCGGGTGAGCTTCATGGTGAAAGGCATCGCGGTATCCTCATCTGACGGTCGGACGGGCCTCGGGACAAGACCCGTGAGAGTATGGCCAAGGAGCCGCTTGCAAGACGACGCTGATTATCCTCCTGTTTTTCACTCATTTTCGCTTCCGGTACACCTCGCGACGATGGGAAATGCGGATGACCAGAACTACAAGTTCGTCGTCCCGTATTTCGTACAGGATGCGATGATCGCCTGTGCGAAGACGGCGCAACCCCTTCAGATCGCCTTTCAAGGCAGCGCCAATGAACGGGTTTTCGGCAAGTCGGTCGATAACGGTGACGATCCGCATCCGATCCTTTTCGCCGACGCGCTTAAGCTCTTTGGCCGCGCTCTGTTTAATCTGTATCGAGAATGTCACGCCGAACCTTTTCCCAATCCAGAACCGGATCGCTTGGGTCTCGAAGTCGATCAATGGCTACAGAAAGATCGTTGAAATCTTCGAGATAGTTCTCCACCGCCAAGCGAATCACGTCCGCTCTGCTACGCCGGAGTTGTTGCGCCGCCGTATCCAGAGCGGCCAATACCGGATCGGGCAAGCGCGCTGTTACTTGTTGAGGCATGAGTCATACCAATGCATATCAATGTAAATAGCCTCATATTAATGTGGAATGAAGCAGCAATCAACCAGTCTCATTCTCGATTGCGTCCGAGGCGGGGCATTGGGAGACCAGCCCTCGGCGACTCGGTTGGCGCGAAGCTTCGCCTCAGAATCAGCGAACAGCAGGCCGCCAGGCACATCTTACGGTCGTGCGCCGATTTTTTGGACGAGATCAGGTCCACTCATACCGGACTTTCAAATCATTCAGACGCGAGTGGGATAACACTCCTTCATGTTGCAGCCTGCCCACCACGACTCCCGGAGCAATGCCCAGCTTTTTTGCGAAGGCGAGGACGCCGGACTTTGAACCGGCCGTCGCTAACAGCTCCAGATGGAAATTTCTAGGAATCAATATGTCGGCGGCAAACCGATTCGCTTCCTCTTCCTCTTCCTCTTTCTGATCCCGAAATCCATTTCTATCAACTTCGAGGAACATCAGTCGCTTGCGATGTAAAAGTATGTGCGCTGATTCGTGGAAAAAAGAGAACCAAAGTTGATCGTTGGATTTGTATCGCAAACTCAGCATCAGTAGGGCTTTACTGCTTGACAGCCATCGGGTCGCGCCACTGGCCGGACAGCCCGTTGGAGCTGGTGCAAACACCACGGCCACACCCGCTTCGGCGCACAATTGTTGTATTTTCGGCACGAAAACGTCCGGATCTTCTTCCTGGGTTAAACTTCTCAGTTCCTCAAGACAGGATTTGAATGTCTCCGCAGAGTAAGGGCGGCATTCGATTTCCTGGGACTTGAGTTCACCAAACCGCAACCACGCCGCAATCGCGCCAAACCGGCTTCGAGTCTTGTCGGACATCCGATATGCTGTCTGGCCCAGCCCTTCTGACCAGTCCCTCCAGGCATCCACCGTGCCCACGCCGAAGAATCGCAAGCACTCCGCAACGGTCCTCGCCTTGTCCCGATGAATGGCGATCCATCCGAATTTGCGCATTTGAGATACCGGCAGTTCGTCAAGCCAATCGATGTCCTGGCGAAGGCTCTCGATTTCGGATTCCCCGGCCAACGCGGCCCGATAACCAGCTTCGCGATTGAGCCAGAATCGGACCGTGCTGCCCAGAACCCGGGCCAGCCGGATTGCAACCGACTCGGAGAGCGGAACTTTTCCTGACACCAGTTGGCTCACAAACTTCCTGGATGCCCCCAGGCGACTTGCCAACTCCGCTTGCGTCCAGTTCCTCTCTTCGAGCAAATCCGCGATGGTATCGCCCGGTGGTGAAATCCAATCGGGTTCAGACGAAGGCGATTTCCATTGGCTTTCCATGCAATTTCCGTTTACCTATTCGGTAAACGAATTCTATTACAACATCGACGAAAAGCCAATTCTCTTTCGCTTGTAGTGAGCCGCCTTTTGAAGCGCGGGAATTGACGCTAGAATCGGGACACTTCCCTGGCTGACGAAGGCAGACCCGATCATGACACGGCATCCGTTCGAACTTTCCACGACACGAATTCTGCTCTGTTCGCTGGCGGTCTGCTGGCCGGCGGCCGCTTTCGCCCAATCCGGCGCTACCGATAGCGAAT
>JAJDVS010000070.1 GCA_022825945.1 Pseudomonadales bacterium
CCCCGGCACAGAAGTCAACATTTATCTATTACTAGGCACAACAAAACGGCTTTCCGAAAGTCAAAATGAAAACCTTGGTAGAATCAATCGAGTACGATCATGGATAATCGCATACAGGGGGCTAAACCGTCGAAGTCAAGAATCGCCTCATTTCGAAGCCACTTTCGGCGGCGGCGAGGCGAATGTGGCCGTATCCCTGGCGAACTACGGTTGCGACGCGGCATTCGTCAGCGCCCTGCCGGACCATGCCATCGGCGACGCCGCGATTCGCGAATTGCGCAAGTTCGGCGTCGATACTTCCCATATCCGCCGGGCGGGCGAGCGGATCGGCGTGTACTTTCTTGAAACCGGCGCCAATCAGCGGGCCTCGAAAGTGGTTTATGACCGTTCCGGATCCGCAATCTGCCTTGCGAATTCCGGCGACTTTGACTGGCGCCGGATTTTTGCCGGAGCGAAATGGCTGCACATTACCGGCATCACCCCGGCGTTGAGCGCTTCGGCCGCCGAACTCAGCCTGGAAGCGGTGGCCGCGGCGTCGGATGCGGGCCTTGCCGTTTCCTGCGATTTCAATTTCCGCGGCAAACTGTGGAAGTATGGCAAATCCGCGCCCGAGGTCATGAACGAACTCGTGCAATTCGTGGATATCGGCATTGCCAACGAGGAAGACTGCCAGAAATCCCTTGGAGTCTCGGTGGATGTCGATGTGGACAGTGGCGAACTCGACCTTTCCAAATACGAATTGCTCTCCGCCAGGATGCTGGAAAAGTTCCCCCGCATGTCGGTAATCGCAATCACCATGCGAGAATCGCTCAGCGCGGATCGGAACCGCTGGTCCGCCTGCCTGCGCGACAGGGACGGATTCCATGTCTCGCGCCGCTATGAAATCGGCGACATCATCGACCGGGTCGGCGGCGGCGACAGTTTTGCCGCGGGGCTGATTCACGGGCTGAACGCTTTCGACGACCGCAGGCAATCTCTCGACTTCGCCGTTGCCGCCAGTTGCCTGAAACATTCCATTGCGGGCGATTTCAATCGTGTGGACGCCGCCGAAGTGCTGCATCTGATGGAAGGTTCGGGCTCGGGAAGGGTGCAGCGTTAGGGAAGCTCTGATCAAGTCAGAGCTTCCCTGCGGCACATGGAAGTGCCGCCGAATTCGATGGCGTAAGCCATTGAATTCGGAAGCAAAACAAAACCACGCTTTTGTTTTGCGATAATGAAAAACTCCACGGATGGAGTTTTTCAGAGAATACTTAGGCATTTGCGCCCCGAGTCCCTGCATCGGCAAGCAGGCGCTCGGCAAAATCCTTGAGCGCGCCCAAACCCGTCACGTCTTTCGCCGCCAGCCCCAGATGCTGCCGGGGAACTTTCGGCAGCGCCTTTTCCAGCGCCGCCAGGTGAACTCCCTCCTGGCCGCGGCGCTCTTCCAGAAACTCCCCGGCACCCTCCGGCAGGCGCTTGTTCACCACCAGGCAGTTGATCGCCAGCCCCGCCTTGACGAGTTGTTCGTGCAGTTCGATGGTTTCCAGGACCGGCAGGCGCTCGGCCACGAGCACGATGACAAAAGAGGTTGTACCGGCATCCGCCAGCACATCTCGCAACCGGGCGAACTTAAGCCGCCGCCGGTTGAGGATGCCGCGGATTCTGCTTTCCTTTTCGGCTTCCGGGTCTTTATCGCCGACGATGTTTTCACCGAGTGACTTGTCCGAGCCGAGTTCCCGCACGAACTCGGCGAAGCGGTCGGCGCTTTCCCGGCGCTTGATGAGCCCTTCGGTCCAGGCCGTCATTACCTCGGGCAGGACCATCAGCCGGGCAGTGTGGCCCGAAGGCGCGGTGTCGAAAATCACATGCTGGTAATCCTTTCCGCCCCGCTCGACGACTTCGGCGATCTTTTCCAGAATCGCCGCTTCCTGCATGCCCGGCGCATCCCGGGACAGCGAAACATGCTTGTCCACCTCGCCATGCAGATGCACCGGCATCAGGCTTTGCAAGGCGCCGGAGACTTCGTCCACATGCTCATTCACGGTGGCGTCCGGGTCGAGCTCGAGCCCGTCGAGCCCCGGCGCAAGCCGCACCGGCCGCGGGCCGATTTCGCGATGAAAAAGATGCCCGAGATTGTGGGCCGGATCGGTGGAAACGAGCAGCACCCGCCGGCCTTCGTTCGCCAGAGCATAGGCGACCGCCGCCGATACGGTCGTCTTGCCAACGCCACCCTTGCCGCCGAAAAAGAGAACCTGCCTGGAACGAGCGTGATTTAACAGCAACCTACATGATCCAGTGGCGAGCGCTCCATGCCCATGCGCTGATGCCATTCATGGAAACGTTCATAGACCACGGGCAACAATTCCATGGTGTAGTAGGCGGCGGGATTGGGAATACCCATGGATTCGGCGAAGACAAGCAGCATGAACAGGTCTTCCTCCTCGCGCCCGGCCCGGGCCAGGGCCCGGCGGTGCGGCGTGACGTAGTACTCGTACAGGCCGCGCTCGATTCGTTGGAGCAATCCCGGTTGGTCGCGATGGGAATTCACGGCGCTCTCCCCTTTTCAGTCATTCTGCGCATAGTCGCAGAATCCTGTTTGTTGGTCACTGAAAGAGATTCTGCGACTTCGCTTCGCTACGCGCAGAATGACATGGGCCTGGTCCATTGTAGCTCAGCCCCGATTTGCGCGTAGTTTGCGGGCTTCCATTGCCGTAATCCGCAAGGGACGATAAATCTCGATCCGGTCCCTGGGCTTGAGTTCGTAGTCTTCCGGGGCGGGGGTCCGCTTGCCGTCGAGCTTGCGGGAGAAAATTCCGAGCACGGCGTTCTCCGGGTCGATCTCGGGAAACCCAGCGGCAATGCCGGATTGCGTTACAGCCTCCCGGGCCGTGGTTCCCCGGGTAACTTTCATGGCGACGATACGCTGGGCGGTGGGTGTCCCGTATGCGACTTCAATCTCAAGATCTGCCGTTGCAATGCTCATGGACCATACACCGCCCGGGCCCGGGCCGCCATGGCGTCCACCATTTCACCGGCGGTGCCGCGGAACAGGCTCCCCGCGGCGAGATGGATCAGTTTCGAACGGAAGGCGAAGTCCATTTCCAGGGTCACCTTGCAGGCATCCCCGCCCATTGCCTCGAATCGCCATTGGGCGTTGAAATGCGAAAAATCGCCTTCCACCAGTTCCATGTCGATGGCCTCCGGCGGCCGCAACCGATTCCGGGTAACAAAGCGCTGCCGAATGCCCGCCTTGCCGAGGCAGAGCTCGCCAACAAGCTCACCGTCACTCTTTTCCAGCACCCTGGCGGACAGGCAATTGGGCAGGAACGCGGGATACCGCTCGATATCGTTGACCAGATCGAACATCTGCCGCGGAGAATACGGCAGCAGGGCGCTGCGTTCCACCGAAATCATGCTACAGGTAAATCTGGTAAACCGTGCTCAGGAATACCACCAGCAATACGACCGGTATCATGATGCCAAGCGAAAGATCGACATAGCGGTGCAGCAAGGAGCCGCGAAAATTCGGATCGCCGACCTCAAGTTCCGCCGCGAGCCCGCTCAATTTCCAGCGCCAGGCGCAGAAGATGCACACGGTAAAACCCACCAGCGGCAGTATCGTTTCGTAAAAAACGTCCGACACCAGATCGAAAAAGGATTTGGACACTCCGCCATAACTCGTGAAATTGGTGAAGAAATCGGAAATGCCCAGGGACATGGTGGCGGGAATCGTGAAGACCGTCATCAACGCGGCCTGGGTCAGAATCGCCTTGCGGCGGCTGACCTTGAACTCGTCGATCCAGCAACTGATGGGAATCTCGATAATCGACACCAGCGAGGTCAGCGCGGCGAAAAACACCAGGGTGAAGAACACGATGGCGGCGAGACTGGCGCCGAAATAGCCCACCGCGGCTTCCATGGACAGGAATATCTTGGGCAGGAAACTGAAGATCAGCCCCACGCTGCTCGTGGACAACTCATCGGTGTTGGTGTTGGGATCAAAGGCGAAAATCGCCGGCAGGATCAGCAGTCCGGCGAAAAAGGCGATGCCGGTATCGGCGATGGCCACCATGCGGGTCGAGCCGGCGATACTGTCTTCCCGGCTGAAATAGGAGCCGTAGGTGATCAGGATTCCCATACCCAGGGAAAGCGAGAAAAACGCCTGGGCCAGGGCGCCATTGACCACCGCCAGATTCATGCGGCTGAAATCCGGCACCAGATAATAGGAGATGCCGACGCTGGCGCCATCCAGCGTCAACACGAAAACGGTCAGGGCCAGCAGCATCACCGCCAGGGTCGGCATCAGCACCCGCGCCAGCCGCTCGATTCCACCCTTGACGCCGCCAAGCAGGATCAGGAAAACCAGCACGAGCAGAAACACCAGATAGCCGAACGTGGCGGGCCGCGCCGCAATCTCGCCAAAGCTCGCGTCATCGGCGAGCAGGGTCAGGCCACCGGTGGCGAGTTCTTTCAGGTACACGAGCAGCCAGACGGTAATCACCGAATAGAACACGGCGATCATGAATGGCGTCAGAATGGCCAGCATGCCCACCCCGTGCCAGAGCCTGCTGCCCCCGGAGAGCTTGTGGAAGGCGCCCACGGGATTGCGCTGGGTATTCCGGCCCATGGCGACTTCGGCCATCATCACCGGATAGCAGATCACCGCGATGAAAAACAGATAGACGAGCAGGAATGCGGCGCCGCCGTTCTTGGAGGCCATGACGGGAAAGGCCACGAGATTGCCGAGCCCCACCGCCGAACCCGCCGCGGCGAGGATGAAACCCAGACGGGAAGAGAATTTCCCCCTTTCGTGTGCCATTCGTCTCTCCCCTGTTATATTTGCGCTTTCCCGGAAGGCGGCCATGAAAAAGAAAGCACCTGATACCACAATCGTGGTCAACAGGAAAGCGAGCCACGACTATTACATCGAAGAAGGCTTCGAGGCGGGCCTGTGCCTGCAGGGCTGGGAAGTGAAGAGCCTGCGGGCGAAGAAAGTCCAGTTGACCGACAGCTATGTGCTGATGAAGGATGGCGAAGCCTTTCTCCTCGGCTGCCATATCACGCCGCTGCAAAGCGCGAGCAGCCATGTGGTGGCGGACCCGGACCGCACCCGCAAGCTGCTGCTCAACAGAAAGGAATTGTCAAAACTCTTCGGCGCCACCCGGCAGAAGGGCTACACCTGCGTCTGCACCAAACTCTACTGGCGCGAGCATCTCGTCAAATGCCGCATCGCACTCGCCAGGGGCAAGAAGGACCACGACAGGCGCGACAGCATCAAGGAACGGGAATGGAACATCGACAAGCAACGCATCCTGCGCCAGGCGAATCGCGCCTGATATAATTTTTGGTATTACCAATTTTATCCACTTGGTAGGTTTTTTTGGTACGCCTATGTGCTACACTGCGGTTTGTCGCACTGGCCGAAGCCATTGTCAATTCCAATTCTCAAGAGGAATTCCAGATGAATTTCACCCGTACCAGGATCACTTCCACCATGGGCACAGACACCGGGGCCCATGCCCCGACCGGCTTGACGCCAGACCGCAATGTTCCTGACTCCTTCAAGCGCAATCCGCTCAGTATCGCCTTGGCGGCCGGCGTTTCCGCCCTGGCAATCAGTATGCCGGGACTGGGACAGGAAGCCGGGGCGAATCTGGAACAGATCGTGGTCACCGGCATCCGCTCGTCTCTTGCAAGCGCGCTGGAGGAAAAGCGGGCCGCGGCAAACCTGATTGAAGTCATTCAGGCCGAGGATATCGGCAAGCTGCCCGATCAGAATCTTGCCGAAGTGCTGGAAAATGTGACCGGAATCCAGATTACCCGGACGGCGGGCGTCGGCACCGGCGTTCAGATTCGCGGCACCAATGCGAATCGCACCGAGATCAATGGCGTGTCCACCGTGGGTTCCGGCGCGGGCCGCACCGGCATCGACTTTGAAGATGTTTCCGCGGCCATCATCTCCGCGGTGGAAGTGACCAAGGCGCCGGAAGCGAAAACCATCGAAGGCTCCGTGGGCGGCACCATCAACCTGCGAACCATCCGCCCCCTGGAAATAGCCGACCGCATCGCTGCGGTCCGGCTTCAGGGCGAAAACAGCAGCCTCACCACCGATGGCGACTTCATGCCCAGGGTCTCGGGCACCTGGGGCGACAACTGGACCACTGACGCCGGAGACGTCGGCATCGTGATCAGCGCCAGCTACACCGAGCAGGATGTCACCGCGTTCCGCCCCCGTACCGACCGCGACAACAACGTGGCCGCCAGTAGCGGCGTGGCGGCCGCCCAGTCTTTCAATTTCCTGCCGATTCAGTTCCTCAACCAGGATTACGACAATTTCGAGTACGAAACCCGGAACTTCGCCGGCTCCTTTGAGTGGGCTCCCAATGAAGAACTGACCTTGTATTTTGATGCGGTCCTCAATGACCAGGAACGCAGGCAGGAAAGTTCCAGGGTTCAGGGATCGGGCGTCAGCAGCCTGAGAAACGCTTCCATTCCCGATGCCTTTGAAACCATCAACTTCGGTTCCGTCGACGGCAGGAACGGCACACGCAATCTCGGCACGATCGAAGCGGCGCTGCGGGGCGTTATCGGCGTTGATCTGGCGGTTGACGATGACGACCCGAATCTTCGCTTCTCGTCGGACACCAACTCGCGCCTGACCGAAAGCCGGATATTCAGATGGGGCGGCGACTGGGAAAGGGGCAGATGGTCGGGGCGGGCGGAAATCTCCACCTCAAGTTCCGATTCCACCACCCCCAGCTTCAACACCACGCTCAACTTCATCAATCCGAACGTGCCGCTGGACCCGGGCGGCGCCAACGACAACAGCACCCCGTTCCGCTATGACCTGTCCGGCGGCACGCTTTCCTGGGGCGTCGCATTCGGCGAACCCGGCGCGCCCACTGTCGCACAATTGCTGGATCCCGCGAACGTGGTGCTGCGAGACACCAACATCAGCCAGGACGTCGCCGAAAGCGGCGAAGACGCCCTGGTGCTGGACTTCAGCTACGATCTGGACTGGTCCGGCTTCACCACGCTGGATTTCGGCTACCGCGGCAGTACGGCTTCCAATTTCAACAACGACATCCGCACCAACCGCGGTTTGCGGAGTATGTCGGACTCTCCCAGGGGAAATCTGTTTGCGGAATTGCTCGTTCCCGGCCCGGACAACTTCAATGAGGCCGACGGCAGGGCGCTGTACATCGGCAATTTTCTCCTGATCAACCCGGAACTCGTGGCCTCGGACCCCGCCGGCATACTGGCCACGCTGAATGGCGCCATTACCGCTCACGGCGGTTCCCGCTCCATCAATGAGCCGACCTCGAGTGTCGCCGCATTCTTCGATATCGAGGAAGAAACCGACGCCCTGTATGCCCAGGCGAATTTCGCCAGCGGCGTGTTCCGCGGAAACCTGGGCGTGCGCTATCTGGAAACCGAAGTGAGTTCAACAGGTAACTCGGTCACCAATGGCCAGGCGACGACGACCACGTCCACCGGCAGCTATGACTTCCTGTTGCCGCGGCTCAATCTTGTGGCGAACGTCGCCGGGGATGTGGCGCTTCGGGCAAGCTGGAGCAAGGATATCCGCCGTCCGAGTTTCAACAGCCTGTCCACCTCAACCACCTTCAGCACCAGCCCCAACCCTCCGGTTTCGATCGGCAATCCCGGCCTTGAGCCGGAAGAGGTGGTCTCCTTCGACCTCTCCGCCGAATGGTACTTCGCGCCTTCGAGCGTGTTGAGCATCGGCTGGTTCCACAAGGAGCGCACCGGACTGTTCGTCCGCACCCAGGACGACCCGTTCGAAGATCCGGTCACCGGTTTCCGCGACACCACCGCTCCCTGTGAACAAGGCGGTATTTTCAACCCCATCGCGGACGTCAACGTATTCGGCGACGCCGGTGGCGTGGGAGTCTGCGTTCCGGCGGCAACGACAGTCAATGGCGCGGGGTAAACCACCCAGGAAGGATTTGAAATCGCCGCGCAGTATGATCTCGCACAGTTTGAGGACGAACTGGGTTGGGCGTCGGGATTCGGCTTTATCGCCAACTTCACCGAGCAGGAGTTCTCCGGCGGGGATACCTTCCTCAACCCCACAAGCCGCGCCCGGGCCGCGTTCGCCCTGATGTCGGGCGGCGCTACCGACGTTACCCTCCGCGGACAACTGATCGACCTGTCGGGGACCTCCTACAACATCACTACGTACTACGAAAAGTACGGCGTCTCGGCGAGGATGCGATACACCTGGCGGGAGGCCTATCGCTCCACCGATTTCGGCAGTACTTCCAGCTTCCCGTGGGGCTTCCCCGTGGTTCAGGAAGACCGGGGGCAACTCAATGCCAGCGTCAGTTACGAAGTGAACGACAATCTGAGCATCGGCGTCGAGGCGGTCAACCTCACCGAGTCGGATGTCAGGCAATCCTGCGTCAACAGCGGCGCCCTCGTGTGTTTTCAGGGCCTGACCGACCGGCGCATCACCATCGGCGCCAGCTATCGCCTGTAACTTTCGCTGAACTTTGGCCTCTACAATTGGGCATACCAATATTGGTGAAGAACATCGGCAAGTAGTTGTTTTTGGTATTCACCAATGGCAGCATGAGTGACGGATACAGTTCCCGGCACAGGAAGGCTCCGGCGAATTGGCCATGCCGATTCATATGAACCGGACCTGCAAGAGGGTTCAAGATGCCTGCTCCAACCGCTCCAACCAGACGGCGCCCGCCATTGCTGCTCGCGCTGTGCGCGCCCATGCTGTTTCCCGCCACCGCGGCCCTCGCCCAGCAGGATGCAGGAGTTGAAGCGCTGCTTGAGGAAATCGTCGTTACCGGCGTGCGGCGCGATATCCAGAATTCCATCCAGCTCAAGCGAAATTCGGTGGAGATCGTGGACGGACTGAACGCCGACGAGATCGGCGCCCTGCCGGCCCTGTCCATCGGCGAGGCGCTCGAGACCATTACCGGCGCCGCGACCCATCGCGAAAACGGCGGCGCCACCGAAGTTGCCGTGCGGGGGCTTGGGCCGTATCTCGGCGGCACGGTGGTCAATGGTCGGGAGTCCACCAACGGCAGCGGCAACCGGGCGGTGAATTTCAGCATCTTCCCTTCTGAATTGTTCAATTCGGTCGCGATTCACAAGACCCAGTCCGCCAGCTATATCGAAGGCGCCGTGAGCGGCCAGGTGCAGTTGAGCACCAGGCGGCCCATTGACTACGGCGAACAGCGCGTGCAATTCAGTCTCAAGGGCTCGCAGCATCCCGATGACCGGAATATCGACGGCCAGGGCAACGGCTACCGGGGCACCGCCAGCTACATCAATTCCTGGGAAGTCGAGGGTCTCGGCACCATCGGCATCTCCATTGGCGGGCAAAAACGCGACGACTCCAATCCCGAGGCGGAAGCCACACACACCACGGGCGGCGGGCGCTTTGAAGCCTGTGTGCTGGAGTCATTCGATTCCATGGCGCAACCACTCGACACCTCCGGTCGATGTGACGAGAACGGGAGCAATCCGGACCTGAGCAATGACCAGTTGCAGGATCTGATCGATTCCAACCCCGCCTACAACAGCGTGGAGGATATTCCCTTCGCCTATATCCCCCGCGACCGCACATTCCGGCGCAATACCACGGACGATGACCGCCAGGCCATATTCGGCGCGTTCCAGTGGCAACCCAATGAAACCGTGGATGTCATGCTCGATTTCCAGCAGTCCGAGCGGGACCAGAAGGAACTGCGCCAGGACCTGCAATTCGGAAGCACCCAGAACAACCTGAGAAACGTCGTTTCCAACCCGCGAACCGGGATTTTGCGAAGTTTCACCGCGGATACCGATATTCGCTCCAATACCACCGACTTCAGCCGCTTCGAGGAATACGAAGGCGCCGGCCTCAACCTCGCCTGGCTGGCCACCGACGCCTTGGAAATCGCGTTCGACGCCTCATTTGCCGACACCATGCGCACCGAAACCGACGTTGAGGTGCGCATGGCCGCCAACGAGGTACTGATCACGGATCCCGACAACACTGGCAGCCGGGAGGAGTTTCTGGTGAGTTTCGACGTCAATGCGCCGGGCACCGACGGATTGGCCCTGCCGACGATTCTCTGCACCGACGGCAGCAGTTCCTGCGATCCTGATTCATTGCTGGATTTCGACATTACCGACCCCCGCTACTTCACCGCCCGGGACCGGGCCCGGATCCGCGCCAGACAGCAGATTCGCGAGCACACGATAGACGCTTACCGGCTGGACCTGTCCTGGGACATCGACTCCCTGGGTTTCGTCCACAACCTGCAGACCGGCCTGCGCTCGGCAACGCTTGCGTACCGCACCTTCGGCGGCAATCGCAATGACGACGGATTCAGCCTGTTCGAGGACGAGGATTTCGACGGCGTCCCCGGCGGATCCTCCAATACCGCCGAGGCCCGGGCTGTGGTCTTCAATGCCGCTAACAACTGCGGCCAGTCGAGTTTTCCGGAACCCGGCTTCCTGTCGGAGTCCAGGGGCGGCAATCCCCTGGTGACGGTAGCCAACGGCATCGGCGGCGGCACCGGATGGGCGACTTTCGATCATGGCTGCCTGCTCGATGAGCTGACCGCGAACTACGGCGGCAGTTCCGCGATCGGCTTCCAGAACGGCGTCCAGACCAACAGTATCGATTTGACCGAAGAGACGAAGGCGCTATACGTCCAGGCCAACTATCAATCGGAAATGTCAGGCAGGCCGGTCCGGGGCAATTTCGGGGTACGGGTTGTCGATACCGAAGTTTCCTCGACCGGTTACCGAAGCCCGCTCACCGTCATCCAGCGGGACGGCCTGTTTTTTGTCGAGGCGGCGTCGGGAGCGGAATACGAAAGGGTCGTGCAAACCAACAGCTATACCGAAGTGCTGCCGAGTCTTACCTTCATCATGGACCTCGATGAAGACTGGGTGCTCAGGGCCGGCGCATTCCGCGGCATTTCCCGACCGGACCCGCACTCCTATGGAAACAGCCGCGCAATCAACACCAATGATTCCGACGACCCGGATTCCGGATACGCTACCCTTGCGGAAGCCGTGCAGGGCATCGGGGCGCCGGGCAATCCGAAGCTGGAGCCCCTGCCTTCCTGGAATCTGGACCTGGGAGTGGAATGGTACGCCAATGAAGACACCCTGCTCGCGGCTGGCGTGTACTGGAAGCGTTTTCAGGGAGGTTTCGAAAATGTCTATCAACAGGAAGATTTCCTGATAGACGGCAATACCGTTGGCGGCACCGTGCGAACCACCCAGGTTTCCGACGACACGAGCGACCTCACGGGAGTCGAAGTCACCGCCACCCATGCCTTCGACTATCTGCCGGGGTTCTGGGGCGGTTTTGGCGCAAAGTTCAGCTATAACTTCGCCGATTCCGACTTTGCTTTCGAAGACGGTCACGGCGGCGACGGCACTTCCTTCGACGCCAGTGGCAACGCCCGCCCACTGCTGGGCCTCTTGCCTCCAGCCGGGCTTTGGGGACTTTCGCGTCATACCAGCGCAACCCAGATTTACTGGCAGAACAACCGCTTCAATGCACAGGCGATCTACAAGGCGCGTTCCGGGTACTTTCAGGGTTACGGTCGCGATACCGGCGCGCGCATCCGCTACGTGGACGATTACAATACCCTGGACCTTCGCCTGCGCTACGATATCACCGACGAGATTGAGCTCACCCTGGAAGGCATCAACCTGCTCAGCGAACCACGCATGGATTTCCGGGGCCTCGAAGGACAATACTTGCAAACCCTGGAATACGGCCCGCGGATTTTCGCTGGTGTCAGGGCGAGGTTCTGAAGAAGGCAAGTACCATCGCAGGCGGGCTCGCAACTGAACCGGGAACCACAGGCCCGCACAGATTTTGAGCACTGAAATCGAAAGCCAGCTCCGAGTCACACCCCTGATCGCACTCGTGCAGGCGGATGATGCGCGGACAGCGGTTCGCATTTCGCAAGCCCTGGTGGCTGGCGGCGTTTGCGCGATTGAAGTGCTGCTGCGCACCGACGCCGCCCTGGATTGTCTGGCCGCGGTCGTGGAGAAAGTTCCCGATGCCATGGCGGGCGCGGGCACGGTGCTGTCGGCGGCACAGGCCGAGGCGGCCCTGGCTGCGGGAGCGCGATTCGTAGTCTCCCCTGGCCTTGATGAAGCGGTTGTGGATGTGGCCCGGAAAGCGGAAACTCCGGTCTATCCCGGAGTCGCCACCGCCGGCGAGTTGCAGCGCGCCCACAATCTGGGATTGGAAACGGTAAAGTTCTTCCCCGCTTCGATCGCTGGCGGCATTCCCGCAATCAAGGCGCTGTCCAGCGTGTTCCGCACCATGCGCTTCATACCCACGGGCGGCGTTTCCGCCTCCAACCTGGCGGATTTCCTTGCCCCGCCCGCAGTCTTCGCCTGCGGAGGAAGCTGGATGACACCGGCGGAACCAATTCGGCGGGGCGACTTCGGCGCCATTGAAAATCTCGCCAGGCAAGCCTTGGAAATTGCTCAAAAATCTCGCCAAAGATGAGCGATTTGACGGTTTTCCCCGGAGGCTCTCGGCACCGGCGGCGGGGGTTTCCCGGCAGACACGCAAAAAAATCGGCGAGTTTCCAGCCGAATGTGTTATGATCTGCGGTCTTCTCCGGGGGCGATTCGGATTCGACGCCGGTATCAACTCCCAGGGTGCATGCCGAGAGGGTAGTGACTCTCGTAAATCAATCGCTGCAACTGCATAGTTGCCGAAGACACTCAGTACGCACTGGCCGCCTGATCGCGGTCAGCGATTGCCGGGGGGATGCCCGTAAACCGCCGTTCGCAATCGTCATCCAGAACGGGATCGCAGCAATACGCGCCTGGCGTTGCGCTGTCAAAACCTTCCAGGCTCGCCCCGCTCGCCCTGCCCGTCGGGTAGATTGGGGTTAACGCAATAGACGACGCTAAGCATGTAGACCCCGGGGCCGCGAACTGACGGACGGGAGTTCAACTCTCCCCGCCTCCACCAACCCGACCGCCTTGCCGGTTCCCCGGCAGGGCGGTTTTTTTCGGATTGCCGGCGGAGCGCCGATTCCCGGCTCATCAGTTCGCCGGATGGCGCCCGGGAAAATCCGGCACCGCAATCAGCCTGATGCGGCAATGGTGAATTCACCGACGTAGCCTTCGCCTTCCGGTTCCATGGAGATGGTCAACTGATCCACCATGCTCTGGTCCCCCTTGACCACCAGATCCCGGTCGATGGTCCAGGGATTCTGGCCGTGGCTGGCGTAGGGGCCGGATGCGAACACGCGGCGCTCGATATCCCTCGGGATAAAGAGCTGCGTATCGTGTGCGGTCCATTCGAGAAATGCCGTGGTTCGCACATGAATATGGGGCAGACGGCCCTCGTACCAGCCGGGAATGAGGGTCAGGAACTCGACTTCTCCGTTGCTGTCCGTGAATTGATGCCCCCTGAGAAAATCGGATCCTCGGGTATCTTCCGCAAATCCGCTTCGCCGGGTGGTTTCGAAATCGAAAACGATGTTCCGGACATTGGAGTAGATCCCGCGGGCATCGCAACTCCAGATTTCCACCATGACTCCTTCGGCGGGTGTGCAGTAATAATGATTGAGGACCTTGAGTTTGAGCCGCAACGGGACGCCTTCCCTGTCGCCCCTGACATCGGAACGTTGCGGACTCCGGGTCCGATAGGGCCCCTGGGTAAGACGCAAGGTTTGCCGGCACGATTGTGGCGGGACAAAAATTTCTCCCTCTTCCGCGGCACGCAGTTTGCCGAACTTCCCCGCCAGCAGCGCGCCCAGCGAACCGGTAATCATCTGTCTTCTGTTCACGGTGTGTGCCCCCCCATTCGTCACTTGAATCCGCGCCCCCGATTGTGCCGTTATCCTTTCGGCGGAACAAGCCATGCGCACTTTTGTCAGCAATTCTCATTTTGGCGGACCATAACATGTCATTCTGCGCGAAGCGAAGCGTAGTCGCAGAATCTCTTGCAGTGGCCACACGATGATATCCTGCGGCTGCGCGCAGGATGACAATGGGAACCGACATTCCCGGCCTAGGAGCCTGCGCCGTAGGAATTCACGGCTGCAAATCCGCTCTCATCCACGCCCCTGGCCGCTCGATTTCGTTGCATATTCACCAATATTCGCCTCAATCGACCGGCCAGGGGCGCGACGATAGCGAATTTTCGCTTTCGCGAATTCCTACGGCGCAGGCTCCTAGGCTCCCGGGTCACAAGTCAAGGCGCAGATTTTCCTCGACGGTTTCCGTGAGGGCGGCGGGCACTTCGTGTTCCACGGCGAGGCTGCGCCATTGCGAGACCTGGTGGACGATTTCGTCGATGATCCGATTGACCCTCGCCCGGGTGAACAGCGGGCTGAGTTTTTCCAGGGCGTGAAAATCTTCGCGGGCAAAGCCGTCGCGTTTTCCGTTCAACGTCATCCAGTGGCTGTGGGTCCATCGGCTGCCGGGCTTGTAGCTGTACGCCAGATCGTAGGCGGGGGCAAGTTCCCATTGGCCGCTCCGGTACAGGAAGGCGAAATTCCTGGAATGGTCGTCGTGATTTCTGGCGACGATGTTGAACACCATGCGCCGGAACAGTTGCTCCGCCGCCGGGGCCGCCATGCCGAGAATTCTCAGCACAGCGAACAGTTCGGCGTAGGAAAAGGACCCGGGCTGTTTGTAATCCACATGAGCCAGACCGTTCAGCGTCTGTACGTGAAACTTTCGGTTGCCGCTTCGATCAAAGCGCCGGGTGATGAAATGTCGCCGGTCGCCTTCCCGCAGCAAATGGCAGGGCGTCATGCCGATGCCGCAGGCCGTGGCCATTTTGTGGTAGACGTACTCCATCGCGCCATATCCGAGCGGGTCGCCGAAGGGCTCCCGGCCCCGGCGGCTTTCGCTCACGCCATCGAATTTCAGCAGGTAATGGGTGAACCCTTCCGGCGCGTCCACCTGTCCTGACTTGACCTTGCTGAAATCCTCATTACAAGCAACCACCGCCTTGGGCCGGGCGCCGCCGGCGCTGGTTCCGATGGACAGCAGCGCCATCATGGCATCGCGGTCTTCCCGCCCTCTGGCGCTCATTTCGACACCAAATCCGGCGCGGCTGTCGAGGACTTCCTGGGTGATTTCCACCAGCAGGTCCAGTTGCAGATTTTGGGAAGCGTTCAGACCCTTGAGCCTCGTGGCGGGGGCGAATTCCAGCGCGCCAACGCCCCGCCTGCCGATGTACTGGAGTTTTTCGAGTGGGCTGAGCTGGTCCGCCGCGCGGCCCTGCCGGGCCGCCCATTCACTGAGAACCGAATTGCCGAAATCATCCGGCAGCGAATCCGCGAGCAGCCCCGGCAGCCCTTCGAAAGTCGCCCGCCCCAATTCCGGAAACGTGTACACGCGGCTCGCCAGCGGCATGCGAAGCGGCGCAAGTTCGATGCCACTTTCGATGAAGGGTTGCGCGTACTCGAATGCGCCTATGCCGGTGCCGGCATCAAGGCCGATCGCACCGACCTGGCGTCCGTCATATCTGATTTCGGTGATCTGATGCAGCATTCCGGCGGCTCTCCCATTCAGCCCAGGTCTTTTTCCCTGTTTCGCTCTCCCGCGATGCCGGGGACCTGGAGTGACCACTGCGCCGGCTCCGCGGTTCCGGTCTTGCGCTGGCCCGAGGCTCTTTGCCGCATTTTCCCCTTGAGCCGCGCAAGTTGAATGGGAGAAACGTCCTGGCTCGGCAGAAACAGGTCCAACTGTCCGGCCAGATCAAGCGCGGACAGGATCGCCACCAGCACTTTCAGCCGCACGTCGCCTTTTTCGGCGTTGAGCACCGCCAGCCTGGAAACGCCCGCACGTTCCGCCACCTCGGACTGTGTCATGTCCCGATTGAGCCGGGTCCGTTTCAATCGTTCCCCGAACTCCTCGGCGATTGCGGTGGATGCGTTTTTTC
The DNA here is from genome assembly GCA_022825945.1 of Pseudomonadales bacterium. Lineage (GTDB taxonomy): Bacteria > Pseudomonadota > Gammaproteobacteria > Pseudomonadales > Pseudohongiellaceae > UBA9145. The sequence continues at coordinate 15,896 of JAJDVS010000070.1, forward strand.
GGGATATCATAGTGTATATTATTTCGTACTTATCTACGCTTTTTGGCAATTAGATACGAATAATAACACTTTATGATATGCAAGCAAGAAAGCATCAATGCGACCGATCTCTCCAACATCCATAATGTTCGAATACAAGAATATATCACCCATTTTTCGCGTTTTTGCTTGTTTTTTCGAACCTTATCTACTGAGAGTAATTGAGCTGGAATTCCACTTCAGTCACGCCGGGGACGGCGCGGACCACGGTGCCGAGGGATTGCTGGATCGTTCCGATGTTGCCGGGTGTGCGGTTGCCGCCGCAATCCTCGCAGGCGAGCGCACCGGAGATCAGGACCACGCCATCGCTTACCTCGACCGATAATTCCGGCGGCAAGTCGCTTGCGGACGCCAGCGCCGACTGTACCCGGGCAGCAAGGTCCCGGTCGGCGTCCAGTGCGGGCAGGGTATCGCCTTGTTCGGGGCCACAGCCAGCGAGCAACAGGCAGACAATGCCAAACGCGACCGGTCTTCGGAATGGATTCATGCCATTGCCTCCGCGGCGGCTGCCTTCTCCTTGCATACGACCCGACCGCCCGCCCGGCGAAATTCGTCAAGCAGGCGATCCACATACTGCCGCAAATCACTATCGCCAAGCCATTCGCTGTCGGTCAGTTCCAGCCTCGGCCTGCCCCGCAGGCTTTCGCTCAGGCTCTGGAAAAACGCTTCGGGCGTTTCCCGGGTGAGGACGGATTCCGGCTCTCCGGCCCACCACTCGACGCCATCCGTGGATTGCCTGGCAGGATGCGCCGCGGCGCCGGTCAGTTCCCTGTAGCGCATGTAGAGTTGCCCGCAGGACAGGCTGGCGCCGCCGTCTCCGGTTTCGGAAAGAAACAGGAATTGTCTGCGATTCATTGCACGCTCAACCCGCTGCCAACCCAAGTATGGAACGTTCCACGGCGGCGCTGGTCATGGGCAACTTGTGGCGGTTCTTCGCCAATGGCTGGGCATCCTCGACCGACATCTCTCCGGCCTCCTGCGCCACTTCGGCGGTGATCTGTCTGCCGGTGAGGAATTCCTCGACAGCGCGCAGCCGCCAGGGAATCGGCGCCACGCCCGAAAGCACCACGCGGGCGTCCGCCACGGCATTGCCGTCGCGCTGGATTACCGTTGCCACGCCGATTTCGGCATGGGTCCAGGCCGCCCGATCCATGACCTTGTGATAACTGCTCACGGTATTATCAGCCGGCGAAGGCACCAGGATTCGCGCCAGCATTTCCGACTCGCCGAGGACATTCTCGTTGAGCGGATCGACCCTGGGCAGCACGAAGAACTCCGCCGCCGGGACTTCGCGTTCGCCGTCCGGGCCGGCGAACTGGAACACCGCTTCGAAAGCAACCAGTACCGGCGCAATGTCGGACGGATGCACGATGAAGCTGGGTCCGCCGCCGAAAATGGCGTGCTGGCCGTTTTCGCCGTTCGCCGAAAAGCACTCGTCGCCGCCCGATTTGAAGCAATGGAAGCCGTTGCGGTAGTACCAGCACCAGGGGCGCTGGGTCATGTTGCCGGCGACCGTCGCCACGTTGCGGATCTGCGGCGTACCCACGCTTTCGGCGGCCTGGGCCAGCGCCGGCAAACGGGCGCGCACGGCAGCATCGTCCATCACCTGGGCCAATGTGGCCAGCCCGCCGATGGAGATTCCGCCAGCGCCTTCCTCTATCTCGCGCGCCTCGTCCACGGTGCGCAGATTGATGATGACATTCGCCGGATCCGTACCGTCCTTGACTTGCTGCAGCAAATCGGTGCCGCCGCCGGAGAATGCCGGAATACGGCCCTCGGCTCGCGCCCGGGCCGCTGCCTGAACCGCATCCGAGATACTGCTTGCGTCGTGATTGCTCAGCGCTCTCATGCCGACACCTCCCGCAGAATCTTGTCCCGCGTGATCGGCAAGGACCGCATGCGCCGGCCAGTGGCGTTCGCCACCGCGTTGGCGACCGCCGCCGGCGCGAGGATGATGCCGGACTCGCCGGCGGTCTTGGCGCCGAACGGCCCGTAGCCGTCGTCGGTCTCGATGAAGGTCACGTCGATATCGGGAATGTCCTGGTGCGTCAGATGCCGCCCCCGGTAATAGCCCGGACTGAGCGGCTGCCCGTTGCGCGGGTCGTAGAGCAGGTCCTCGTGCAGCGCCTGGCCGATGCCCTGGATTGCCGCGCCGCGAATCTGGTCCCTCGCCGTGGTCGGATTGATGATACGGCCGGATTCGTGCACCGCGGTGTATTTCAGCACCCGGGTCGTACCCATGCGCATATCGACTTCCACTTCGACGAAGTGGGCGGCGAAGCATTGGCGGATCAGCCCGTCGGTGTTCGGCACCGGCGTCGCCGTGCCGATCAGTACGTCCGCCCCGTCCGGCATGCCGCGATCGGCAATTTGCTGCTTCAGATTCT
>JAJDVS010000058.1 GCA_022825945.1 Pseudomonadales bacterium
TATCGTTCAGCACATGAAACAGCCGATGCCGCGGCCGCCGCAGGATCAGTTCCGCGAGCCGGTCCTGGGGCCGTTCGTAGATCCGGAACTCCTTGTTCAGGTTGCTGACGGCGATGCGGGGGTGGAGATCGGTCATGGCTATAACACGTCTCCGAAAGCGTGCCGGATGCGCATGAACAGCCAGCCGCCGAGCAGCCAGGAAAACAGCGCCGAGCCGGCGGCGATGCCGAGTTGCAGGTGCGAGAAGCTGCCGAGCAGGATGATTTCCCGATACAGGTTGATGAAGCTGTGCATGGGATTGAACAGGTACAACTCCCGCAGCAATCCACTTTCGATCAGGGTCACCGGATAAATGATCGGCGTGAGGAAAAACCACAGCGTCACCGCCAGCGAGACCAGCTGCTGCAAATCGCGCAAAAACACGCAAAGCGCCGACAGCACCGCCACCAGACCCATGGTAAAGAGGAATTGCAGCACGAAAACCACCGGCAGCAGCAGCCAGGGCCAGGACAAATGCCCGGTCAGCGCCATGTACGCGAGCAGCAGGCAAAAACCGATGCCGTGGGTCAGATAGGGCACCAGGGTCCCCACCACGGGAATGATCTGCACGGGAAACACCACCTTGGTAATCAGCGGCGCCTTCTCAAGCAGCATGTTGGTCGATTTGCTCACGGCCTCGGCGCAGGCGAACCAGGGCAGGTAGCCGATGATCAGAAAGATGACAAACTGGGTCTGACCGAAATCAGCCACTTCCCGTAGCCGGAAAACATAGCTGAAAACGAAGGAATAAATCAGGATGTGAATCACCGGCGTGATGAACAGCCAGAACGCGCCGGCGGCGGCCGCGCTGAACTGGCCGAGAAAATCCTGCCGCACGAAATGCCGGAACAGCCGGCGATTCCGGGCCGGTGTGGCTACCCATTGGCCTATCAGTGTGAGCATTCCCGGACTTGCGCGGCGCCCCGCCAGGGGGCCTCCGCCCCGGTGCCGCAAATTTAACCACGATTGTCCGGTACGCGCAGCCGACCACAAGCAAAGCAATGGAGAGCCTCCGGGAATCAGGCTATAATCCGCCTCCGCCCGGCCAGCGGCAGTTCCGCACCGGCGACGATTGCATCAATGCTGATCCAGCGGGATAGAGGAAATGAAGAAATCGCTGTTCTTGTTGTTCGCCATGGCCGCAGCCATAGCCGCGTCATTGGCCTTCGCCCAGGGCGATGCCGCCGCCGGCGAAGCCAAATCCGCTCTCTGCGCCACCTGTCACGGACCCGACGGCAACAGCGAGCTTGCCATCAATCCCAAGATCGCCGGCCAGAATGCGCGCTACATCATCAAGCAATTGCAGGATTTCAAGTCCGGCGCCCGCCCCGGCCCCATCATGACCGCCATGGTCATCAACCTCAGCGATGAAGACATCGCCGACCTTGCCGCATACTACGCCGCCCAGGCGCCTACCCTGCTCGGCGCCGACCCGGAAAGCGTGGAACTTGCCGAATCCCTGTACCGGGCCGGCAACCAGGAGTTGCAGGTGGCGGCCTGCTCCGCCTGCCATTCGCCCACCGGCACCGGCAACGCCCCGGCGGGCTTTCCCTCACTCGGCGGCCAGCACCCCGAGTACAGCTTGCAGCAACTCAAGGACTTCCGCTCCGGCGCCCGCGCCAACGACCCTGGCGGCATGATGCGCGTCGTCACCGAGCGCCTTACCGACCCGGAGCTCGAAGCCCTGGCCAGTTTTCTGGCCGGCTTGCACTAGGAGCCTGGGCCGGCCTGTGGTAGTTTCCATTCCCCTGGGAGCCTGCGACGCAGGCTCCCAGGAGCCTCCTAGATGATTCTGAACCGACCCGGAGTGAATCCATGATCAGAAAAACACTTGCGGTATTCGCCCTTGCCCTCGCGCTGCCCCTTGCCAACATGGCTTTCGGGCAGGTGGAAAGATTTGTGGACGGCACGCACTATGTGACCTTGCCCGTTCCGGTCAACACCCGCGACAGTTCCAAAGTCGAAGTCATCGAGGCGTTCTGGTACGGCTGCGCCCACTGCTTCCGCTTCGAGCCCCTGGTCGAGGACTGGAAGGCGAGCATGGCAGCCGATATCGACTTCGTCCGCCTTCCCGCCATGTGGAACGGGCTGATGAAAATCCACGCCCAGATCTACTACACCGCCGAGGCGCTGGACGCCGTGGACATCGTTCACGAGCCGGTCTTTAACGCCATCAACCTCGAAGGCAACCGCCTGCAGAACGAACGGCAGATCGCCGACCTGTTCGCCAGCCACGGCATCGACAAGGAAGAATTCAGCCGGGCCTTCAACTCATTCGGCGTCCGCACCCGGGTGAACCAGGCCGAAAGCCGCATGCAGGATTACCGCATCCAGAGCACTCCCAACATGATCGTCAACGGCAAGTACCTGATCGTCACGGGCACGGATGTGCCAACCCAGCAAATGATGCTGGAAGTCGTGGATTTCCTCATCGACCGGGAACGCGCTGCCTTGTAGGCCTTCGAGTCGTCGCTGGAGCGATAGCCATATGCGGCGGATGCCGTAAATACCTCCCTGCAGGCTTCAGGCTCGGCTTCCTGCCTCGCATGCCCGCCGCATATGGCTATCGCTCCAGCGACTTGCCCCGTGCCATGTTCACTCACAACACGGCCTGCGAACGCAATGAACTTCGATCAGACAACGTTCGCCACCAGTGCGGTTTCACTGGATGGGTGTCCCGGCGACAGTCTGGCCGAGGTGGCTTTTGCCGGGCGGTCGAACGCGGGGAAGTCCAGCGCCATCAATGCGATTTGCCGGCAGTCCCGGCTGGCGCGGACGAGCAAGACCCCTGGGCGAACGCAAATGCTGAACTTCTTTCTGGTGCCCGGGCCTGCCGGACGCTACCTTGTGGATTTGCCGGGATATGGCTATGCCAAGGTGCCTCTGGAAGTGAAGGAGCAATGGCAGCGCGAGATGCGGTATTACCTTACCGGCCGGGCCCAGCTTCAGGGGGTCGTGCTGCTCAGCGATATCCGGCACCCGCTGAAGGAGTTTGACCGGCGGATGATCGACTGGGCCCAGGAATCCGGGCTGCCCTTGCATCTGCTGCTGACCAAGGCGGACAAGCTGAAGCGGAATCCCGCCCACAATGTAATGTCGGCGGTGCGCAAGGAGCTGTCCGGTCGCGGCGCCCTGGAAGTGCAATTGTTTTCCACCACTGCCGGCATCGGCCTGGAACAGGCCCGGGAACGTCTCGATTCCTGGCTCGAAGCCTGAATAGCAAGTTCGAAAAACCTTTGGTACTTTCTGAAAAACTCCATCCGTGGAGTTTTTCATTATCGCAAAACAAAAGCATGGTTTTGTTTTGCTCCCGTATTCAATGGCTTACGCCATCGAATACGGCGGCACTTCCATGTGCCGCAGGGAAGCTCTGACTTGATCAGAGCTTCCTTTGTATGGGTGGGCGTAACTTTCATTCCCTTGATTCGGTGTCTCAATCACTTCAGTGAGCTTCGTCCCAGTTGGCGCCGACGCCGATGTCCACCACCAGCGGCACATCGAGGGCGGCGGCGCTGATCATGCGGAACCTGACGCCGTCGCAGAGCAATTGCAGATCTTCCTCGTGTACTTCAAAAACGAGTTCGTCATGCACCTGCAGTAGCATCCAGGCCTTGATGGGCTCGCTTTCGAGCCACAGGTCGATGTCGATCATGGCCTGCTTGATGATGTCGGCGGCGGTGCCCTGCATGGGAGCGTTGATGGCCGTGCGCAATGCCGCCCGCCGCAGCATGCCGCGCCCGGCGCGCAGGTCCGGCAGATAGAGCCGGCGACCGAAAACGGTTTCCACATAGCCGAGTTCCGTGGCCTGGGCCTGGGTGCGGTCCATGAAGGCGCGGACGCCGGGATAACGCTCGAAATAGCGGTTGACATAGTGCTGGGCCTCTTCCCGGCCGATATTCAACTGCCGGCCAAGACCGAAAGCCGACATGCCGTAGATCAGGCCGAAATTGATCGCCTTGGCGCTGCGCCGCTGATCCGGCGCCACATCTTCCACGGCGACGCCGAATACTTCCGCCGCGGTGGCGCGGTGGATGTCCTCGGCCCGGGAAAAGGCCGCGAGCAATCCCGGGTCGCCGGACAGATGCGCCATGATGCGCAGCTCCACCTGGGAATAATCCGCCGCCACAAGCCGGTATCCCGGCTGGCAGACAAAGGCCTGGCGCACCCGGCGACCCTCGGCGGTTCGCACGGGAATATTCTGCAGGTTCGGATCGATGGAAGACAGCCGGCCCGTTGCCGCCACCGCCTGCTGAAAGCTGCTGTGAATGCGGCCGGTGCCGGCCTGCAATTCCAGCGGCAGCTTGTCGGTATAGGTGGACTTGAGTTTGGTGAGGGACCGGTGTCGCAGCAGCAGCCGGGGCAGTTCGTATTTTTCAGCGAGTTCCTGCAGCACATCCTCGGCGGTGGAAGGCTGGCCCTTGGGCGTCTTGCGCAATACCGGCAGTTGCAGCTTGTCGTAGAGCAGCGCCTGCAATTGCCTGGGCGAGGACAGGTTGAAATTCTCCCCGGCGAGCGCGAAAGCGGCCTGTTCAAGCTCGGCAAGCTGCCCGGCGAGTTCGGCGCTCTGCTTCGCCAGGGCTTCCCGGTCAAGCAGGATGCCGTTTCGCTCCATGCGTTGCAGGGCCGGCGCGAGGGGCATCTCGAAGTAACGGTAGAGCCCTTCAAGCTGGCCGTTCTCGCGCAGGTGCTTCTCCAGGGTCGCCGTCAGGCGCAGGATGAGGTCCACCCGTTCGCCGGCCCAGTCGCCGAATTCCCGCACATCGAGCTGGTGCATGGCGAGCCGCCCGCGGCCCTTGCCGGTGAGGCTTTCCAGGTCTGGCGGGGCATGGTCCAGATAACGCCTGCCGATGGATTCAAGCTGATGCCGCACGGCCACCGAGTTGGCCACATAGGAGGCCAGCAACACATCGGATTTCACCGGCTGCAGGCGGATGCCGAGGTTCTCCAGCAAATGAAGCTGATGTTTCAGGTCATAGCCGCATTTCGGCTTGAGGGCGTCTTCCAGCAATGGCTGCAGCGCCCTGAAAACCCGCTCGGCGGATAACTGTCCGGGGCAGCCCTCGTAGTCGTGGTCAAGCGGAATGTAGGCGGCCTGTCCGGGTTTGGCGCAAAAAGCGGCGCCGATGATGCGGGCCTGGAGAAAATGCCCTGGTTCGGCTTCCAGATTGAAACTGAATGTGGGAGCGGCGCCGAGTTCGGTCACAAGTTCGTGGAGCTGCTCTTCGCTGGTGATGATCGTGGTTGCGGCTCCGGGTGGCGCGGCGTCCAGGTCAAGTTCGGATTTCGGGCTGTCCTGCGCCTTTTCGGTGGCCGGCCCGGTTGCCGGCGTGGCAGTCACGCCTTCGGATTCGAGTTCCCGCAGCCAGGTGCGGAACTCGAGTTCGCTGAACAGGCGGTGCAGTTCCCGCTTGTCCTCGGGCTGTCGCAGGAGTTGCTGGTACTTCAGTTCCAGCGGCACATCGGTACGGATTGTGGCGAGCCGGTATGACAGCTTGAGCTGTTCGATATTGTCCCTGAGCTTTTCACCGATCTTGCCCTTGATGGCGTCGGCATGATCGATGATTCCCTGCATCGACCCATATTCCCCGAGCCATTTGACGGCGGTTTTCGCGCCCACGCCAGGGACGCCGGGAATATTGTCGGACTTGTCGCCCATGAGGGCGAGATAATCGATGATCTGTTCCGGGCGTACGCCGAATTTCCGCTCCACCCCGGCAGGGTCGAGCAATTCGTCGTTCATGGTATTGATCAGCGCCACCCGCCCGGTGACAAGCTGGGCGAGGTCCTTGTCGCCGGTGGAAATCAGCGTGGGCGCCTGGTCCGCCCCGGCCTGCACGGCAAGCGTGCCGATGACGTCATCGGCCTCCACATCATCGATGATCAGCAGGGGCAGGCCCATGGCGCGGATGATGCTGAGGATGGGCTCGACCTGGCTGCGCAGGTCTTCGGGCATGGGCGGGCGGTGCGCCTTGTATTCGGCGTAGATCTCGCTGCGGAAGGTCTTGCCCTTGGCGTCGAAAACAATGCCGATGCGGCTGCCGGGATACTTGTTCAGCAGGCTGCGGATCATGTTGATCACGCCGCGGATGGCGCCGGTTGGCTGCTGCCGGCTGTTCACCAGGGGCGGCAGCCCGTGATAGGCGCGAAACAGGTAGGAAGAGCCGTCTACCAGGATGAGTTCGGGATGGCGCTCATTGCCGGCCATGTTTCATTGTCCGGGTTCAGGCCCGCTGCGTGATCAGCCGCAGCGCCTCGCCAATGGCTGCGGCGCGGTGCGGCGGCCGCAACAGGCCAACCAGTTCGCCGAGCGGGCCCACCACGGCGATATGGATACTGTGGCTGATCATGCCTTCGGGGGCATCGGCGGGTTGGCCGTGGCCGGCGTCCATCCCGGCTCCGGTATTGGCAAACATCTGGCCGGCAAACCCGGCGACGGCTTCCCTGCTGCCGCTGAGACCGATGAAATCCTCGTGGAATCCATCCAGATACTCGCCGATGACGGCCGGAGTGTCCGCCGGGTCAATCGAAACAAAAACGATCTGCACCGGCGCTTCCGCGGATTCCCCCTGGTCCCGGTAGTAGCGCTCGATTTCCGCCAGGGTCAGGGGGCACATATCGGGGCAATTGCTGAAACCGAAAAACACCAGGTTCCACGCGCCGCGCATGTCGCCAAGATCAAATGGCTGTCCGCGCTGGTCGCTCAGGGCAATTTCGCGCAGCGGAACCGGTTCGGGGTAAACCACCGCGCCAAGGCTGTCAAGCCGGGCAAGCTCGGCGCGGCCGGCGCGAAACTGCAGCAGCAGCGCGATCAGCATCAACAGCAGCACATTCAGCAGGGCGAATGCCAGCCAGACTGTGCGGTTGAGGCGGATGGCGGCCATGTGCCATTCAGGTCAGGTAGTGATCCACCAGCAGGGCAGCGAAAAGCAGCGCGAGGTAGACGATGGAATAACCGAAAGTGCGCATGGGAATATCCGGTCGCGGGCGGAACATGAGCCGGCCCGACCAGTACAGGAATCCGGCGCCAAGCAGCAGCGCGGCGACCAGGTAGAGCCAGCCGCTCATGCCGGTAAACCAGGGAATGACGCTTGCCGCCACCAGAATCAGGGTATACGCCACGATATGTACCCGGGTCGCATACTCGCCGTGGGTGACCGGCAGCATGGGAACGCCGGAGCGGGCATATTCATCCTTGCGGTGAATCGCCAGCGCCCAGAAATGCGGCGGCGTCCAGGCGAAGATGATCAGCACCAGCACGAGCGCGTCGGCTTCAATGGTTCCGGTCACCGCCGACCAGCCAAGCAGCGGCGGCATGGCGCCGGCAAGCCCGCCGATGACGATATTCTGGGGAGTGGCGTGTTTCAGGTAGCCGGTGTAAATGAAGGCGTAGCCGACGAAGGAAGCCAGCGTGAGCCAGGCGCAGAGCGGATTGATCCACAACAGTAAAATGCCCATGCCGCTGGTGCAGAGCAGCAGCGCAAAAACTGCGGCCTGCACCGGCTCGACCCGGCCCTGCGGCAGCGGCCGATCGGAAGTGCGGCCCATGATGCGGTCGATGCGGCGGTCCAGGAGATGATTGACAGCGGCGCCTGAGCAGGAAACCAGCGCAATGCCGAGGTTGCCGAGCAGAAGCACGCGCCAGGGAACCATGCCGGGCACGGCAAGAAACATGCCCACAAGCGAGGTCAGGACCATGAGCATGACCACCCGGGGCTTGCACATTTCGTAGTAGTCGCGCCAGGAGGCGAAAACTTGCCGGGCTGCGGTTTCAGTCATCGATTGCTGGCCAGTCGCAGAGCGGCGAGGGAGATGAAATGAGACGCCGCCGAATGGCTGCGCATTCAAGCATTTTTCGGCCTGAATCTCAAGCTGCCGCTCACCAGGAGCCTGCGCCGCAGGAGTTCACGGCTGCAAATTCGCTTTCGAGAATTCCTGCGGCGCAGGCTCCTGGCGTGGTTTTGTTTTGCTTGCGATAGGGAGAAATCGGAATCAGTCGAACGATCCCGCTGGACCGGGAAAAACCACCGGGCTCTGGACGCCATCGGCCGAGAGGCTCGAGACACCGAAGAAGTAATTGTCGATGACGAGGTTCTCCAGCGTGAAACTGTCCACGTCGCCGACATCCCGCTGAAAGTCCCAGGTCGGTGAAGTCGTCAGCCGCCAATGCACCCGGTAGCCGGCGGCCCCTGGCACTTTCTCCCAGTTCAAGGTTGTGCTCGGGCGAACGGCGCCTTCGATCGTGACAGCGGCCGGCGGCGCGGGCGCCCAGGCCATGGCGGCCAGCGTGACCGCATTCAGCCCCGTGAGCTTGGCGGCGTATTCGAAATTCACGTGCTCGATCACGTCGCCGTAGGCGATGCCGTCTTCGACGCGAATGTCCTGATGCTGGTAGTTGTAGTTTTCGTTGGTCTCCATTATTCGCACCGCGGGGAAACCCGCCTCGTTGAAGCGCCGGTGATCGCCGCCGCGGCCAAAGCGGTCAATCCGGTAGATCATCATGGTGTCGAGATTGGGGATGTAGCGGTCCGCCATTTCGTCGACGTAGCGGGCGACGTTGCGCGAAGGCGAATCGACCTCGCCGCCCTGCAAACGGCGCTGATTTGCTTCCCCTTCGGTTTCCAGATAGCGCGTGCCTTCGGAAAAAACCCGCGCGGTGGTGTTGTCGATGACGCCATTGATGCCGGTGATATTGCCGATCATGTCGTTGTTGAGCACGGCGTCGAGATCCCAGCCGCTGTCGATGGCGTGCTGCGCGAGAATCCGGGCGCCGTGCAAGCCCTGTTCCTCGCCGGAAAGACCGGTCAGGGCAATGGTGGCCGGGAATCGATACCGGCTCAGCACCCGCGCCGCCTCGATGACGCCGGCCACGCCCGAGGCGTCGTCGTTCGCGCCCGGAGAATCGGACTCGAAATTCATCGGGTCGCTGACCCTGGAATCCAGATGGGCGGACATCATCAGCATCCGGTTCGGCTCGCTCTCGCCCCGTAACAAGGCAACGACATTGACCACTTCCACGGGGTCGGGAATGCGGTTCTCGCCGGAAACGACGCCGCTGACGGTAAACACTTCCAGACAGCCGCCGCAGGCGTCTGAAATCCGATTGAACTCGGCTTCGAGCCAGCGGCGCGCCGCGCCGATGCCGCGGGTGTCGGAGGCCGTCTCCGACAAGGTATGGCGCGTACCGAAACCGACCAGCGTCCGCAGGTCCCGCTCGATGCGTTCGGCGGAAACCGCCGCCGCGATGTCGTGAAAGTCCCGCTCGGCCGCAACGGCCGGCGCCGCCTGGAACA